>CAINXK010000454.1 GCA_903854805.1 uncultured Anaerolineae bacterium
AGGATGATGATGCCAATCGTTCGGTAGCGGTTGCGTTCTGTAATTTCCGCCAAGTCTTTTTGTGTAGTTCCTCGGGTTGATGTCATTCTTTTTATCCCTACTTGCCCCATCCGCGAGTCAATACCAGCCGGTCATCTGATTTGCTCTTGATACGAAAGAGGGCTTTGATGATGGCTGGAGCAGCGATAAAGGCTACAACCAGTGACTGGACGACTGTGATAATTTCCGCGGGAACTCTGGCGATGTTCTGCATGCGGGTGCCCCCGTTGCGAAGGGTGCCAAACAAAAGGGATGTCAAAATCACTCCGATCGGGTGGTTGTTTCCCAGGATGGAAAGAGAAATCGCATCGAACCCGTAACCTGGAGAAATAGCGCCGGAAAGATAGTGATTTACCCCCAGAACTTCATTTGCTCCGGCTAGCCCGCCCAGAGCGCCAGAGATGCAGAAGGCAATGATATAACTGCGAGTAATATTCATTCCGGAATATCGGGCTGCATTGGGGTTTTGCCCAACCGTTCTGATCTCCAGCCCGAAGGTGGTACGAAACAGAAACCAGTAAAGGAAGATTGCTACTCCAATGGCGATAAAGATGCCCAGATGCAGGCGGTTTGGATAGGCGAAAAAGGTTGTCAATTCGGCTGAATGTTGGATGTATTCACTAACTGGTTTAGATTCGTCCGCGCGGCGAATGGGGCCATTCAGCAACCATCCATTCAACCCGAAGGCAACATAATTCAACATAATGGTGTTGATCACTTCGTTCGAGCCGAAGCGTGTCTTCAGAATGGCAGGAATCAAGGCCCACAAGGCTCCCCCGGCTGCTCCGGCCAATACGGCCAGCGGCATGTGGATGTAGAAAGGTAATCCTTTTAGGCCAAAACCGACCACAACCGAAAAGATGGCTCCCATGAAAAGCTGTCCTTCAGTACCGATGTTGAAGATGCCACACCGCAGGGCAATGGCTACTGAGAGCCCGCTGAAAATATAAGGAGTGGCTGATACCAGGCTTTCCGAAATCGGGTTGAAGGCTTGCAGAAGGGCTTGTTGGTCGCCGGAACGTAGGGCTGATGACATTTCGCCCAAATTGCCCAAAGAGCCTTCAGCCATGGAAGCATAGGCCAGAGAGGCTGCTGCCAGAGCCGCACGCATGCTTTCCCCAAAACCAGCAGCCAGAAGCAACAAGAACGTGATGCCGAGACCGAGCACAATCAGGCCCGCCTTCGCAAGGCGCTGTAAGCCAGGGGATAGCCTTTTTAGCAATGGCAGGTTTTCTGCCCGGCTGCTGAAATATAACCGGAAGACAGCTACCAGCACGGCAAGGGCAAGGATAAGCAGCAGGTCTTTAAATATGTTGAGTGCCTGAATGGCTTGTAAGGCTAACCCCATCACGGCCGTGTCGGTCACGACGATCAGCAGGGCGCCCGCACCAATCGCAGCCAGAAAGGCTAAGACTGGCGTGCGGATAGCCAACCAGATTGATGCAAAGGCATGCTTCTTCTCAACTGGCGCAGACTCAGGAAGTTGGTTTAATGTATACGGCGAAGTTTCGTCCACGATAATTTCCTCATCCTTCCTGAGATTTGCTGCTCGTGTTTTGTAGCAGCCCGGCCATCAGCAGCCCCAGGGCTTCCTTTGTACCAGTTGCCGCATCAAGGACGCCCACGATTTTTCCGCGGAACATGACGGCGATGCGGTCGGAGAGTGCCAGGATTTCGTCTAACTCGGTCGATACCAATAGTACGGCCGTGCCATGATCGCGCTTCTTGATGATCTGGCTGTGGACATATTCTATTGAGCCGACGTCCAGTCCTCGGGTGGGCTGGGAAGCGATTAGGAGCTTAAGCGGCCGAGAGAATTCTCGAGCAATGATTACTTTCTGTTGATTTCCACCTGAAAGCGACCCTGCGGTGGTCTCAATTCCGGGAGTGCGGATGTCAAAATCCAGCACTTGTTGGCGCGTCTGCGCTTCGATCACCCGGTCTTGCAAGACGATGCCTTTCGAGAAAGGTGGCAGGTAATAAGTGCACAGAACCATATTGGTGGTGAGCGGGGCGGAAATCACCAGGCCCTCGCGCTGCCGGTCCTCGGGGATGTGCCCGACACCGTGTTCGATGACCTGACGTGGGCTGGCATGGGTGGTTTCAACTCCACCAATCCAGATCTGGCCCTCGAAAACGGAGCGAAGGCCGGTCAGAGCTTCCAGCAGTTCGGTTTGGCCGTTACCCTGGACGCCAGCAATTCCTAAAACTTCGCCGGCGCGAATCGTAAAATTGACACTATCAACCGCCAGATTCCGGCGATCGGTCAGTACCTTTAGGTTCTGGACATTGAGTACAACATCTCCGGGCTGTGAGGTCTGCTTGCTGACCCTCAAGATCACTTCGCGGCCAACCATCAGGGCGGCTAGCTTTTCCTCATTCACTTCTGAAGGCAACGCCGTGGCAACTACTTTGCCGGCGCGCAGGACCGTGATGCGGTTGGCTATGGCCATCACTTCCTTCAGCTTGTGTGAGATGAAAATGATGGTTTTGCCCTCGGCCGCCAGAGATTTGAGCACCTGGAAGAGTTGATCTACTTCTTGAGGGGTTAGTACCGCGGTGGGCTCGTCTAGAATAAGGATATTGGCATTTCGATAGAGCAACTTGACGATTTCCACCCGCTGTTGGAGGCCAACCGGCAGATCTTTGACGTAGTCGTCCGGGTTGACTTCCAGGCCATGCTGGCGTGAGATCGTAAGAATGCGTTTGGCGGCGGTCTTGCGATCGAGAAGCGAGCCGTATCGCAGGGTTTCCTCCCCGGCGATGACATTCTCTGTGACGGTCAGGACTGGAGCGAGCATGAAATGCTGGTGGACCATGCCAATTCCGACGCGGATGGCAGAGAGTGGGCTGGCGTGGGTTGTGCGGACGCCGTTGACAATAATTTCGCCATCGTCCGGTTCGTACAAACCGTACAAAACGTTCATTAAAGTCGATTTGCCAGCCCCGTTTTCTCCCAGCAAGGCATGAATCTCACCTTTTTCAAAAGAGAGGGAGACATGGTCATTGGCAACCAGGTTGCCAAATGATTTGGTGATGTTTTTTAACTCGAGGACAGGTGTCATAAGGGGTATGATTTCTTTAGAAATATGACAATGATGAAGGGCGGTCTCCAGCGATTTGGCAAGCTCTTCTTCGACACAATGGGTTGCCAAAGCGCGAACTCACATAGCGGACATATTTCATGATGACCATTAGGAGCGTGTGTTTGTCGCACAGAGACTTGCTTGTGCGGTTGAGTGCCCTTGTTTTGGAAGAAATAAGCCCTCTCTGTTTGGCAGAAATCTACATAACAGAGAGGGCTTTTTAAGCGGTAAACCTATTTTCAGGATGTGTTCTTATTTTTTCTTGGAGAGGGAAGCCCAGTTGTTTACAACAATTTTGCCACTGATGATGTCAGCTTTGATCTGCTCCATCTCGGTCTTCAGTGCTGCAGGAACCTGGGATTCGAAATCGTGGAATGGAGCCAGTTGGAGTCCGCCGCTCTGCAAAGTGGCGACGGAAGTGCCACCCTTGAAAGTACCCGATGAGACTGCTGTAGCTGCTTCGATGATCGAAACGCCCAGATTCTTCATAATGGTGGTCAGGTAAACATTGCCAGAAGCCTGATCAGCCAGGAATTGGTCGGCATCTGCACCGATGGACATCACGCCACCGCGGGCTTTGATCGCGGCCGCAGCTGCCAGGCCTTCAGGACCGGATTGCGGCAAAATGATATCAGCGCCTTCGTCCATCATGTTTTCAGCGTTGCGCTTGGCTGCTTCGGTGTCGGTGAAATTGCCCACGAAAGTGCCATCCAGCTTTTCATTGCTCCAACCTAAAAGTTTAACACTGGTTCCGTGTTGCTTATTATAGTAATCCATGCCATCTTGAAAACCGATGAAGAAGTCGGCCACTGGAGGAATGTTCATTCCACCGAACCCGCCAATCTTGCCCGATTTGGTCATACCAGCGGCGAGGTAACCGGCCAGGAAGGAGCCCTGTTCCATCGCATATAGCTGTGACCAGACGTTGGGGAGAACCGGGTCATATGCATAGTCTTGACTCTGGAATAACTGATCTGGATGAGCGGTTGCGGCAGCCTTGATGGCATCAGCGCCGAGAAAGCCGACCGACACAATCAGAGTGCACTTGGAATTAAGGAATTCATTGATGGTTTTTTCCCAGTCAGTCTGCTGATTGTTGGCAAGGTAGACGGCATCCCAACCCAACTGCTTGGCCGCGGCTTGCGCGCCTTCCCAAGCGCTCTGGTTGTAACCTTTATCATCGACACCGCCGCTATCAAGAGCCACGCAAATTTTACCAGTTGTGGCAGCGGGCGCAGCGGTTGGGGCGGGAGCCTGGGTGGGCGCAGGTGCGGCTGCCGGGGCACAGGCGGCCAGGAATACAGCAATCAGGATTACAGAAACTAAACCACGAGCAAATTTCATCTTTTCCTCCAGCGTGAATAAAAATAGATTGGTGGGTAAATCATAAAAACAACCGTCCAAACTTACAGTCGGTCTATTTCCAATACCTGGTCTAATAAAGACTGGCTAACCCTTTTCGTAGGGCGTATAAGGCAGCCTGAGTCCGGTTGCTGAGACCTAATTTCGTCAGAATATTGTTCACATGGAAACGGGCAGTGCCTTCTCCAATTTTCAGGCGATCCGCAATATCCTGGTTAGAAAGACCCTGGGCCACCAGGCGCAAAACTTCAACCTCACGTTCGGTCAGATCATCGTTGGCGAAGGCTGATTGTTCGGGCTGAATCAGTTTCTGAATGATACGATCTGTCATTCCAGGAAAAAGGAAGAGCTTGCCTGCATGGACGTCCCGGATAGCCTGTATCAACTCTTGGGGAGAAGAATCTTTCAATACATAGCCTTTGGAACCGGCTTTTATCGCTTCGATCACCCGGTCTTCTTCACTGAAACTGGTCAAAACGAGAATATGGATCGCAGGGTTAGCCTGAATGATTTCCCGAATTGCATCCAGGCCGCTTTTGCGGGGCATAAGCAAATCCATCAGGACGACATCTGGTTTAAGTTCGGCTGCTTTTTCGACGGCTTCAGCACCATCAGTCGCCTCGCCGATCAGATCCATGTCCGGTTTAGGTTTCAACATTGTGCGCAGGCCTTCACGCACAATGGTATGGTCGTCTGCGATTAAGATTCGGATCCGATCGCTCATTTGCTTCTCTCGGTATTATAAATCGGTAAAACAGAATACCGATCCTGATTTTAAGAAATTGTACCCATTATTATTTAGAGATACACTAATCGAAAAGCCCGTCTATTATAAGAATCGGGCTGTAGAAATAGAGGCTTGGGTGCCTATCAAAATGCAGGGGCCGGGCTAAATTGCACCCGCACCAACGTTCCCTGTCCGGGTGTGGATTTAATTTCGATCTGACCATTCAGTTTTTTTGCTCGCTCTTTCATGCTGACCAGGCCAATCCCTGACTGATTTTCCGGTGCTTTCTTGTCAAATCCTTGGCCGTTATCTTGGATCTCAAGTACGACCTGGCCATCCGTTTCATACACCTGTACAGAAACTTGGCTGGCAGCTGAGTGCTTGAGCACATTGTTCAAGGCTTCCTGAGCGATCCCGTAAATCTCGGACTGGTCCTGTACTGATAAGCTACTCATCATGTGTATGGACAGGAATGTCTCCATGCGGGCGCGTTGTTCAACCATTGCTAATCGATTGCGCAATGCGCTTTCCAGCCCTTCCTGCTCAAGCAGGGATGGTCTTAGCTCATAAACCAGCAGGCGCATCTCCTTCAGAGTTTGTTGGATGATCTCGCTCATTTGCTCCAAAACCGTCACTACCTGGTCTGTATCCCCGATGTGTGCATAATCCAGGGCACCATCAGTGTTGAGGGCCAGGCTATAAAGCGATTGGGATAAAGAATCATGTAATTCACGGGCGAGCCTCTGGCGCTCTTCCATCACGACTGCCTGTTCTGCCTTTAACCGCAGGGATTCCCTTCCAATGGCAACCCCTATCTGACCGGCGATTTCTGAAAGCAGTTTGTACTCATATCCATCAGGCTGGATTTTCTCTTTTCCGAAAACCGAAAGGACTCCCATGTTCTTGCCTTGCTCGTTGATCGGGAATAAATTTGCATGCTTGAAATTTGTCAGGCGTAAATACTTTGGCAATGTCCGAAATCCAGCCGGTGAAGATGGCAAGGCAAGAGGCTGACCGCTCTGAGTGACGAAACTCCAGAATTCGGCCCTAACCGACATACTCCCATAATGCGCCTGGGCTTTAGCCGCGATCCCTTCCGCTGCCACCAGTTTCAGAGTGCCCATTTGCTCATCTATCAGATGGATCATCCCGCTGTGGTTTGAGATCACTTCCAGCAAACTTGCGAGCATGCGCTGCAGTTTCTGATCAAGGCCAATTTCTTTGACAGCAATGTCGCTAATTTTGTAAAACAGCTGCAATTCCTGTTGAGCCTGTTTTTGCTTGGTAATATCCTTGTGAGTACCGATAATGTGCTGGACTGCTTTGCCTGCTCGGCGCTCCTTGGCCTTGGCCTGGGCTTGGATCCATTTCCACTCGCCGGACTTAGTCCGCATGGGATACTCGGCAAAGAAGACTTGCGTCTTTCCGCGCAAATGATCGTTCCAGGCTTTTAATACCTGGGTGGCATAATCTGGGTGTAGCAGACTGACCCAAATGCCCGGGATGCTGATAAATTCTTCCAGGGTGAACCCTAGCATCGTGGCGTAATATGAATTAACCGAGGTGGAATTACTGACCATGTCGTAATCCCATAAACCCAGTTCGGTGGCTTCCAGGGCTAGATTCAGACGTTCTTCACTCTCGCGCAAGGCATCTTCGGCCTGCTCAGAGTGGTTTTGAAATAATTGGTCTGCTGTTGGGAATTCGTTGGTTGGTGAATCGATGATCCTGGATAATTTCATCGCTTTAGCCTTCTGAATATAAATGTAATAGACTGAACGGCAACTTTGCGTGCTAACAGTCAGGTGAAGAGTAAGCAGACTAACAAAACTTGTTTCTGGATATACGCGCAATATTTGTTACGTAATGCCAGATGCGCGGATACGGTATCTGTGTCAATGGCTTTTTTGCGAAGGAACTTCATGCATATTGTAATGTACCATAATGAACCTCAAGCCATTAATATGTGTCCTGGATATTTATCTGAAACGGTTGGTTTGATCGATGCCTGACGCATCATGGGCATTTTGTTTGGAATGAAACTATTGTAGCATCACCACTAGCCCAGTATGTGACAATGAATCCTGCATACTAATGCGCGTAGCCACTATTTTTTATCTGGGCTATAACATCAACTTTACTGCGGAAATAAGAATTAAATAGCTAAAGAGCACCGAATAACTGCCTGCACTTACGAAGACTTTCAAACAGATGCATTTCTTTTCTCAATATATTAGCTGGGCTGACGGAGGCATTTGTGCCATTGCCTAGCCCAGCTGCATGCATCAATCGCACGAACATTTCGAGTCAAAGCCAGTCGGTTTGAATATTCTCCTGCCGAGATATCTGTCAACCATGGTGATAAAATAATTATTGAGTTTGTTTTCACCAATATTTCCAATGGTCTGTATCGATTTTTTGGGAGAAATCTCCATGTTCGCATGCTCGCAGAACCAACCAAATTATTATCGATAGACTTTGGATTTATATTCATAGTATGGTGCTGTAGGGTTAGTCGCATAAGCTTCTCTGTAAATGGGTTAATAAATGACTTTGGCCTTTTGGCTGGAGTTATTTTATTACTTGCGATATTCTACTGATCCGGAGATGGAAGAATATGCAGATATGCTGACGCATAGACATCTGTCGCAAAGAAGCTTGCAATATGCTTGCGTTTGACACAGAAACAAGTTCATTTGGTGTAAACTTTAGCGAAATACACCCCTGTAGGTGCTTTCTATTTCCTGATCTTTTTGGATGGTAATATCTATGAATCAAATCGAAGAAAACGATGATGCTTTCGCGGCAGTCGATATCAAGGAATATTTCTATTTGCTCTTGAACTGGGCCTGGTTGATAGCCTTGGCTGGTCTGTTGGCAGCTATCGCGCTGTATGTTATTTCCATAAACACGACCCCTTTGTACGAAACTTCCACCAGATTATTGATAAGTGACCCGCCCGCGATGCGCAGTCTTGATACCAGCGCCATGGTGAGCACGCAGACACAAACCAGCACTTATGCAGAAATGCTCCTCGATCGTCCGGTATTACAAGGTGTGATCGATATTTTAAAACTACAAACCACAAGCGACGACCTGAAGGAATATGTGAGTGTCGAAATTGTGCGTAACACCCAACTCATCCTTGTTACGGTCCAGGATCCAAACCCATTACAGGCGGCAGATATTGCCAATACCCTGGCTGTAGTTTTTACTGACCGTATCCGTGAATTACAATCTCAGCGCTATGCTTCCACTCAAAAAGGTCTTGCCCAGCAAGTCCTCGAGATGGAAAAACAGGTTAATGATACAACCCTTGCAATTTCCAACGAACGTGATCCTGCACAAAAATTACAATTTGAAGCCAGGCTCACACAATATAGGCAATTATATTCAAGCCTTGTCACTAATTTTGAGCAAGTTCGGCTGGCAGAGGCTCAGACCAGTACGAACGTATTTGTTTCCGAGCCGGCGAGCGTACCGAGGGAACCAGTTAGCCCAATGACAACTCGTAACACACTGCTAGCTGCATTTGCGGGTGTCTTGTTAGCTGCTGGCGTCATTTTTTTGATAGATATGTTAGACGATACTATCCGTAACCCGGATGATATTCGCCAAAAATTTAATTTACCTGTCTTGGGAGTGATCGCCAGTCATCAAATCGTGGAGGGGAAGCCCATTAGTATGGATCAGCCTCGATCGCCAGTAGCCGAGGCATTTAGAAGCTTACGAACAAACATCACCTATGCATCGGTAGACATTCCACTTCGTCGGATCCTGGTTACCAGCTCCACGCCTCAGGAAGGCAAAACCACCATTTCTTCCAATTTGGCTGTTGTGCTGGCACAAGGTGAGAAAAAGTCTGTATTAATCGATGCTGATATGCGGCGCCCAACCGTTCATGAAAAATTTGGTTTGATGAATCGGATGGGTTTGAGCAGTTTATTTGTCCGGTCACTCGAAAATATCCCAGCGGCCATCCAAAGCGCCTCGGTGGCGGGCCTGGCAATTATCACATCTGGCAGTCTGCCACCCAATCCTGCCGAGCTGCTGACTTCCCGCCGAATGAAAGATATTTTAGATCGTTTAAACCAAGAATATGATTTGATTGTAATTGACACTCCACCCGTATTAACTGTCACAGATGCAGTTGCTCTGGCTCCCGAGCTGGATGGAGTCATTATAGTGGCGAGACCAGGCATGACCAAGCTGAGTGCACTCAGGCAGACGCTCGAGCAGTTGCAAACTGTGGGGGCGCGCGTGTTGGGGGTGGTACTCAATCAAGTCGATCCGCGCAGCCGCAAGTATGGTTATTATTATCACAGGTATTATTCCAAGTATTCGCATTATTATGATGATATTGACGGCAGAAAGAAAGTTAAATCGCTCTCATCTAAAATTTAATCCCCATCATAAATACCATCCATGACAGCCCCGTTTTTTTATCGTGCCTGAATTTAGATTTCTCACCTTTTAACTTGAACGAAAGATCTTTTGACACAAATCTGCGATGCCGAGTTCTAGTGGTTCAACTGAAAAAATGAGTAGAAAAATGAGAAAAGCTTGGTCAAAAGCAGATTGGAGGCTGATATAACACTTCGAAGTCGTCTTGAAAGCGGTATACGCGCACAAGCTTTTGGCCAGGTGGTTCAGATCATCATTCGGCTTGGTGAAGTGCCTTTATTTCTCAGTTTCTGGGGAACTTTACGGTATGGAGAGTGGTTGATGCTCGCTACCATTCCCGTTTATCTAGCGATGGGAGATGGCGGTTTTACCTCGACATCCTGTCGAGACATTACCATGCAGACTGGGAAAGGAAATCGCCACGGAGCGATCGCTGTGTATCAAAGTACCTGGGTACTACTCCTTTGTCTCTCATTAGTAATTGGGTTCGTCGCTGTGATATTCTCGTGGATAGTTCCTCTTCATCAATGGCTCCAACTTACTACCATGACAGAAAAGGAAACATCGCTCGTTTTTTTGATCCTGGTCGGTGATGTTCTTTTGAGTTTTCAAGGAGGATTGTTAAATGCTGGATTTTGGGCAACTGGAAACTACCCAAAAAGCATGTTTTTTGTTGTCCTACTTCAGCTTTTCGATTTTTGTGGTATGTCTTTGGCTATAACTTTGCGAGGGGGTCCGGTCCAAGTGGCCTTGGGATTTTTTTTGGGGGGATTGATTGGAACGACGCTGATGTGGAGAGAGCAGCGAAAGGTTTGTCCGTGGCTGACCTATGGCTTCCAATTTGCTACACTAAAGGAAATTCGACGCCTGGTTGCGCCTTCTTTTGCATCTTTGGCCTTTCCATTAGGAAATGCTCTAAATATCCAAGGGGTGCGACTGGTAATTGGACTTGTGCTTGGACCTTCCGCTGTGGCTACTTTTGTAACATTGCGAACCTTGAGTAACTTTGTTATCCAGCCGAGACAGGTGATCAATCGATTGACAGAACCAGAGATGGCCTTGGCTTTTGGCACTGGAGACAAACCTTTATATCTAAAACTATTTCTAGAATCCGTTCGCATTTGCTTTTGGTCATGCTTGGCTGTGGCGGTTTTGTTAATCCCGATGAGTCTGTGGATCTTTCCAATCTGGACCTTTGGTCAAATATCGATCCACTGGCCAACGTTTTTGTTTCTTCTGGCGGCGGCAGTGACCAATTCTATTTGGTATTCAGCTCTGATGGTAGCTTACTCGACTAATCGGCACGGATCTGTCGCACTGATATATTTTCTGATTTACGGTTTTACTGGAATTGTTCTCATATATCTATTTACCAAAATGTTGGGGCTTTCCGGAGCTGCGGTGGCTTTATTTATGATTGAAATTGCTATGGGAATAATGATTGTCCAACAAGCAATAAAATTATCTGAAATATCAGTGGGGCGATTTTTAGCTACATTATCAATTCCTCCAATTAAAGAAATTGCATCAGGTTTAAGCTCTGCTTATTTATATTTTCAAAAGCAATATAGAAAAAAATGAGAAAGGAAGTGTGATGAGAATTCTTCGTATTTGCCAACATACTTTCGTCCAAAATTTCCTAGGGCCAAAACCATTAGTGCTTGATTGTGGTGTGAATATCGGCGAATTTTCCACCTACATGAGTCAAAACTATGATGCCCGAATATATGGATTTGAACCTGACCCGCGCCTTTTTTCAAACCTACCTTCATTGTCAAAAGTAAAGTTCTTCCCGGTTGCGGTTACTGGGACAGGGGCTCCTTTTCGATTGATGTTGGGAGAATCCCATTGTAGTTCTGGATATTTTTGTGAAAAAACGAATCAACCCGCCATTATGGTGGAATCTATAACATTGAGAGATATAATCCAAAACAATGACATTAAGAGTATTGATCTTATTAAACTTGATATTGAAGGTGCTGAAATCGACGTCCTGCTCCAGAGTTCCGATGAGCTATTGCTTAGAGCTGGACAAATTACAATTGAGTTTCATGATTTTCTCTTGAAAAATCAACTTTTTCTTATTAAACAAGTTATCCAAAAATTAACACGGTTGGGTTTCTACTATGCACGAATGTCTTACTCGGATCATTCCGACACACTTTTTATCAATACTAAACAATATAAAATAACCATTTACCATAGGACACATTTTTTACTTCATAAATATATATCCGGATTATGTAGATTAGTAATTAAAAGGCGATAAATGGTTGGTCTTCTCCTCGCAATTTCCATGGAAGGTATCGGGTAAATAAACGCTCAAGGATGCCCCTTATTAACAATTCTCGTGCTAAATCAAAATGGTGAGACCTGCAATTACAAGCTAGAATCACTTGGCCCATACACTTCATATAGCACCAGTTGTTATTAGACACAATCCGCTCGGAAGCAAATTTTCGGAGGCCAAAATTACATGAGATGTGTCGTATTTGGAGGCGGAGGTTTTATCGGTTCACACCTTTTTGAAAATTTATCATCGGCTGGATTTGATGTTACGGTTTTTGATAGGCCCGAAGCCAGCGGTATGGATTATTTTCAATCGAAGAAAGCAAAATTAGTTTTCGGAAATTTTTTAAATCCCGACGATCTTCGTCAAGTACTAAAAAAATGTGATTTAGCTATTCATTTGGTATATTTGACAGTTCCTCAGACGTCGAATGATAATCCGATTTATGATGTCGAAGCAAATCTTTTGGGGACATTGCAATTTCTAGATGCTGCAAGAAAGGCACATGTCAAAAAAATTATTTTCTCGTCATCTGGGGGTACTGTGTATGGAATACCCCAAGAGATACCGATAAAGGAAAGCCATTCAACTGAGCCGACAAGCTCATATGGAATTACAAAACTTGCTATTGAGAAGTATTTGAATTTGTACTGGATATTATATGGATTGGACTATTCAATTTTGCGAATTGCAAATGCCTATGGAGAAAGACAGCCAATTACTTCAACGCAAGGAGTGATTCCTACTTTTTTAGATAAAGCCATCCGCCAGGAAGAAATAACTGTCTGGGGCGATGGATCTATAGTTCGTGATTATATTTATGCGGGTGATATTGCTTCAGCTTTTTTAAAGGTAGCAAAAATAAATGGGAAGCCAAGGATTTTTAATATTGGTGCAGGACAGGGATACAGTCTGAATGATCTTATTGAGATAATTAGAAGAATAGTCAAACACCCTTTACGAGTTAAATTCACTTCAGGTCGTTTGTTCGATGTTCCTGTAAATGTGCTTAATATATCACTTGCTCATCAATATCTAGGTTGGAAGCCTACTGTAGGGTTATTTGAAGGAATTGACCGTACACATAAGTGGATGTTGATAAAATAAAAAAAAGAAACAGCCAAACATATATGAAAACTCAACTTAAGGTAACCCTTGTTTGTAACGGCAGGTTCTACTATTATGATCTGGCGCGTGAACTGCTAAAAATGGAAATGCTTGCTCATCTATTTACTGGCTATCCGTTCTGGAAGTTGCGCGGAGAAGAGATTCCAATGGACCGCGTGACTACATTTCCCTGGTTTCAAACGCCCTACATGGCCCTATCAAGATGGGGGCTGCTTGGACATGGCCGGTTTGAGCGCGACTTGACGTGGTATGCTCATGAGATGTTAGATTGTTATACCGATTGGAAGCATCCTCAAGGCAATATCTTAATGTCCTTATCCGGGTCAGGATTGAGATGTGGCCAAGCAATGCAGGCGCGTGGCGGACGGTTCATCTGTGATCGCGGATCTTCTCATATTAGATTTCAAAACGAAATACTCAAAGATGAATTTGCTCGTTGGGGGGAAGAATTTCGTGGGATTGACCCACGCATGCTTGCCAAAGAGGAGGCGGAATACGAGGCCAGTGACATTATCACCGTTCCGTCGACTTTTGCCTACCGCTCGTTCATTGAAATGGGAGTTCCCGACAACAAGATTCGTACAATTCCTTACGGGGTCAATCTCCACCTTTTTGAGAAAGTAACCGATCCTCCATCTGATAAATTCGAAGTGCTTTTCGTCGGCCAGGTGTGTTTCCGAAAAGGGGTGCCCGATCTATTGGAGGCATTTAGACGTTTTTCACATTCCAATAAACACTTGACTGTCATTGGTAGCATGAGCCCAGAAATGGAACGGTATTTGAGATTTACCCCCCCACCAGAGAATGTAGAGTTTCTAAGGCCAATACCTCAATCAGAACTCAAACAGTTAATGAGCCGCAGCCATGTAATGGTCTTACCCAGTATTGAAGAAGGAATGGCTCTAGTGCAAGCCATGGCTTTAGCATGCGGATGTCCGGTCATTGGGACAACGAACTCGGGTGCGGAGGATCTTTTTACGGATGGCATCGAAGGCTTCATTGTTACAATTCGCGATCCAGATGCTATAACTGAAAAGCTTCAGCAACTGTCAGGCGACCCTGAAAAGCGCAGGTCAATGAGCGAAGCGGGATTAGCACGGGTGGCAGACCTGGATGGCTGGCACAGTTATGGGCTACAGATAACGAAAATGTTTCAAGAGGTGATAATAGGTGGCTGATCATTCAAAAGACGGAATGAAGAACTCAAAAGCTTTGAAAATTGCTTACATAAGCCCAGCTTCTGGCACTTCCCTGCACAGGGCGCACGCATTGGAGCGTCTCGGTCATCAAGTCACACTTATTGACCCATGGAATTGGTTGGGACGATCCAGATGGGTTGCGCGCTGGCTGTATCATGCGGGCGGGCTTGGTGTTGGCTTCGTCATCGATAAGAGACTATATAGAGAAGTCAAATATGTAATTCCTGATCTCATTTGGGTTGATCAGGGTCCATTTCTTGGTCCAAAATGTTTGAGGTTGTTAAAGACAATTGGTGTACCGATTGTAAATTATACTGTTGATGATCCGTTCGGTTCACGTGATGGGATGCGTTTTTACTATTATCGAGATGCCGTACCATATTATGATCTTCTTGCAGTAGTTAGGAAGGAAAACGTCGTGGAGGCAAAGCAAGCTGGAGGACATAATGTTGTGCAAGTCTGGCGTAGCGCTGATGAAATTGCTCATGCACCGAGATTATTGTCTAAGAATGAGCGAGAATATTATGCCAGCCAAGTAGTATTTATTGGTACCTGGATGCCAGAACGTGGACCTTTTCTAGCAGAATTATTATACCGTGGCGTACCGCTTTCTATCTGGGGCGATGGCTGGCAAAAGGCACCGGAATGGTCTATTTTAAGACAGTCTTGGCGTGGACCAGGTCTGAATGACGATAAATCATACTCCGCTGCCATTTTGGCTGCGAAAATTTGTATTGGCCTTCTATCAAAGGGAAATCGAGATTTACATACACAACGCTCAATAGAAATTCCAGCGCTGGGCGGGTTGTTCTGTGCTGAACGGACAAGCGAACATCAGCACATGTATCTGGAAAACCAGGAATCGGTCTTTTGGAACGATGCTGCTGAGTGTGCCGAGCTTTGTTTTGAGTTGCTTCGGTTCCCGCTGCGGTGCAAGAAAATTGCGATGAGCGGACATAAACGTTGTCTTATAAATAATTTTTATAATGAACCAATCCTCAAAAATATTATCGAGTTTGTGCTCGGAGGGACAAACCGATGAAAAATGAACACTTTTCCTACCGCGCCCGGATTTACAAACATTACGCCAGTAAATTTCAAGATACAACCGAAAACTTTGACCTGGCGGCAGCCCTGCGCTGGGGACGTGGTTATAACTATTATTTACGAAATTGGCTGCCAGTTAATAAAAGCGCTGCTATTGCAGATGTAGCCTGTGGCAGTGGAAAATTGCTTTACTTCTTCAAGAACAGTGGCTATCAGAATATTACTGGAGTGGATATTAGTCCAGAACAAGTGAAACTTGCCAAGCAAGTTATCTCTGATGTGTATGAAGCCAATATTCTGGATTGGCTCGAAGCAAATCCAGGTGCATTTGATCTGATTACTGGTCTGGACATCATTGAGCATCTTGATAAGTCAGAAGGACTTCGCTTTTTAGATGCCAGTTATACCGCATTGAAACCCGGCGGACAGCTTATATTGCAGACACCAAATGCCGATTCTCCTTGGGGAGGCTCTATTCGTTACGGAGATTTTACACATGAAGTCGGCTTCACCTCAAATTTGCTCTCCCGTTTATTTAAACTTTCTGGATTCCAAGACGTGGTAGCCCGTGAACAAGGACCCGTACCCTGGGGTTACAGTATGATTTCATCGATACGTTATTTGATCTGGCAGTTTTTTATCACAGGGCTGAAAATTTGGAATCTTGTAGAAATTGGGTCAACCGGTAGCAGAGTATTCACGCGTGTGTTTTTGATCAAGGGTAGCAAACCATGATGAATATTAGAATAAAAAAGCGGAAGGTTATTTCCTGGATATTATTTATTTTTCTCTGTGCACAATTAGTTCTGGCGGCTATATTTTTAGATATAGAAAGTACCAAATATTTCAGTGGTATATATCTAATAATTGGAATTATTCTGATATCCTTTAGATGCTCTTTTACCCTTTATAAGCGGGTTTGGGTATTTTCGCTACTGATTGTTACCCATGTGGCTGCCCTGTTGGTAAATATATTTTTTTCTACAAATTCGGTTGTAAATATTTTAACTCTAATAATCTCTTACTTGGCGCTCTATTATCTTGTTTCAGCAGGTTGTAAATATCTTGGCGCGGATGAGTTTGAAAATTTGGTATTTAAGTATTTACAATATAATTTACTTATATCGTTGATAGTAAGTCCGCTACTTACTTTTTTGAAATGGCCGAGTGCGCCAGCATATTTTCCTTGGCAGGCACTTTTCTCTGATCAAAGATTTCTCTTACTAACAGGCAATGGTGTGGGTCATAGCAACGCCATGTGGCTTATGGCGTTTAGCGGAGTGAATATAATAAGGAATATCTTTACACAAAATAAACCACGTGGTAATTTTGTAATGATCCTAATTTTATTTTTTTTAACTTGGACACTTATCGCAACCAAAAGTCGTATAGCTTTAGTCTTTATACTAATTTTTTTCTTAGGATGGGCTGGGTACTCCAAACTGCTTTCAATGCGTTTGTATGCACTTATACCGATCATTGGAATATTATTCTTTTATTTGACAATATTAAATCCTTTGTATCTATCTACAATGGAGAATACAGTCAATGTAATACAGGAGATATTCCCTTCAATCAGAATCCGTTCGTCAAACACAACACTAAGCTCAGCCTATTCTGGTAGAAACACACTAAATATTGCCTTTATTTCATCGATTACTGCGCATCCTTGGTTCGGTGTAGGGAACTCAGCACCTATTTTGTTTTATGGTATTACTCAAGATGGATATATCGCGTATGACGAGAATAAAATTGGCGGTAGCGAATCAATGCTTAGAATGTTGGTGAAATATGGTTTGTTTTATTACTCTGTTTTATTTTTATTTATTTTGACACCCTTGATTAGAGCATTTAATGGTTATTACAGAGATAATATTTTTGTTGTCTCTGTATGCAGTATCATACTAATTTCTGGAATAAATGGAACTATTTTTGAAAATCTCTATACTATTAGTTCTGTATTCACAATTTTTATCTTGGTATATCTTGTAATGCCAAAATATGTAACAAGATGAACGTCGTTGTATTTGATTAGGATCGAAAATATAGCTAGCAAAAACAGCGAGTTAAAAATGCCTACTAAGCAGCTCCTACTCCTTTGTGATTTCATGGAAGATTATCGTACAAGTATGGCGATCTATGCGAGTAGTTTTTCCGTTGCGCTACAAAATTATGCAGCTGGTAGAATTGTCGTCAATCAATTCATACCCCAAATGCCCCACTGGCTTCAAAGCCAGTGGGGCATGCGCTTTGCTCGTTATATTATATATCCATTGCAAGCGCCGAAAACATTAGACTCGATTATCCATATTATGGATCACGGGTACGCACATTTAGCATATATGGGGCACCCGAATAGAACCGTTGTTACAGTTCACGATTTGATTCCTCTGTTATTATGGAAGGGGCAGATTCCTGGATCTTTGAAAAAGAGGATTCCCTTTCTGGTTTTGTATTCACTTTACGCTTTAAGAAGTGTAAAATATATTGTCGCAATTTCTTCTAATACGAAAAAAGATTTAGTAAAATGGCTCGGGATTAAGCCATCAAAAATATCGATAATATATCTTGGCGTGGATGCGATATTTAAACCATACAATCGACAAGCTAAAGCATTTGTCCGCGAAAAAATGTTTGGTGCAGAAACAAAAAAAATTATATTAATAACCGGGTCGCAATATTATAAAAACCACGAAACGGCCTTGAAAACAGTAACACAGCTGCGGGCAGCCGGGAGGCAGGATTTGATCCTGGCCAAGACCGGTCAGCCAACCCCTGAATGGCTCGAACTGGTCAAGAAATACGGGCTTGAATCTGTTGTCGTCAACCTGGGGTTTATGCCTCGGGCAGAGATGCCCGATTTATACAACGCCGTCGATGTATTGTTTTTCCCATCTTTATATGAAGGGGCCGGTTTGCCCCCCTTGGAGGCGATGGCTTGTGGCACGCCGGCGGTGACATCTAACGCGGCTTCGCTGCCAGAAATGATGGGTGAGATTGATTTAATGTGTGACCCGCTCGATAGCCTGGGTTTTGCCCAAAAAATCGAACACCTGTTGGCGGATGTGAGCTATTATCAGCAGAAAGTTGAAGAGGGGTGTCTCCAGGCAGCCAAATTCACATGGGAATCCACCGCCCGGCAAATGTTTGCGGTTTATCAACAGTTATTAGATGAGATTTAATCCAGGTCAAAACGATATCTTTTAAGGAGTAAAAACCAGGTATGAAAATTTGGTCTTTTGTGGCCGGTCCTGAAAGTCATCAGGTGGTTGGCGGTATCGCGTACATTGACCGATTAACCAGGTCTGTCCTTGATGCTCAGCCAGATGCGCA
Organism: uncultured Anaerolineae bacterium; assembly: GCA_903854805.1. The sequence continues at coordinate 18,616 of CAINXK010000454.1, forward strand.
GGTGGATTTGTTCATCTGTGGACTGCCGCCGGTTACAGAACAGGAAGCTGCCCCAACAGCCGCTGGACATTTCCCGGGTTTCCAAATTCACTCCTTCCCGGCGCAGGGCAAGTACGGGGTTTCGTTCAGGTTTCTATGGGCATTGGTTCGGTCCTTCAATTCCAAAGTGGATTTTATTACTTTACACTCGGTTTATACCTTTCCGGTGGTGATTGGTTATTTCCTGGCGTGTTTCAAGCGAGTCCCTTATGCAATTTGGCCGCATGGCGTTTTTTCACCATATCAACGCTCGATCAGCCTGGCAAAAAAAAGCCTTTTTGATTATTTATTCACGCATCAAATTTTTCGAAATGCCTCGGCGGTGGTTTTTACGGCTTGGGATGAACGTAATGAATTTCGCGCTTTACGGCTGTCGGTTCGTTCGGTGGTCATCCCGCATGGAATTGATCTCAAAAAATATGAGCTCTTGCGTTCCACCGGGGAGTTTCGCGCGCGCTTTTTTGGAGCCTATGCGGGACCGATTATCTTGTTTTTGAGTAGAATTAATTCAAAAAAAGGCTTGGATCTGCTCGTGCCAGCTTTACAGGCTTTGCGGGATAAAAATCTCGATTTTCGGGTGGCGATTGTCGGCGCAGGCGATCCCCCGGCTTATGAAAAGCAGTTAAAAGAGTGGTTGGTCAAAGCTCAATTGGGTGAGCGAGTTGTTTTGACAGGGCCATTGTACGGGGCACAGAAATTAATGGCTTTTGCAGATTCTGATCTTTTTGTTCTGCCGTCGCGCTCAGAAAATTTTGGTTATGCGGTTTTTGAAGCGTTAGCTGCCAAATTACCAGTGGTGATTTCCAAATTTGTCAACCTCGCGAGCGACATTGAAGCCCACCAGGCAGGTCTCTGTATTGATTTGAATGTAGCGGAACTGACCCGCAGCCTGGAACAGCTTTTGATGGATGAACCCTTGCGCCAACGCCTGGCTGAGAATGGTTATCGTTTTGCTTCGACCTATTCTTGGGAGAAAAACGGTAAAAAAAACCACCAGATGATTACGTCCATCTTAAATCAAGCCCCTTTTCCCGCAGAATTGGACCCTGAAGTTTTATGATTCCATTGACCGCCATTATTCTGACATATAACGAGGAACAAAATCTCGAGTGCTGCCTGAAAAGCCTGCAAGGTTGGTGCGAAAGCATCTTTGTGGTTGATAGCGGCAGCACCGATGCCACCCTCGAAATTTGCCGCCGCTACCCGGTCAGTCTCTTTTCTCACCCTTATCAAGACCACGCCAGCCAATGGCAGTGGATTTTGAGCGAACTGCCTTATCCGCCTGGTTTGATTCTGGCTCTGGATGCTGATAATATTGTCACCAAAAAGCTGAAATATCAGATTGATCTGATTCTTCGTGAGAACAATCCGGACCTGGGGGGATACTACATTACCCATACTCACTACTTTCGCAACCAGCGCGTGCGTGGGCTGAAATCAAAGTGGCTGCGCCTGATCCGGCCTGAGCAAGTGGAAGTTGATTTAAGCGAGCTAGTCGATTTTCGGTTCGCGGTCAAATTACCCACCGGTTTTCTGGATGGCGAAATCATCGAAAGCAACCAGAAAGAGCTTTCGATTGATTTTTGGATTGATAAACATCAAAAATTTTCATCCCGAATGGCAGTCGAGGAATTTTTACGCAGAAATGGGGCCGCCGATTGGGCTATGACAGGACGCTTGTTCGGTAATTCTGACGAGCGGATGGTTTGGTTTAAACAAATCTGGTATCGCTTGCCGCTTTATCTGCGCCCATTTCTCTATTTTTTCTACCGCTATTTCTTGCGTTTGGGCTTTTTGGATGGTGCAAATGGTTTTATCTTTCACTTTTTGCAGGCTTTCTGGTTTCGGCTGGTGGTGGATATTAAAATTGCTGAGTTAAACCATAAAATGAAAACCGGAGAATTATCAATGGAAAAAATTAGCGTTGAAATTAAGAATCGAACTTAACGATTCAATCTAAACAAAACTTTTTATTGCTCAAGGTAATTCGGGACAAGTTGCATCCATTGTTCTATTTAAGGAAATTGCGAATTTTCCAGTATTTTATCAATCTGTTTGATTTTCCAATCTGGGTTAATCTTTTTCGAATTTCTCACCCAGTTTGTGTCTATTCCGTTAGACACGCCACTGTTTTTCTCAGTCCTCGCACCATTGAACCAGAATTGGTTGCTCTATTCCTTGCCATTCAAGATGTCTATGCCCCCCCGCGCGCGTTTTGGGATATCGGGGCCCATATCGGTTATTACAGTTGGCTGGTAAAAGGACTTAATCAAGTGTTGGAGGTTACGCTATTTGAGCCAGATCCAGCCAATCTTGCTATGATCGAGAAAACCTTACTAAGCCTGGATTTCGCACCTTTACAATCGAATAGGAAGAGTGGCTGGAACCCAATCTGCATGTTTTGCCAAGTGCTGCGAGCGGGATTACTGCATGACGAATGAGAAATCGGGGTGTTTACCGCCTTTGGCGGCTGCCTGACGCAAATCCCCCATCCTGCAAAAGCAGGCTAGGCGAACTGAGTTGGAGGTGTGTCTACTTGTGCAGGTAAGCCGTCAGACAACAAGTAGCGCGTGACCAGGTCGGTGGACAGGGTTGATCGGGTTTTTCGTCGAACATTTTTAGAACGACGGTGAGAAGTAGAACCTGCCCATCTGCTGTTTCAAGCCAGGCCCTGGCGCGGCTACCGTCCCAGGCCTCGATTAGCTGAACCTGCAAAGTGGAGAGTCTCTCAATAATCTGGCGGGCAAGTCAGGCATAGCCCGTACTGTTCAGCCTGACGTTCGAGCAAGCTGTAGACTAACAATGCGACCAAGTTAATCAACAGCATGGCTTGGATACGATCATCGGAATGAATGTACAAGGGTCGAATTTTTAGATCTTGCTTGCTGACTTCAAAGCGTTTTTCGACGGCATCTTTCTTACGATAAAGAGCCAGCATTTGTGAGTAAGATAAACTGAAATCGTTGGTGACCAAGAGGTAACGTCCATCTCCGCGTTCGGCAGTTTGCAAAGCATTGATATCCAAGCACCAATCCAGAATGAACCTGTTTTGTGGAATGGTTGCAAGATCAGAACTCTTACCAGCAACACACTTTGCACTGTCACCGGTTGGCTTGCTCTCGTTACCTGCTGTGAGTTGAACCTTGAGTAGGTTGCCGACCGACGACTTTTTCAACTGGGAGCTATGCGTAGGGTGATTTCTTTTTCGCTGCGATAGCGCTTTTGCCCGATTTTGCCTCGAACTTGATGAAGTGCAAGCGCGAGTTTTTTCAAATCCTGTTCGCGTGTTTCACATAATGTCTGCTGCATGGGACCGGAGAGCAATATCACGATGGGTAGAAAATGATAAAATAGACATAGGCATTTCTCATGGGTTTATTTTGTCGTCAAACTTATCATACCCAGAAAAATGCCTTTTTGTTTCATGCTCTTCCTATTCAGTTTTTAAAGTGCGAAATTTAGGCTAAGATCTGGGCTGAAGAATATTAAGGTTATTTCTGCCGTGGTTAGCGATTCGGAAGGCGAAAAAACATTTTCCCTGGATCGTTTTACCGGTCAGACAGGCACATTGGAAAATCCAGACCAAGCATATGTCAAACGCCATTATCATACCTCGCCTGCGGTTGTTACTGTAAAGACGGTTACAATTGATAGTATTCGCAAACATTCCAACCCAGTGGATTTTATAAAAATAGATGTCGATGGACACGAATCCAAAATTCTGGCAGGCGGAGAACAAACGTTTATTCGGGATTTCCCTATTCTTATTTTTGAACACTTTAACCATGATCAAACTTTGCTTGCCTACTTGTTGGGGATGGGCTATCGGCTTCATGACGCTGAGAGGATGGAGGCTCCGCAGGTACAAACCACAAATTATCTTGCGCTTCCGCCATGCTGTTTTGAAAAGGCTGATGTATTTTTTCAAAGATGGCATGATGCGAATGAGTCTCTTTAGAGGTTATCCAAACATCAGTAATGGTTGCATTGGGATGTTTTTCTAGGTTGCATTGAATTTATAAAAATAATGGGTGATTATGTTTTGGCTGCGCCTGAAAAAACTGATAAAGATTTGCCGCACCCCCCCCTTTTTGCGAGCTTTGCTCAAGGGGACGGCGGCCGGGGTGGAACATGTGGCCATTCTAAAGCTTGTACCGTGCAACTTCGTCGTCGATCTGGGTGCCAATCGCGGGCAATTTTCCCTGGTCGCGCGGCATGCCTTTCCGAGCGCTAAAATCATCGCCTTCGAGCCGCTCCCTGAACCCGTCCGCTGTTTTCGGCGCGTCTTTTCGGATGATCCGTTAGTGGTGTTGCATGAATACGCCCTCGGCCCCGCCCAGGCTCAGGCTGAAATCCATGTTTCGCTGGCTGATGATTCATCATCCCTCCTGCCGATTTCAGCCGAGCAAAGCCGCTTATTCCCAGGCACCGATGAGCGTGAAACTCGGCTAATCCAAGTCAAACCGCTCGACGCCGTTTTGCGCCCCGAAGAAATCGAAACCCCCGCTTTGCTGAAAATTGATGTTCAAGGTTTTGAACTGCCCGCCTTGGCCGGTTGTCTCTCCTTGCTATCCCGGTTCACATACATCTATGTCGAATGTTCCTTCATCGAACTTTATAGAGGGCAAGCCCTGGCCGATGAAATCATCGCCTATCTGCGTGAACAGGGGTTTAACTTGCGCGGGGTCTACAACCTGTCCTACGAGGCTCAGGGGCGGGCCATTCAGGGCGATTTCCTCTTTGAAAAAACCATCCCGGCCTCCTCATAACCATGCGCATCTTGATTTTCGGTCTGAATTTTGCCCCTGAACTGACCGGCATCGGCAAATATACGGGGGAACTGGCGGCCTATTTGTTTGCCAGCGGTCATCAGTTGCGCATGGTGACAGCTCCCCCTTATTATCCGGAGTGGAAAATTCAACCTGGTTATGTGGCTTGGCAATATAATCTGGAATTCTGGGGTGGCGGGGAAGTGTTCCGCTGTCCGATATGGGTCCCGCGCAAGCCTACGGGATTAAAGCGGTTAGTGCATTTGCTCTCATTTGCATTATCCAGTTTCCCAATTATGCTCAGTCAATTTAGATGGAAACCTGAAATTATTATATGTATTGCCCCTGCCTTTTTTTGCGCTCCTTTTGCTCTATTAACGGCATACCTTTGTAGGGCAAAATCCTGGCTGCATATTCAGGATTTTGAGCTGGATGCCGCGATGAACCTGGGGCTGTTACCTGCCAATAACCTACTTGCCAGGATGGCACATTTTGGCGAAAATTGGATATTAAAACGATTTAATCGTATATCTACGATTTCGGATGGCATGTTTTTATCATTAATTCAAAAGGGTGTTGCACAGCGCAGGGCCTATCTTTTCCCGAATTGGGTTGACACCAGTGTTATTTTTCCTTTATCCCAAAGTGATGATTCGATTCGAAATGAATTTGGAATATCGAAAGAGAGTCTGGTTATTTTATATTCTGGGAACATGGGGCAAAAGCAGGGGCTGGATATCGTGATCGAGGCCGCCAGGCGTTTACAATTTCAGACAAGCCTGCTATTTATCTTTTGCGGTGAGGGTGTCGCGCGTGTAGGGCTGGAAACAATGGCACAGAATTTGGCAAATATCAGATTTATCCCATTGCAACCTGTAGAGAAATTGAATCAATTATTAAACATGGCCGATATTCATATCTTGCCACAAAGATCAGATGTTGCCGATCTGGTCATGCCATCCAAGCTGCTGGGAATGCTTGCCAGCGGAAGGCCTGTTATCGGTACTGCAAACCCCGGAACAGATGTTTATAAAGTGTTGAACCAGGTAGGTGTCGTAGTTAGCCCTGGCGATTTGACTGCTTTGTGTAATGCGATTATCGATATGAACGTTAACCCGGACAAGCGTAAAGAAATGGGGGACAAAGGGCGTGCATATGTAAGTGAGCACTGGGGTAAACAGCAGATTCTCTCAAATTTTGAAGCCGCGTTAAAGAGTCTGGTTGAAAGTGAAGATGACTGAATGTGGTTTGATAAAAATGTATCGAATTTACAATGAAAAGCCAGAGGAGGGCGTGGTATATATGTACTAAGTAGTTGCTTTTAACGAATATCATAAGAAAGCAATTTGCTCATGCGATAATTTTATAATTCCTGAGTAATGAACCATGGATTAAACTAAGTTATTTGTCCTGTTACTTGAGTTATTTAGTTCAGGAGTGTCGAAATGGCAGCAGAGTTACTAACCGGTATCAATGATATAACATTCACTTTACCTGGTAAAAGAAAAGGTTCGATATTATTTGATAAATATGCCAGATCCTGGATGATCGGCATGCTAATGTTGGCTGATTTTGGGAGTTTATTGGCTGCGATGGTGGCAGCTTTCTATTTTCGCCTTTCGCCAGACATGGTGAACGATTCTGCTTATGACCAACTTTTCGGGTTGTTGGCAATCATGGTTCTGATTTTATTTTCCCGAAAGGGACTCTATCCCGCGGTTGGTATGCATTATGTGGACGAGTTGGGTCAGATAGTTTCCAGTACCAGCCTCGCGTTTCTGGTGATGATATCTGTTACTTTTATTTTCAAGAATACACAATACTACTCGCGCCTGATTTTAATAATTGCATGGGCATTGAGCCTGGTATTTATTCCGCTAATTCGCTATGTTTTACGTAGAATTCTTATCCGCTGGCAATTATGGGGAGAACCTGTTGTCATTATTGGCGAATATTCAAGCGCCACCAAATTATGTGAATATTTCACACTAAATTCTGGGCTTGGCTTGCGTCCCGTGGCAGTTTTTCGGGATGACAATTCGCCAAACAAAAAGCCCATGGATTTCAACGAAACAGAGCGTCTCGCAAAAATTCAGGCTTCGAAATATTCAATAAAAACTGCATTGATCGTTATTGATAATTTAAACGATATTGATCTTCTGGTTGAGCGCTTCCGTAATGTTTTCCAGCGGCTAATATTGATTAAGGATAAGCAAGGGCGATTTGGGCTGGATAGTCTTGTCTCTCTGGATTTTCTCGATATTCTCGGCTTGCAAGTTAAGAACAATTTATATAGCGCCTCGGCGAAATTCTTGAAACGTTTTATCGACGTCCTAGTAACCGTATTCGGTATAGTTATATTGAGCCCTTTATTGTTTTTGATTGCCATTATGATCAAAATTGATTCGCCTGGCAAAGTATTTTACAGGCAAATACGTTTGGGTAAACAGGGGCGACCTCTCGTCCTTTTGAAGTTCCGCACTATGCACCAAAATGCTGATGATTTATTATCGAATGAATTGGCACGCGATCCCAAATTGAAGAATGAATGGGATCGATATCAAAAGTTGAAAATTGATCCACGAGTTACACGTGTTGGGAGAATACTACGAAAATTCAGCCTTGATGAGCTGCCCCAATTGTGGAATGTTGTCAGAGGAGAGATGAGTCTGGTTGGACCTCGCCCGATAATGGTAAGTCAACGAGAAATTTACGGGAAAATTATTCAAGACTATGTTCAGGTAGCCCCAGGCATTACCGGGCTCTGGCAGGTCTCAGGTCGAAATCAGACCACATTTTTACGCCGCGCTGAACTTGATCGGGAATATATTCAGCGTTGGTCTCCCTGGCTGGACATTTTCATTCTACTAAAAACAATCAAGGTAGTACTGTTGCAGAATGGTGCTTATTGATATATTTGCGAACTGATATGTAGATGACTATTTTCGCATACAGAAATAATTATTTGAGGAGCAACTTTTCATGAAGGCTATTTCGATCGTTGTGTTGGCCATTCTGGCAATTGGGCTGCTGGGATTTTTTGGGTGGATGGGTTATTCTGCTTACCAAGCCCGTCAGGGTCCGGCCCTGGATAGTACTTCTGAGCCATTATTTGCCACCAGAACTCCTCAGTCAGCTGCACATTCAGCCAGTACTTCGGTTGCCCCAACTGCGATTAAACCCGTGACGGCAACATCTGCGGTCAAAATTGAATTAAGCCCAGCCCCTCAAGCAACCCAGAGTTTATCCACACAGGCTGGCGCCTGCGGCGAAACAGGCAGTTGGAATGTATTGATCATTGGTTCCGATTATGCAGAAATGCGTGGTCAAAAGGGATCAGATTTGACGCGAATGATGCGCGCAGATTTTACGAATAACAAAGTCGCAGTATATGCTTTTTCCCGGGATTTGTGGATAGACTCATCTGGAATAGGACTCACGAATCCGAATGTCGATGCAACCCGCTTAGGCATGGTGTATTACGAAGGGCGAATTCGATCCCTTCAGTTTGCAGAACTTGATACTGTCATTGATGGTACGCGTGCAGCTGCTAAAATGCTTGATAAGAATTTTACTTTGCAAACAGATCATTATTTGACCATTGACTTGAATCATCTTGGCGGCATGATTGATGCCATAGGCGGCCTGCCAATTAATATTCCAACCACGACTACGGATCCATATATTGGGATGGTGATACAGGCAGGTCAGCAGACATTAAGCGGTATTCAGGTTGTCGCATATGCTCGGGCTATACCGGATTCTGATTTCGGCCGTATTCAACGAAATAATCTCTTATTAGAGGCGCTGCGTCAAAAAATGTCTGATCCGGGTATGATGACAAAAATCCCAGATCTTTACGCACGATTCAAGAGCGTAGTTGCCACCGACTTAAGCCTGGAGCAGATTAACCATCTTGCCTGCTTATTTAAGGAAGCCCCAGCTGGCTCGGTAATTCAGGATAGTGTCAAGCAAGAATGGACTTCCCCGGGACCCCAGGGGTCACTTTTGTGGAATAAAAGCAATGTATTGGCGCGGCTCAAAGACTTGGGAATGGTTCCCTAGATTGATATTCAAAGAGTTTCCGGATTGGATTTAGTTTTCTAATCATCAATTGATTCGTTCGTCAGGAGATGGCGCATGAAAAAAATTTTCTTTATCATATTCGGGTTCATGCTTGTTTTTGCAGTGGTGTTTTTCATTGGTGGTAACAAAGTCTGGGCTGGACCGGTGCAGCAAGATCGTCAATCCGTGTCTGCAGCCGCAGGTAATTGTGGCCAGACAGGCGCCTGGAACTTATTAGTTCTTGGTTCAGATTATGCTGAAATGCGGGGACAAAAAGGTGCAGACCTGACTAGAATATTACGTGCGGACTTTGATAATAATAAGGTTGCGGTCTATGCTTTCTCGCGCGATCTTTGGGTGGATACAGCTGGTTTGGGATTAGTCAGTCCTTCTATTGATGGAGCCCGACTTGGCATGGTGTATTACGAAGGGCGACTCCGATCATTACACTTTACCGAAATTGATACTGTAGTTGATGGCACTCGCTTAACTGCGAAAATGCTCTCGAAGAATTTTGAGTTAACCACAGATCATTATTTGACCATCGACTTAAACCATCTCGCCACAATGGTTGATGCTATTGGAGGTTTACCGATCAATATTCCCGTCAGGACTACGGATCCCTATATTGGGATTGTAATTCAGGCCGGACAACAGACACTGAATGGCGCTCAGGTTGTTGCATATGCACGCGCAATACCGGATTCCGATTTTGGTCGTATCAAGCGCAACGATTTGATACTTGAAGCCTTGCGACAAAAGTTGACTGACCCGTTGGTAATGGCAAAGATTCCAGATTTATTTACTCAATTCAAGAATGTAATCGCCACAGATCTGAGTGTGGAACAAATTCACAACCTTGCTTGCTTGCTAAAAGAAGTTCCAGCAAGTTCGATTACACAGGATGCCGTTAAACAAGAATGGACTTCGCCAGGACCGCAGGGTTCTTTACTGTGGAATAAAAATAACGTACTTGGAAGGCTAAAAGAATTGGGATTGATTCCATAGGTCTGAAAACGAATAATCTAAATTACCAATGATTGTTGTCTGGAATGCTTTTGTACAACAATCATTACGATGAATAAAAATCTATTACTGACCCGATCGCCTGACGTTTTTCTGGATGGCCATCGGGTCAGTTTTTGGGATGAATTTGGCAAAGGATCATTACCGATATGTGCAGCTAAAGAAGTTTCGAATATGGCCGCACATCATGTTAAAATCAGTCTATGATTGTACGGCTTAAACTCATTGCGACATACATCAAATTACTGCCTGCAGGCACAAAGGGGAATATTATTGATATTGAAGTTGTCCCAGGATCAACACTAGAAAATATCTTATCCCAATTTAATGTCCCGGTGGATGATAGCAGTGTCGTCTTACTCAACGGTTTTACCGTTAGTCTTGATACGCAATTATCGAATGGTGACACAATCAGTGCCTTTTCAGCAATTGCTGGAGGCTAACTTAGTTTTTCCGAGGTGAAATTATGTATGGTTGGCATGGAAAACTTCTCAGAATCAATCTAACAAATCTAAAAACATCGGTTGAAGATATTGATCCTCAAGTTGCAAGGGATTATATTGGCGGACGAGGTTGGGCAATTCGCTATCTTTATGACGAAATCGATCCTGGAGTGGACGCTCTCTCACCTGGGAATAAGCTAATATTTGCTACTGGGCCATTAACTGCAACTACCGCGCCAACCGGGAATCGTTATATGGTGGTTACGAAGTCACCACTTACTGGCGCCTTAGCACACTCAAATTCTGGAGGCGATTTTCCGACCTGGATGAAGCGAACCGGTTTTGATATGTTTATTTTTGAAGGTAAAGCTACTACTCCAGTGTACCTTTGGGTAAATGAAGATCATGTGGAGCTTCGACCGGCTGTTAATCTGTGGGGAAAAGATGTCCCAGAGACCACCGACATGGTCCTTTCGGAGACACATAAAGATGCCAAGGTCGCCTGCATTGGTCCGGCAGGCGAAAACCTGGTTCTTATGGCTTCTATAATGAATGATAAACATCGCGCAGCCGCTCGTTCTGGTGTTGGAGCTGTAATGGGCAGTAAAAACCTCAAGGCTGTGGCGGTTTTTGGGAAAATTCAGCCAAAGTTTTTCGACGAATCCGGCATGCGAGAATTGAGCCTGAGTTTAAACAAAGAAGTGGGGGTTGATATTAAGAAAGGTTCATCCTTGCGGGAATATGGGACCGCCTATGTCCCACAAGTGACCAATACGCTCGGCATTTTACCTACGAGAAATTTCCAAACCGGGGTTTTCGAAGGTGTTGATAAGATTGATGGGGTTGCCTTAAAAAATAGTTATTTGATAAGTCACAAACCTTGTTACCGCTGTCCAATTGCATGTGGGCGGTTGACAGCCGTGCCGGAGGGTAAATACGCGGGCAAGGGAGAAGGACCAGAGTATGAAACCATTGCCTCTCTCGGATCAGCCTGTGGTGTCGATGATCTCGCTGCTCTTCTAAAAGCGAATTATCTCTGTAACGAGCTTGGCCTTGACACAATTTCGACAGGACTGACGATTGCGGCTGCTATGGAAATGTTCGAAAAGGGGATTATCTCAGAAGAGCAAACCGGACAGGCGCTGCGTTTTGGTGATGCTGATGCAGTTATCGATATGATCAAAAAGACCGCTTCTCGCGATGGTTTTGGGATGGAATTGGCGATGGGAAGCTATCGTTTGGCCGAAAAATATGATCATCCAGAAATGTCCGTAACTGCCCGCAAGCAGGAATTCCCTGGTTATGATCCGCGTGGGTCTCAAGGTATGGGTTTGCTCTACGCAACTTCAAATAAGGGTGCTTCACACATGGAAGGCGATGTTGCTTATGAAGAAGTCTTCGGTGTACCTGTAAAAGTCGATCCGCTCTCAACTGATGGCAAGGCAGAGTTGGTGGCGAGATTCCAGGATGCGTTTGCGCTGATTGACGCAGGAGGCATGTGTGTATTTTTTACATTGCGTTATGTCTTCAGCAAAGATAGGATGGTTTGGCCTATCCTTCTCACTGAGCTTTTAAACCTGACAACCGGAGCCAACTATACTCCTGATGAGGCCATGCTGGCTGCCGAGCGTATTTATAATTTAGAGCGACTCTTCCTTGTAGCTGCGGGCTCAGGTCCTGACCAGGATACACTGTCTCCGCGAATGCTCAACGAACCATTAACTGCCGGCCCAGCCAAAGGTCGGGTCGTGGATCTTGGTAAGATGCTGCCAGAATATTATCAAATACGGGGTTGGGGGAAAAACG
>CAINXK010000455.1 GCA_903854805.1 uncultured Anaerolineae bacterium
AGCCTACAAAATATGGCATTACACCACTCGGTGCAATTGTGAAGACTTGTTTCTTGCCATCTTCATCGAGAGCCCTCAGACGAATCCTCCGCAGACGCACATCTTCCAATTTGCCGGATATACGATCATCATGCAAGGTATAACCAAAGTCAATTGCCTTGGGAAATAGTTCCGGATGTTCAATAATCATTTGATCAACCCAGTTTCGATACATACCACAATCATCCACAATCTCTTGGTACTTTTCCATGCTCATCGGAAGAGTGATGCGTTTTACAGGGCTTGTAATGATGGCCTTTTCTTTGGTACACTGTCGTTGAGGCATTTTGGCGATTCTCTTGGTCGAGTTTTAGCCGATTTTGCCTCATTTTTGTCAAAACCACAAATTCCATTAGAACCAGAAATTTTGAGAGGGTACAAACCAACAGGTTGATATATTACCAAGTTGTTGTCAAGCGACCCCAATGGGGGTGGAGATCTCGATTATTCACCCAATGGTAAAACCAGCCAAATGGCTAAAACTGGGCATATTTGGGGCAGAAGATATGACCAAGTCAACAATTTATGCCCTAAATTTACATGATCTCATCAAATCTAACAAAAGCCCACCTTCAAAAAGGTGTGTTTTTTTCGCCAGCCATTCTGCTCCTTTGTTTTTACTATTATTGGTCTCGAAGGGTCGAATGCGCAGCAATGGTAAAACTTTTCATCTTTATATGATTAGGGGGCATTAAGTGAAAATGCAAAGACCTTTGGTAATATTCCCAGTCGAAAACAAACCACCCCCCGCCCGTTCGCAAGTCAGCCGGAAACATCATCAATTGTGAACAGTATACGACAAAAGTCGTATCAAAAAAGCCGGTCAACCTGTACACTAGTGAAAATTGGTACAAGTTGACCGACTTTTGCATCCCAAAATTCCACAATCAAGGAGCGTTGAAATGAAAAGCAATACCAAACTTGGAGCTGGCGTGTTGAATTCCATCGAGACGCGCATCCTTGCTCTCCCGAAATATTCACCTATCCCCCATTCTTAAGGAAAAATAACGATCAATGACAAAATTTCTGAATAAATGGCTTCGAAAGATTCATCGCTGGATCGCTGTGCCAACCGCGTTGTTAATTCCTATTCGGCTCATTATCGAGGTGGTTGGTAATCCATCCGCTATCGAATTTTGGGCGAAATGGGAAAAACTGCCTTCCATACTCATTTTGTTCATGGCTATCACTGGGGCATATCTTTACTTGCTCCCTTACATTGTCAAAGGACAACGAAAAAATAAAGTCACGCAAGTGTAAAAGGAGAAATCATGAAAAACAATCACAAACTTGGGGCGGCGCTGGCCGTTCTTGGTATCCTGGCCGGGCTGCTGACCTTCTACCTGATGGCCTGGCAATACAACCTGGTCATCGATGCCAAAAATAGCGCCGGGCGTTTCGACGAGGCCGCCTCCGTCACCATCACCTACGCCGTGCTGGGCTGGCTGGGCATCGCCGCCGGGGGAATTTGGGCCACCGTGTTGTACGGCTTCGCCAACAAACAAGGCTGGGCCTGGCTCTGGGGCACGCTCGCCGCGTCCATTCAACTGCTGGTGGGCTTCTTCCCCGCCGTCCCCGCGATGGACAGCCACCTGCCGGGGCCGACCATGATTGTCTTTGGTATTGGGGCCATCCTATGGTTTGGGATGCTCATCATCAAGGGCGTGAACTGGAAAATTATCACCCTGACCTTCTTTGTGGGCATTGCCTACGTCCTGACCTTTATGGACGGCGTTGCGCCGATTTCCAAGTACACCACCTCGCACGATAACCCCTTCTGGAATGGCATGTACGTCATGTCACAGCAGGTCAGCTGGTGGGGCGCCGCGGCCTGGCTGATTTTCCTGCTGGCGGTTTTGAACAAGAAAACCTGGGCCATGCCGGTTGGTATTTTCGCGGCCATGATGTCCATGATGGCGGGCTACCCGCTGGGGTTGCACAACGCCCTGTTTGAAGTCCACCGATTCTCGATGTTCCTACCCGCCCCGCTGCTGAGCACCGTCCTGCTGGTCATCCTGCTTCTGCCCCCCACACGGAAAATGCTCGCCGACTGGTACGCATCCAACTAACGCCTGACACGGAGTCTGTCATGCAATTTGTCAAAGACCGTTTCAACTATCTGTTCAACTCCACCAAGGGGCTGATTCTCGTGGCGATTGCCATGATTGGCCTGGTGACCGCCATCTGGGGCATGCTCTCCGGCCCAATGGCGGAGATGGGCATCCGCGATTGGGTGGTCAGAACGTTTGGCATGAACCTGGTGCAGGCCGAGCGCGAGGGGCGCATCGTCATTTTGTACCACGCCATTGCGATGGACGTGGTTGCCATCGAAACCTACATGATTACCAGCCTGCTCAGGTCGAAACCGTTCTTCAAAACGGCCATCAACTTGCTCATCACCGTCGGTTATATCCTGACGATGATTTTCGGGATGGGTTTCGCCTACTTTGGGCATAATTGGGCTTTTCACGGGCTGTACATCACCGGCCTGAGTCTGATTTTCTTCGCAGGCGTGCTGCTGTGCGTGGCGCTCTGGCCCTGGGATAAAGCCTACCACGTCACCGACCATGCCTACGCCCACCTGCCCGGTGGCGTTGACCTGGAACGGGTGGCTTTTTTCGCCACTGCCGTAACCACCGTCCTTTCGGCGTTGTTCGGCGCAGTGCCGGGCGCGTATTTTGGCAACGGTTTCGAGGTCTTCCTGGCCGAAAACATTATCCGCTACCCAGAAAAGAGCGTGATGGAATACTCGGTCATCGGCCACCTGCACATCATGCTGGCGCTGATTGCCATCATGCTGACGCTGATCATCGGGCGCTGGCTGAACTTCAAGGGCTTATGGCAGAAAGTTGCTATGCCGTTGATGATTCTTGGCACCATCGTGCTGAATCTCGGCGTCTGGGGCGTGGTCACGCCGCTGGAACCGATTGCGCACATGGTCATCTACGTCGGCGCGACGCCCTCCATGCTGGCGGCGCTTTTCCTGCTCATCTGGAGTTGGAACAAACTCATCCATGATGGCACGGCGAGCCTGGAAAAGCCCACTTTCCTGCAAAAACTGGCCGCGCTCGTCCGTGACCCGCTCAAATTCGGCCCCACCTGGCAAATGCTCTTCATGAACTTCACCACTAGCGGCATCGGCATCTTTATGGCGGTCAAACTGGACGAAATCTTCCGCGTTTGGCCCGCGCGCGAGGAGCGCATCGAACTGACCGGGCACTGGCACGCCCTCTCGGCCATCATCGCCACCATCATCCTGTTCTATTATGGTGACATGCTTGGTCTCAAGGGCAAAGCCCGCCAAATCTACGGCTGGAGCATCCTCATTTTTTCGGATATCGCCCTGGCTGGTGTTACCCTTTTCGAGATGAAACGCCTGTTCATCAGCGAGGCCGAACAACAGCCACTGGTCAATGGCCTGATGTACGCGATGGACTTCGGATTGGGTATGCTGCTGGTGCTCCTGGCGATGGTCATGATCTGGCGTCTGGTGGATTTATTCAAACCAAAGGGACGCTGGACGGAGGAAGTCACCCAGGAACTGGCCGAGGAGGTGAACCCATGAAACGCACCATCCTGACCCTTCTCCTGCTCGCCGTTTTACTGGCCGCCTGCGCCGCTGTTGACTTGAACGCCCCCATCCCCACCTTCGCCACCGGCGT
This sequence comes from uncultured Anaerolineae bacterium, assembly GCA_903854805.1. Next base: position 3,702 of record CAINXK010000455.1, read on the forward strand.
TGACCCCTCCGCTTGGGTTAAAATCCCCCCTGGGGAGTTTCTCTCCGGGCAGGAGGCCAAGACAACACCGATTGACTACAACTACGAGATGATGGTCACGGATGTCACCGTCAGCCAGTACATGGATTATTTAACGGCGGCGTTGGCTGTGGGCGCGGTCAAAGTCGGCCAGTTTAACGGGAAAAAGGCCATTGTCGGCTACTATCCCGGCGACGAGTTCCGAGGCGTCAAGCACGAGGAAAAAATCGAGGCGGGCGACTGGATTCTCGTCCCGCTGACCGACCCTGCCTTGCATTTCACCTTCGATGGGACGAAATTTGCACCGCAAACCGGCTACGAAAACCATCCGATGATCAACGTCACCTGGTTTGGCGCGTGGGCTTACTGCGGCGCACAAAACGGACGCCTGCCGACCGAGTTGGAGTGGGAAAAATCCGCGCGCGGCTCCGCTGACGCCCGTCCCTTCCCCTGGGGCGAGGAGATTGCGAGCAATCGGGCCAACTTCTACGCCAGCCGCGACCCGTTCGAGGATATGTCCACCTTCGGCTCGCGTACCAGCCCCGTCGGCTTCTACAACGGCCAGTTGTACGACGGTTTTCAAACCGCCAGCAACGCCAGCCCATACGGTCTGTACGACATGGCCGGGAACGTCTGGCAGTGGACGGGGAACGTTTACGATGGCATGCACTACCGCTTCCTGCGCGGCGGCTCAAAGGATGTTTACGATATGGATTTGCGCATCTGGGTGCGCAATAATGCCACCCCCACCTATTTCAGCCCCGGCGTCGGTTTCCGCTGCGCCCGCTGAGAAAAAGTGCCAGGTTTTCCAGTGTCAGGTATCAGGCGTAAAACCTGACACCTGACACTGGCGAGGAATTCTCCATGAACCAATCCAAAATCCAAAATCTGGAATCGAAACTCCGCCTGTATTGGACGCTGACGAAAAGCCTGCAAACCGGGCTGCTGCTCGCCACCGGGCTGACCGGTTACATGACTGCCCGCTGCCCCGTTTTCAACCTTGGCACACTGGCGGGAGTGGCGCTCAGCCTGTTCCTGGCGATTGCGGGCAGCACCCTCCTGAACATGTGGTGGGACTGCGACATCGACGCCAAAATGCTTCGCACGCAAAAACGCCCGCTCTGCACCGGCGCAGTGTCCCGCGCCGAGGTGCTTCGCCTCGGGTTGGTTCTCGCTCTGGCCGGGGTTGGTCTGGCAGTGGCGCTGGACGCTCTCTACGGCCTGATTGTTTTCGCAGGCCTGTTTTTCGACGTGGTGATTTACTCCATCTGGCTCAAGCGACGCACTTGCTGGGGCATTGTTTGGGGCGGGATTTCGGGCGGCATGCCCATCCTGGCCGGGCGTGCGCTTGGCGTCGGGTCAATTGACGGGATTGGGCTTTTGCTCTGCCTCGGGATTTTGTTCTGGATCCCCACCCACATCCTGACCTACAGCATGAAATACTTCGACGATTACCGCGCCGCCGGTATCCCAACCTTTGCCTCCACCTACGGCTTTCCCGCCACCCGGCTGACAATTGCCGTTTCGAGTGTTTTTGCAGCCCTGGCAATGGGTTTCGCCGCCTGGCTGATTGGCGTGACTATTTTCCACCTCGGCGGGCTGGCGCTCATCTCGGTCATCCTCTTTGCCCTGGCGGCCCTCAGCGTCCTCAGGCCAACCGAAAAACTCAACTTTGGCCTGTTCAAATTCGCTTCTATTTATATGCTGCTGGCGATGGTCCTGATGGTGTTTTAATGAATAAACTGTTGGAAAAACTCCCCTTTCTGCCCGCCGATAAATCCATTTCCAGCCTGCTGGCCTTGGGACGCGGCGAAATGAAAAAAAGCCACTTCAAAATCTGGCTGCGGGCCTTCCTGTTCGTCCAGTTTTCTGCGATTTTCGGGGTCTATTTCTGGCGCGACATCTCCGCCGGATACTTCCGCTGGGAATGGGCTGCGCTGATATACCTGGCCTGTCTCCCCGTTGGCTTCCTAATGAGCCGCATCGTCCCCATGCGGGCGGACATAGAAGCCCGCGCCGTTCTTTTGTCCCTTGATCGGGTTTACCTCGTTCTAATCTGGGTTCTAGTGATTGCCAAACTCATCGCCGGGCAATTCCCGGCCTGGGTGTTCCTGGCCGATATTTGCATGGCCGTCATCCTGGGGATTATGTCCGGGCGGTTGGGCGGGATTGGCCTCCGCGTGCGCCGTTTGAAAATTGCGGCGGGTTTTCTGAATTGCTGATTCTAAGCTTTCCCACGTTCCAGTAATTTTTGCGGATCAAGAATGACGATTTGGCTGCGCTCCAGGTGCAGGATCCCTTCGGTTTCGAGCACGTTCAGCGAACGGCTCAACACATCGCGCACAGTGCCAAGACGGGTAGCCATCTCATCCAGCGTTGTCCAAGAACGACGTGGAACAATTAAGACTCCATCCCGAAGTTCAGCGTGGTTCAGGAGCGTGTGCGCAATCCGCGCTTGGACACTCCTCAGGCCGAGATCTTCGACCAACTGCACGTAATACAGGATGCGGGCGCTCAGGTGTTCCAGGCAGGCCAGCGCCAGCGCCGGGTAACGCCTGGATAGATCAACCAGCGCCGCGCCTTCAATTGCCCAGGCGCTAATTTTTTCCAGCGCAACCACCGTCATCGGATAGGCTGCGCCGCTGAAAACCGCCTCGTCGCCAAAGAGCTCGCCATCGTGCAGGAAAAGGGCGGCCTGTTCGCGGCCATCCAGTGCGGTGCGCACGCCCTTTACCCAGCCTTTTTCCAGCAAATAGACATATTCACCGGGTTCGCCTTCTAGGCAGATGACTTGCCCGGCGGTATACACGCGCAAAATCATCTGCCGCGCCAGCGCCTCGGTCACTTCGGCGGGTAAGGCGGAAAAATGCCGCGTGGCGGCGATGACTTGTTTGGCAGTGGAAAAATCTGAATTGCTGGCGGGCAAGGTGCTGAGCCTCGGCTTTGGCAGTCCCTCCCGCTCATCTGGTCAAGGCGGGAAACGGGGGATCAGGAAGGGGGTGGCGCTGCGATAGTTATGATATTCTACCCCGAAACGCGCCTCCAATCCCCAACTTTCGTGAACGTAAATGTAGCTCAACAAAGACGTAAAAATGAGCAGCACCAGCCCAAAAATCACCCCGGAACCCGCCCAGACGGCCAGCCCCAGGTAAAACAGACTCGCGCCCAGCGTCATGGGGTTGCGGCTGTAACGATATGGGCCGGTTTGAACCAGTTTTTGAGTGGCGACTGCCGGGGCGGGGGTGCCGAGTCCGGCGATATACAGCGTCTGTACCGACCAGATGACCAGTCCCAGGCCGCCCCCAACCAGAGGAAACCCCAGGGCAATCCGCCAAAAGTCAGTATGGAAGCCGCCTTCAAGTGCCCACACCAGCCCCAGTTCGATTCCGGCCATCAGCGCCAATCCCAAAAAGAAAACGACGATCACTTTTTTACGCAAAGCATTGTTGATGGAAGCCAGCCTTTCTGGCCTTTAGTTTACCCAAAGAGAACTTTGACAAATACGACATAAGTCGTACCGAAATACACGGCTCGGTCTTATCCTTGCACTCGCGGGAACCTCCCGCGATTTTTTTACCCAAAGGAGTTTGACCGATGTCCAACCACTCAAAACATTCAGCCTGGAGAACAAGCGTTGTCGTCTTGTCGCTTTTGCTCATCTTTGTGGCCCTGCCCCACACGCTGGAGGATTTCGCCCTAGGCGAGCCGGCCAAAAATGGCGTGCCTGCCCCGGTTTTGGCCGGAGTCATCGCCGGGTTATTCGCCCTGCAGGGGCTGGGGCTCTTTTTTCTTGGGAGCGACCAGCGGCGCGGCTACTTCATCCATCTGGGGATTGGGGTTTTCTGGCCGCTGGCGGCGGGCAGCGCCCAACTGCCAGTGATTCTCACCTTCCAGCCCTACCGCGCCGGATTTATCTCGCTGCACTATGTCTTTGGGATGATTATCCTGGGCATCCTACTCTTCCTGGCCTCCATTCAGGGGCTGAGAACGGCCCCAACGGCGGAGAAATAATCCGTGTGCGCTGAAGCCAGTCAAACCCGTGAACGGTTGCTGGAGGCCGGACAAGCCCTTTTCAGCGACCAGGGCTATGCCGCCACATCCATGCGCCAGGTGGCAGAAAAAGCCGGGCTGGCGCTGGGCGGTGTCTATAACCATTTCCCATCCAAAGAAGCCATTTTCCAGGCCATCCTGTTGGAGTACAACCCCTTCACTCGCTGCAACCTGCGACCCCTGCCTGAGAATTTTGACCAGCTGCAGGTTAAAAAGTTGCTGGCTGAGTTGGAAAAACAGCCTGAATTTTTCAACCTGATCCTGATTGAGTTGCTGGAGTTCAAAGGAAAGCACCTGCCCAGGCTCTTTGAGAACATTTCCGGCCACGGCCCGCCCCCAGAATCCTGGCGCACCTTGCTCAGCTTGGTGATTTCTTATCGCACCACCCAAATCCTGCTAGCCTGCGCGTTGCCGCCTGGCGCGCAAACCCAACTTTCGCCAGATGCTGTTCTGGATTTCATCCTGAACAACAAACTGGCCCCGGAGTAATGTATGAATTCTCGTCTCCTCTCGATCATTCGCAAAGAGTTTATCCAAATCTGGCGCGACCCGCGCACCCTGATGATTGTGCTGGTCATCCCCATTTTGCAGTTATTCCTACTGGGGTATGCCGCCACCAACGACGTGCGCAACGTCCCGCTGGCCATCTACGACCAGTCATCCAGCCCAGAATCGCGTGCCCTGCTCGAGTCCTATCGTGTCGCCGACTACTTCAAGGTGGCCTTCGCGGTCACTTCCGAAGCGGAATTGCGCCTGCTGCTCGAAAGCGGCCAGGCCAAGGCGGGATTGATCATCCCGCCCGACTATGCCCGGCAGCTGAAACATGGTTCCGCACAGGTAGCCTTTGTGCTCGACGGCTCCGACCCGACGGTGGCTTCCACCTCCCTGTCCGCCGCCCAACTGATTGGTCAGCGCCACGCCACCAGCATCCTGACCGAAAAAGTGGCCCGCTCCGGGCAAGGTCTCGCCCTGCACGTGCCGGTCGAAATCCGCACCACGGTCTGGTTCAACCCCGACCTTGCGAGTTCCTACTTCATGATCCCTGGCGTGATTGGCATGGTGCTCTCGGCCCTGACCGCCATGCTGACCGCCACCGCCGTTGTCCGCGAGCGCGAGCGCGGCACCATCGAGCAGTTGATTGTCACGCCCATCCGTTCGTGGGAACTGATCGTTGGCAAGCTGGTGCCCTACACCATCCTCTCGCTCTTCAACATGCTCGAAGTGTTGGCTCTCGGCCACTGGTGGTTTGGCGTGCCAATCCAGGGCAGCCTGGTGCAGGTGGTGGTCATCTCGGCGCTCTTCCTGATTTCCGGCCTGGGCATTGGCCTCTTTGCCTCGACCATCGCCAACACCCAGCAGGAAGCCATGCTGACCGTCTGGATGACGCTCCTGCCGAGCATCTTCCTCTCCGGCTTTTTCTTCCCAATCAGCGCCATGCCCGCCGCCCTGCAAGCCATCTCGTACGCCATCCCGCTGCGCTACTACCTGGTACTCATTCGCGCCCTGATGATTAAAGGCGTTGGTCCCAACGTCCTGTGGAGCGAAGTCGTTTCGCTCATCATTTTCGCCGTCGTCATCATGAGCGCCGCCACCCTGCGCTTCAAAAAGCGCCTCGATTAGTTTTTTCATCCCAGATTTTCAAGGAGTTTTCCATGCAAACCAAACGCCCGCTCTCTATCCTGTTCGTTCTCGCCGTGGTCGCCCTGCTTGCGGCAGGTTACTATGCCTATAACACCTATTTTGTTGCATCTGCCGCCAGCGGCGCGCTGACTGCCTCCGGCACGATCGAAGCTGCGGATGTGTTGATCGCCCCCGAACTTTCCGGCAAAGTAACCGAAGTGCTGGTCAACGAAGGCGACCAGGTCAAAGCCGGAGATGTGCTTTTCCGCCTCGACGATAGCATGCTTCAGGCTCAGCGCAAAGTCGCCGCTGCCGCTGTGGACACTGTCCACGCTGCCGTCCAGACCGCTGAATCCGCTGTCGCAGTTGCCCAATCCCAGTACGACCTGACCCTGACAGCGGCCCTGGCCGAACAAAAAACCAATCGCAGCGCCGATTGGACTGCCCAGGCTCCCACCGAATACAAGCAGCCGATCTGGTACTTTGAAAAATCCGAGCAGTTGACCTCGGCCCAAAACGAAGTCACTTCCGCCCAGTCCGCGCTGGAGACGACCGCCACTCGTCTCACCACCGTGGAAGAAAAAGCTGCCAGCGGCGATTTCATCGCTGCCGAAAAACGCTTGATGGATGCGCGTTCCAGCTTTGAAGTGGCCCAAAATGTTCTCGCCACCAGCGCCTCCGCTGACCAAAGCTTGAAAGATTCGGCACAGTCAAAATCCGACGATGCCCTGACCGAATTGAATGATGCCCAAAAAACCTATGATGATGCATCCACCACCAGCGGCGCGGCTGACGTGCTGACCGCCCGCGCCGATTTGCGGGTGGCACAGGAACGCTTCGATACCGCCCAGGACAAAGTCCGCGCTCTGCAAACCGGCAGCCAATCACCCAAGGTCGCCGCTGCCCAAAAAGTGCTCGACCAAGCATTCGCCGCTGCCGCCCAGGCCAAACTGGCGGTTGCCCAGGCCGAAGCCAGTTTGGCCCTGATCGACACCCAGCTCAGCAAACTGACCACCACTGCTCCCGCTGACGGTCTGGTCCTGACCCGTGCCGTCGAACCTGGCGAAGTGGTCATGCCCGGCGCCAGCCTGTTGACTCTGGCGCGCCTGAATGACCTGACCATCAAGGTCTATGTTCCAGAAGACCGCTACGGTGCATTGGCACTCGGGCAGACCGCCCAGGTTACAGCGGATTCTTTCCCAGGGAAAACCTTCAGCGGCACTGTCATTAACATTTCAGGGCAGGCCGAATTCACTCCGCGTAATGTCCAGACCACTGCGGGCCGCAAAACAACTGTTTTTGCCATCAAACTTTCCCTGGCCGATTCGAATGGAAATTTAAAACCCGGCATGCCTGCGGATGTTTTATTCAAATAAAGTTTTGATCAGAATTGGAAAACAAGCTCTCAGTGATTTGCTTGTAAATTGTGAAACATCCGTTTCGCGAAAGCTGTCAGTCTTGTTTTCCAGTTCTCCATTTGGCGGTAAATATGAATTCTAAAGATGTACTAATTTCAGCAAGTGAGCTGCATAAAGCTTTCGGCAATCTTCAGGCTGTTAGTGGCGTGGATTTGAACATCAGCGCTGGTGAGATTTACGGACTGGTTGGCGCAGATGGCGCCGGGAAAACCACCACGCTACGGCTCCTGGTTGGAGCATTGCTGGCCACCAGTGGTCAAGCTAGTATCTGCGGTTATAGTATCAAATCTCAGGCTGAGCAAGCCCGCGCCCACATCGGCTATCTTTCTCAGCGCTTCTCACTTTATGAAGATTTGACGGTACTTGAAAATATTCGCTTCTTTGCCGAAGTGCGTGGGCTGCAGTCGGATGAGTGGTATCCACGCTGTATGGAAATTCTCGATTTCGTTGGTCTGGCCCCTTTCAAAGATCGCCGTGCCGGGCAATTATCTGGTGGGATGAAGCAAAAGCTAGGGCTGGCCTCGGCGCTGGTCACACGCCCAAAAGTGCTTTTGCTCGACGAGCCTACCACCGGTGTTGATCCGGTCACACGTCAGGATTTCTGGCAATTGCTTATTAAACTGGTTTCAGTTCAAAGTGAGGGTGTTTCTGTGATTATTTCCACGCCCTACATGGACGAAGCTGCTCGCTGCCATCGCGTTGGTTTTATGAGAAAAGGCCAAATTATCGCCGAAGGAACCCCTGGCCAATTGCGTAATATGCTCAACGACCGGGTTCTTGAATTACGCGGCAGCCCATTGCCCTTGCTCAAACAAATCAGCGCACAGGATCCTGGCGTGGAGGATGTGCGCGCTTTTGGCGACCGGCTGCACCTGCGTGTTAGTCCGAAGCAGGCCGAATCTGTCATTAAAAAACTACAGCAATCCGTCACGGCTGGCGGCGGCGATTTTGTGAGTGCGCGCCAGATTCCGCCAGTGCTCGAAGATGTATTTATCTATTTAGCGGAGCAAGAAAATGCCTGAACCAGTAATTGTTGTAGATCATCTCACTCGTCGTTTTGGTGATTTTGTAGCAGTCAATGATGTCTCGTTTGAAGTACAACCCGGCGAGGTTGTCGGCTATCTGGGGCCAAACGGCTCAGGAAAAACCACCACCTTTCGCGTATTGCTCGGATTACTCGCTCCTACCGAAGGACGTGCTTCCGTGCTCGGTTTCGATGTCTTTCGCCAGTCGGAACAGGTGCGTGCTCGTGTCGGGTATATGTCCCAAAAATTTGCCATCTATGATGACCTGACCGTCTGGGAGAATCTCCAATTTTATGGTGGCGTGTATGGCATTACAGATAAGGCTCGAATTGAGGAAACAATAGCTCTTGTCGGTTTGAGCGATCACAAGAAAACCATCACTCGTGAACTTTCTGGCGGCTGGCGACAAAGGCTGGCGCTGGGAATTTCTCTTGTTCATAGCCCCCGTTTGTTATTTTTGGATGAACCCACAAGCGGTGTTGATCCAACTGCTCGCCGTGCTTTTTGGGATTTGATCTACGAATTGTCCGCTAGTGGCGTGACCATTCTGGTAACGACGCATTACATGGATGAAGCCGAATATTGCAATCGGGTTGGCATGATGCGGGATGGCAATCTCTTGGCCCTGGATACGCCGCTGGCGCTGAAAGAACGCTATGTTCCTGGTGACATCTGGGAATTATATGCCGAACCGCTGTTGGACGGGCTGAATCATTTATCGGGTACTCAAGGTGTGCTGAGAGTCAGCCTGGCTGGAGACCATTTACGTGTGATTGTAGAACCCGGCCTGAGCGAGAAAGAATTAAAAAAGATGCTGGAAAAATCGGGTGTGCGTGTCGTTTCCATTCAAAAAGGCGAGGCCACCCTAGAAGATGTATTCTTAAATCTGGCAAAGGGCTAAAAAGCCGTTTCTAAACTCTAAAAATCCTAACGGCGGGAAAAGCCATAAACAATACGAAATTAAAAATGACTTTTTCCGCCGGTTTATACCGTCCAACTGTAGTTTGTGTTAACCACCAATTCCCTTCAAGAGCACGCCAACTATATACGCCACACCCGCCGCCAGGCCACCCACAACCAGCATTTCAAAGCCACTGCGGAAAGGGTTGAGCTTGGTGACCAATACTTTGGCAGCACCCAACCCAAAGAGCGCCAGCCCTGAAAGGATCATCGAAATTGGAAAGGCGGCCTGCCTTGGAATGGAAATTGCCAGCCCTAGCAAGTAGATGAGCATCGGCACAGAGCCCGCAACTACAAATGACGCGAAGGTCACCAACGCATTGACGAGTGGATTACTTTCATCCTTCATCATGCCCAATTCGTCAATCATCATCGCCTGCACCCATAGGGTTGGCTCGCGGCTCTGAATTTCCACCAACTGCTTTGCATCGTTTTCACTGTAACCTCGCTGACGATAGACCTCGAATAGCTCGGCCCGCTCTCCATCCGGAAAGTGCTCCACCTCCCAGGCCTCGCGCTGCCATTCCTTGCGGTAATACTCTTGCTCGCTTTTAACCGATAGATAAGCTCCGGTTGCCATAGAAAAACCATCTGCAAACAGGTTTGCCAGCCCAAGGATCAGAATAATGGGCGTTCCCAGTTGTGCACCTGCGACGCCACTGACCACTGCAAAAGTGGTGATGATCCCGTCCAACCCGCCATAAACCATTTCGCCGAGGTACTGACTTCCCAGGCCGCCATGCTGTTCACTGGCTTGAACAATGGCTTTGTGGGAATGGGCCTGCGCAGCCTTGTGTGTATCTCCCTGTGCAAAAGCCTTGCGCGCTTCTTCCAATCGTTTGGAAATTCCCATAATTCTCACTTTCTTTCATAGCACATACGGACCAGGATGTTATTCTTGAGCACTAACGGGTGATAAAAGCTACTCTTGCAAGCAATGGTACCAGAATAAGCAAGTTTGGATCTATCAATTTTTGCAGCATCTACTCGCAGAGAACCTGAAATTCATTGACTGGATAGGGACCATTGATATCCAGCCTGATGACACCGAAAGCGATACATGCTTGACTACCATCGGCAGAATGCGTGCGGAGTGCTGTGGCGAACAATTGGCCAAAATGGTCTAAAAAAAATGTATTTTCCGTGCTGTAGACATACCCGGTATTCTTCAACAGCGTGTCCGCCAATAAGGTATGGCGTTCTCAAGAAAGCTTGACAGCTAGACAAAAAGACCCTTCTCGGTAAAATTGGTGTCGCCAGACAACCAACAACCGAGGAGGATCGATATGGAGTATAGCACGCTCAAGCCG
>CAINXK010000456.1 GCA_903854805.1 uncultured Anaerolineae bacterium
AAATGGTACGTATGCTTACGCATGGCATGTGGCTTTTGGACTGGCAGATAATGGAAGCGGCGAAGATCTGCATGGTGCCGGCGCTGTGCGTTTTGATAGGAAGACGTTAGGAACAGGCGAAGGAGAAGTAGGTGGATTAAACTATGTGCGATTGGTAAGGACAATTAAATAATCTCATAATTTAAATCATGAAATCAAAAGTGAATCAAATGAGTTTTCTATCCGTTTTGACAGGCGTTTTAATCCTTCTGAATTTGAATCTGGCAGGATGTAAGAAGGATAGTACAGAAACAACAAATGATGAAACAACAGTAAGAAGCGGATGCTCCACTACTTCTAATGTTACAGATAACCTTCCCAATATAACCGGTTACCCAATTGCAGGTACCAATCAGACAAAGTTTTACGGCAATACCACTGAAATCGCTGCTCCTGCCATTGGCGGTGCATTTTATGGACAAAATGCAACGTACCCTGGAAATGTTCCACATTATGTTGATAATGGAGATGGAACAGTTACCGATATGGTAACTGGCTTAATGTGGCAGCAAAGTCCTGATAATAATTGCGATGGAATAATTAATTACGACGACAAAGTATCGTATTCTGCTGCTGTTGCCGGATCAGCTGGCTATCGCTTAGGTGGGCATTCCGATTGGCGTTTACCAACCATTAAAGAACTTTATTCACTAATTGAGTTTTCGGGACTTGATCCAAATGTACAAGCTACTTCGAGTGAAGGTCTAACTCCTTTTATTGATACAACTTATTTCAAATTCGGTTATGGAGATGTGGCTGCCGGCGACCGCATTATTGATGGCAATTTTGTATCGTCAACAAAAGTTGTCAGTAAGACTTGTGGCGAATCTGTAGATGCTGTTTTCGGAGTAAATTTTGCCGATGGCCGTATAAAGGGATATCCGATTGTTTTTCCCGGGAAACTGACTACCAATCATTTCTATTTCAGATATGTAAGGGGGAATACAAATTACGGAATAAATAATTTTGCCAACAACGGAAACGGAACAATTAGCGACAATGCAACTGGCTTGATGTGGATGCAAAACGATAATGCACAAGCTATTAGTTGGGAAAATGCCTTAAGTTATGCAGAAAATTTTCAATTTGCAGGATACACGGATTGGCGTTTACCATCTACAAAAGAATTACAAAGCATTGTAAATTATTCTCGTTCGCCCAAAACGACCAATTCAGCGGCAATAAATCCTATTTTTAATTGCACAAAAATTACCAATGAAGCGGGAAATGAAGACTATCCATGTTTTTGGACAGGTACAACTCACTCATCTATGATGGGCGGGGGTGCCGCTGCCGCATATATCTGTTTTGGCCGTGGCATGGGTTATATGCCTGAGTTTGGCGGCTGGTCGGATGTGCATGGTGCCGGTTGCCAGCGCAGCGACCCAAAAACAGGAAATGCAAGCGATTATCCGCAAGGACATGGTCCGCAAGGCGATGCAATTCGAATATTGAATTATGTGAGATTGGTAAGAAATATCAATTAAACTGTTTTTTAAAACGTAAAGTCATGAAAGAATCATTAAAAAAACCAATCGCTGTCAATCTGATTGCAACTGTTTGCATAGTAGTACTAACTAACATTATTGGATTTTGCCAAACCAATACGTATCCAATTGTTGGAACGGGACAGACTTACTCTTACAACACAACTGTTGCAATAACAATGCCCACTTCAGGGCAGGCATTCTATGGCCAGAATTCAAATTATCCTGGAAATGTTCGGTCTTACACTAACAATGGCGATGGCACGGTAACCGATAATTTAACCGGGCTCATATGGCAGCAAACTGAGGACCAAAACGGTGACGGAACAATTAATTTCTATGATAAGCTGAAGTATTCTGAGGCATTGGCTGGCGCAGCAACATGCAACACGGGCGGTTATAATGATTGGCGTTTACCTTCTATTAAAGAGCTATATTCCATTGCCATGTTTTTTGGAGCAGAACCAGGCCCACCACCGACTACCTGTATAAAATTTATTGATACGACTTATTTCTCGGTCGGTTTCGGCGATGTGAACTCACTCGCACACGGCAGCCTTGGAACTGAACGGATTATTGATGGACAAATTGCTTCCTCTACGTTATATGTCAGCACGACCATGAATGGACAGGAAACAATGTTCGGGTTCAATTTTATTGATGGTCGTATTAAAGGATATGCAACTACTGCTATAGTTCCTGAATGCGGAACAGCAAAGCATTTCTATGTTTTGTATGTTCGCGGCAATACAGCGTATGGAACAAATCAATTTGTTAACAACGGAAATGGAACAATATGCGATAATTCTACCGGTCTGATGTGGATGCAAAATGATAACGGAACAGGTCTTACATGGGAGAACGCATTGAGTTATGCTGAGAATTTAAGCTATGCCGGATATTCGGATTGGCGATTACCCGATACCAAAGAATTGCAAAGTATAGTTGACTATACCCGTTCTCCGGCTACAACCAGTTCTGCGGCAATCAACCCGTTATTCAACAGCACCCAGATAACCAATGAAGGAGGTGTCACAGATTATCCATGGTACTGGAGCAACACTACTTTTTCTTCGCAATCGCAGACAAACGGAGCAAGTACCACTTATGTATGTTTCGGAAGAGCTATGGGCTATATGCCCAATTTTGGTGGGTGGATTGATATACATGGTGCCGGATGTCAGCGAAGCGATCCTAA
>CAINXK010000457.1 GCA_903854805.1 uncultured Anaerolineae bacterium
ACCCTGGGTTATAAGACCCGTAAGAATAAGCAGACGGACAAATACATTGTCCGCCGCCGCAGCAAGACCAGCCGCTAAGGCGTGACAAGGTAAACGAGGAACGAGACTATGTCTAGATCGCTCAAGAAGGGGCCGTTCATTGCCCCAAAATTGCTGAAGAAAATTGAGACGATGAATCAGCGCGGCGAAAAGAAGGTAATACGTACTTGGAGCCGAGCGAGTGTCATTTTCCCCCAGATGGTGGGGCATACCATTGCAGTGCACGATGGCCGTCGCCACGTGCCGATTTACGTGACCGAGAATATGGTCGGACACCGCCTGGGCGAATTTGCCCCGACGCGTACATTCCGTGGCCATCTCTCGGAGAAGTCGACGAAAGGGAAGTAAGCCATGACAGACGTTCGTGCTCATCTGAGCTTTCTCTCTGTTTCGGCTCAAAAAGTCCGCCTAGTGGTTGACCTGGTGCGTGGCAAGAACGCCAATGAGGCGTTGGAGGCCCTGCGCTTTGTGCCAAGTCACGCTGCGGTACCTGTGCTGAAATTACTTAAGTCGGCTGTTGCGAATGCTGAGGAAAACTTTGGCGTAAGTCGTGACGATTTATTTATTGCCACGATTTTCGCTGATGAAGCTCCCACACGCAAGTGGCGTCGCTTTGGCGCCCGTGGACGGTTCAAACCGGTTTTGCGCCGTTCGTCACACGTGACTATCATCCTCCGCGAACGCGAAGCCGGTTAGGAAGGAGAAAATATGGGTCGTAAAGTTCATCCAATAGGTTTCCGCCTGGCTGTCAGCCATGGTTGGCAAGGCCGCTGGTTTGCAGAAGGTGCGCTTTATCGCGATCAACTCAAGCAGGATTTTGCCATTCGCAAACTGGTACAGGAAATCTCCCCCAAGGCCGGTGTGTCTCGCGTAGAGATTGAACGCTATCCTGGCAAGATCAAGGTGACTGTCAATACCGCCAAGCCCGGCATTTTAATTGGGCGTAAGGGTGAGGGCGTCAAGAAGGTCCGTGAAGGCCTGCAGGAATTGGTAGGCAAGAAAGTGGACCTCGACATTAAAGAAATGTCTGCTCCTGATACAGATGCCTATCTTGTGGCTCGCAATATTGCTGATCAAATGGAACGTCGTATCGCATATCGCCGGGCGATGAAGAAAGCCATTCAATCCGCGATGCGCCAGGGTGCCCTGGGTATCAAGATCGAAGTTGCTGGTCGCCTGGCAGGCGCAGAAATGGCCCGTACGGTCTGGCTGCGCGAAGGCCGTGTTCCCCTGCAAACGCTGCGTGCCGATATTGAATTCTCGCGCGCCGAAGCACTGACCACTTATGGACGCATTGGCGTCAAGGTGTGGGTCTTCAAGGGCGATATGAAGCAGGAAGTGGAAGATAAAGTCGAAGCCACGGAAGGCGTGTACGTCAGCGAGTAGTCGCCCGTCACGAGCCTGTGAAAAGAGGTAGTTAAAATGTTAATGCCTAAAAGAGTAAAGTGGCGAAAACAGATGCGTGGGCGCATGAAGGGCAAGGCCTTGCGCGGCGCAGAAGTTAGTTTTGGTGAATGGGGTCTTCAGGCCCTGGAACCAGGCTGGGTGACTGCGCGTCAGATCGAAGCGGCCCGCCGCGCGATCGTACGCGAAATGAAGCGCCGTGGTAAAGTCTGGATCCGTATATTCCCGTCCAAACCGTACACGCAGCGCCCCCCTGAAACCCGTATGGGTAAAGGTAAAGGCAACGTTGAGTACTATGTGGCTGTGGTGAAACCTGGTCGTATGATGATCGAAGTCGGCGGCATGTCCTCCGAAGAAGCCATGAAAGCGCTGAAGATGGCTCAGTACAAGTTCTCGATCCGGACCAAGATCGTCATCCGCCACGAGGCAGTGGCAGGAGAGTAGCAAATGAATTCGAAAGAAATCCGTAACTTAACTGCTGACCAGATCCAAGCCAAAGTGGTAGATACCCGTGAGGAGCTGATGAAGCTTCGTTTCCAGCAGGTTACTGGCCAGTTGACCGACACCAGCCGTCTGCGCACGCTCCGTCGTGATATCGCCCGGATGGAAACCATCCTGGCGCAAACGCAGAAAGCGGCAAAGTAGGAAGGTGCAGAATGAATAATCGTCGTCGGATTACTGGTGTAGTCACCAGCAATAAAATGCAGAAAACCGTCGTGGTTGAAATCACCCGGAATTTTCGTCACCCGCTTTACCAAAAGGTCATTCACAGCTCGAACCGAGTGAAGGCCCACGATGAACTTGGTTGCCAGATTGGCGATGAAGTTCAGATCGTTGAGAGCCGCCCGCTTTCCGCTGAAAAGCGTTGGGTGGTCGAATCGATCGTAAAGCATGAGAGCAAGACCGCCGATAGCGGCGTGGAGGTTTAGTCATGGTCCAGCAGGAATCCCGTGTTAAGGTTGCCGATAATTCAGGCGCCCGCGAATTGCTGGTTATCCACGTGTTGGGCGGTTCTACTCGCCGGTATGCCCGCGTAGGTGATATCGTGGTCGCTACCGTCAAATCGGCTGCACCGCAAGGTGCCGTAAAGAAAAGCGAAGTTGTGAAGGCTGTCATCGTGCGAACTGCCAAAGAATGGCGCCGCGAAGATGGCTCTTACATCCGCTTTGATGACAATGCCGCCGTCATTTTAGATACCGACGGTCAGAACCCCAAGGGTAGCCGCATCTTCGGCCCGGTGGCACGCGAACTGCGTGAAAAGGGCTTCATGAAGATTGTTTCACTTGCCCCGGAAGTTCTTTAGGCCAGGAGGAGTGAAGCAATGAATGTGAAAATTCGTAAAGGTGATACCGTTGAGGTAATCAGCGGGAGTCTCGAAGACAAAGGCAAACGTGGTGAGGTCATCAGTGTGCAGGTCGATGATCGCCGTGTGGTGGTGCAGGGTGTTAACATCCGTACCAAGCATCAGAAACAGACTCAGACCAGCCGGGGACGCACGATTAACCCTGGCCGCATCAAGCTTGAAGGTCCGATGGATATTTCGAATGTCATGCTGGTTTGTCCCAAGTGCAGCGAGACTACCCGAGTCAGCGTAACGCGTGATGAGAGCGGTGCGCACCGTGTTTGCAAGCACTGCCAGGCTTTGATTGACTAAGGCATTGCCTGGACAGGAGAGCAAAAGACATGAATAGAATGGAAGAACGTTATCTGCAAGAAGTTGTTCCGGCATTGCAAAATGCCTTCAACTATAGCAATGTAATGGAAGTGCCCAAGATTCAAAAAGTTGTCGTAAATATTGGTCTGGGCGAGGCGATGGGTAATTCCAAGGCTTTGGATGCCGCTATCACCGATATGACTACCATTACAGGCCAGAAGCCGATTCAGACCAAAGCTCGAAAGAGCATCGCCAACTTCAAGCTGCGCGAAGGTGTCATCATCGGTGTCAAGGTAACCCTGCGTGGAGATCGCATGTGGGCTTTCCTGGACCGCTTACTGAATGTCGCCCTGCCTCGCGTGCGCGACTTCCGTGGTGTTTCAGCGGATGCCTTCGATGGCCGCGGTAACTATACACTGGGTTTGAAGGATCAGTTGATTTTTCCCGAGATCGAGTACGACAAAATCGATAAGCTGCGTGGGATGGAAATCACGATTGTAACAACTGCCAAGAATGATGAGCATTCACGTGGAATGCTTCGTTTCCTTGGAATGCCTTTCAAGAAGGAAGCTTAAATTATGGCGAAGAAATGCATGAGTTTTAGAGAAGAGCGCCGGAAGTACCCTACCCGTGTTCGTAACCGCTGCAGTCGCTGTGGTCGTGCCCGAGGTTACATCCGTCGTTTTGGACTGTGCCGGATTTGCTTCCGTGAGTACGCTCTGGAAGGTAAGATTCCTGGTGTGGTGAAATCGTCCTGGTGAGCCGGGTGGAGGTGCTAGAATGAGCGTAACAGATCCAATTGCTGACATGCTGACCCGCATCCGCAATTCCGCGACGATAGGTCAGCCGAATGTGGCGATGCCGCATTCCAAAGTAAAAGTGGAAATTGCGAAAATATTAAAAGAAGAAGGTTTCCTCGAAGGGTTTGAGGTCGCCGACGGTGAAATTCCCGGCCAGCAGGTCTTGCGAATCAAGATCAAATATGTTGGTGAGCGGCGCGAGCGCACTCCTGTTTTGTCAGGTATTGTCCGCGTGAGTCGCCCTGGTCGCCGAGTGTACACAAAGAAGCAAGATATCCCGTGGGTGTTGGCTGGTATGGGTGTTGCCATCATCTCCACCCCCAAGGGCATTATGACGGGACATCGCGCGCGCCAACTTGGCGTGGGTGGCGAAATCCTGTGCAAAGTTTGGTAAGGAGGTAGTGCCGTGTCTCGTATTGGACGCTTGCCTATCGCCGTCCCCGCTGGTGTGCAGGTGGAGTTGAACGGCACTTTAGCGAAAGTGAAAGGCCCCAAGGGCGAAATGCAGCGGACTTTTTCTCCGCTCATGGATATGGTCCTTGAAAATGGTCAAATCACTGTTTCGCGCCGTTCTGATATTGCCGCCGAACGCGCACTGCACGGGACGACGCGTGCTGTGTTAAATAATATGGTCCGAGGGGTTAGTAGTGGCTTTGAGCGCATCCTGGAATGGGATGGGGTTGGATATCGCGCAGAAATGAGCGGAAACAACCTGGTGCTCCATATGGGCTACTCTCACCCAATCACAATGGAACCGCCCCAGAATATTTCCTTTGCGGTGGATGCCAAGACCCGTCAGATCAAGGTCATGGGCTTTGACAAGGAACAGGTTGGACAGGTAGCCGCAGATATTCGTAAAGTGCGACCTGTGGAGCCTTACCTCGGCAAGGGCCTGCATTACCTGGGCGAGAAGATCCGCCGCAAGGCAGGTAAATCTGGAAAAGGGAAGAAGTAATCATGGCTAAAATATCCCGTTCTGCATCCCGCGAAAGGCGCCATCTGCGGGTTCGCAAAAAAGTTTATGGCACCCCTAATTGCCCACGCTTGAGCGTTTTCCGCAGCGTTACTGAAATTTACGCGCAGGTGATCGACGATATGGATGGAAATACCCTCGTCTCAGCTTCAAGCATCGATCAGGAAATACGTGGCAAGATGGACGGGCTCAAGAAGTCCGAACAGGCGCACCTGGTTGGTACGATTGTAGCCCAACGCGCCAAAGATAAGGGAATTGACATGGTCGTATTTGATCGTGGTGGTTTCCGCTACACTGGCCGTGTCAAGGCGTTGGCCGATGGCGCGCGCGAGGGCGGGCTGGATTTCTAAGGCTCAATGGAGAACGCTATGTCGGATTATGTAAAGAAAGATATGGATGAGCAACAGGAGCAACTCGACGAGCGCGTCATTGAGATCGCCCGCGTCGCTAAGGTTGTCAAAGGTGGTCGCCGCTTTCAGTTCCGTGTGACTATTGTCATTGGTGATGGGCATGGGCAGGTTGGCATGGGCGTTGGCAAAGCCAATGCTGTGCCGGACGCCATGCGCAAAGCTACTGATCGCGCTCGCAAGAACCTGCGCAAGGTATTCCTGCTCGGTACAACCATCCCTCACGAGGTGATTGGAACTGTAGCTGGTGCAAGAGTATTGTTGAAGCCAGCCTCTCCGGGAACCGGAGTTATCGCGGCTGGTGGTGTACGCGCCGTTCTTGAAGTTGCAGGCGTGCACGATATTCTGACCAAGTCGCTGGGTTCTGCCACTGTGCTAAACGTGGTTATGGCTACTTTCAGCGCGCTTGATGCACTCAAGTCTCCAGCCGTTGAAGCTGCCCGCCGTGGTAAGTCCGTTGAACAGTTGACACCGTTCTGGGCACGGAGGAAGCATGGCTAAAAAAGACGAAACGAAGACCCTGCTGCGGGTTACCCTGGTAAAAAGCCCAATTGGCTTTCCGGAACCGCAGAAGCGCACAGTGCGTGCGCTCGGTCTTAACCGTATGCACCAAACGGTCGAGCACCAGGACAGCCCTGCGCTGCGTGGGATGCTCAATTCCGTTATTCATCTTCTTCAGATTGAAGAGTAGGAGCAATTTATGAAACTCCACGATCTGACCCCCAATCCGGGTTCAAAGAAAAATCGCAAACGTGTTGGTCGCGGTATTTCTGCGGGCCAGGGTAAAACTGCTGGCCGCGGTACTAAGGGTGCTGGTTCTCGCTCAGGCGAAGAAGGCCACCTGTATCGTCAGGGCGGTAACTTACCGTTCTTCCGCCGTTTACCGTTTATGCGCGGTGAAGGTTTCACACCCCCGTTCCAGGTTACGTTCAATGAATTAAACCTGGATCAGCTTTCAGCCTTCTCGGCTGGAGCGGAAGTGAGCCCTGAATCGTTGACTGCCGTGCGTATGCTGCGCGATCCTCGCAACCCGGTTGTAATCCTGGGCCGCGGCGAGCTCACAGTTGCACTTAAAGTTCGCGTCCATCGCGTTTCTGCTGGCGCAAAAAGCAAAATCGAAGCCGCTGGCGGCTCCGTTGAGCTGATCGAAAACTAATTTCTATCTCAGGAGACCACCCTTATGAAAAACACATGGTCGGCCTGGCGATACCTGTGGAAATCGGAAGATATCCGTCGCATGCTGGTGATGACCGTCGTTTTATTGGTCATCTACCGGCTTGCGGCGAACGTCCCGACTCCGGGTATCAATGCTGAAGCGTTGAAACAAATTCAGCAGCAGTTGGCCGCAAGCGGAGGAAACTTCTTTAGTTTTCTCGATCTGCTTTCTGGCGGTACGGTTTCACGCTTTTCCCTGCTTTCAATGGGTGTATATCCATACATTACTGCCCAGATCATCATACAACTGTTGATCCCGATCATCCCATCGCTTCAGAGGCGGATGGATGAGAACCCGACTGAAGGGCGCAAGTGGATGGAAAAGTGGACTTATTATCTGACTGTGCCGATGGCAGCTCTTTCGGCGATTGGCCAGATCAATATTTTCAACTCTCTCGTTTCTGGCACCACGGTTTTGGACTTTGGCTTTACCGCCGAAAAGATTCTACCGTCCATGACTGCTTTGTTGTCCATGATTGCCGGTACGCTCTTTGCGATCTGGTTGGGTGAGCTGATTTCTGAATACGGCATCCGCGGACAGGGTCTTTCTTTGATCATCTTCGCAGGTATCGTAGCACGTATGCCCTCCAACCTGGCCCGAATTATGGCCGATGAAAACAGTCGTTGGATCATGTTGACCCTGATGATTGTGATTATTGTACTGACCATTTTCGCCATCGTTTTTGTTCAGCAAGGGCGCCGAAATGTGCCAGTGATGTATCCCGGACGCCGGGTGGGTAACCGCATGTCAATGCCGGTTAAGGCCTCCCTGCCATTGATGGTGAATATGTCTGGCATGATCCCGCTCATTTTTGCAAGCGCTATCCTGCAGTTTCCGGCCATTTTAGCTTCGTATTTTGTGCGAAATGCCAATGTAGGTGTCGCTAATTTCGCCATTGGTGTTCAAACCACATTTGGTGGAAATTCCACAACCTACTGGGTGTTGTACTTCTTTATGGTGGTGGTTTTTACATTCTTCTACACAGATGTTTTGTTTGCCCAACAAAACTATGGCGAAAACCTGAAACGTGTCGGTGCGCAGATCCCTGGTGTCAACCGTGGAGCGCCTACACAGAAATACCTGACCAAGGTTCAGCGGCGCATTACCCTGCCCGGAGCTTTGTTCCTGGGTCTCGTCGCAATATTACCCTTCGTACTCAGTCTATTATTGTCTGCGATTGGTATTGGTTCTGGTACTTCCTCAGCTGGTTTGTTCCTGGTTTCATCTTCCGGTTTGCTGATTGTGGTTGGTGTCGTTCGCGATACCTTCTCGACCATTGACGCTGAGTTAAAGTTACACGGTTATCAAGATTCTATCCTGGTAAGGTAGGAGCGACTCGGTTATGCCGACATATATTGTTCTGTTGGGCCCTCCTGGGGCGGGAAAGGGTACACAGGCAGAGATACTGGCTGAGAATTTTAAACTTCCACATATCTCTTCTGGCGATATCTTTCGTGAGAACATCAAGAAAGATACCGAGTTGGGCAAGTTGGCACAGACATACATGAGCAAAGGTGAACTTGTCCCTGACAATTTAACCATTGCCATGATCCGAGAACGGTTTTCAAGACCTGACTGCGAGCGGGGAGCCATCCTGGATGGCTTTCCACGCACGCCAACCCAGGCGGATGACCTTCAGGTTATGTTGAATGAATTTGGTGGTAAGGTGGACCTGGTGCCCTTTATTACCGCGCCGAGAGAAGCTTTGATCGAACGCCTGGCTGGTCGCTGGACCTGCCGAGCACACGGGCATAATTTTCACGAGCGCTTCAACCTGCCTAAGCAAAAAGGTATTTGCGATTTTGATGGATCGCCGTTATTTCAGCGAGATGATGATCGGGCTGAAACGGTAATGCATCGGATCGAGGTATATCATGGACAGACTACACCGCTGATAGAGTATTATCGGCAGCGTGGTTTGTTGGCAGAGATCGATGGGTTTGGCCCGATTGAAGATGTAGCGGCCCATTTGATGTCTGTACTTAAGAAATAGGAATTATCGAAAAATTTATGGACTGGGCTCGTCAGATCAACATCAAAAATCCGGCTGAAATTGCAATTATGCGTGAAGCCGGACGCATCAACGCCTCTGTTCTGGCGGCTGTCCGTGAACAATTAAAACCCGGTGTTTCCACCGCCGACCTCGACGCGGCTGCCGAGGAAGTGCTCAAGAAATACGGGGCTGTCTCACCCTTCAAAGGCTACGGTTTCCCGCCGTTCCCCAACTCGATCACTGTCAGTATCAATGAAGAGTTGGTGCACGGCATTCCGACAACAACCCGGAAGCTGAAAGAAGGCGATATCGTTTCGATTGATTGTGGAACGTTCTTTGAAGGATATGTGGCTGACTCGGCGTTTTCCGCCGGGGTGGGAGAAATCTCAGCGAAGGCTGCAAATCTGCTAGAGGTAACCGAACAATCTCTGTATGTTGGGATCGCCAAAATGCGATCCGGCAACCGGACTGGCGATATCTCTGAAGCGATACAGAAATATGTAGAAAGCCATGGTTACCATGTTACCCGCGAATACACCGGTCATGGCGTTGGGCGGCAAATGCACGAAGGTCCGCAGGTTCCGAATTATGGGACAGCAGGCACGGGCATTCTCTTGCGCCCTGGTGTAGTGATCGCTTTGGAACCAATGGTATTGGTCGGAACGCACAAGACCAAAGTAGCAAAAGATAAGTGGACTGTGGTGTCTGCCGATGGGTCGCTAACAGCGCATTTTGAACACAGCGTGGCTGTTACCGAAGGAGATCCCCTCATCCTGACTGTCCTGTGACCAATAAAAGACACCAAATAGTAGACGGAAATGCACGAAGCTAGTATAATCAAAACTTCGGCTGTCGAGGCACATACGTGTGTCTACTGAAGGAGAAAGGCACTCATGAAAGTATCACCATCCATTCGTAAGCGTTGTGACAAGTGCAAGGTAGTGAAGCGCAGCGGCAGACTCTTCGTGATCTGCGAAAATCCAAAGCACAAGCAGAGACAAGGGTAATCAACTATGGCGCGTATTGAAGGTATTGACCTCCCACGCAACAAACGCGTTGAGATAGGGTTGACCTACCTATATGGTATCGGTCTAACCCGCTCGCGCGAAATTCTAGCAGAAACCAAAGTAAGCCCAGATATCCGTATCAAGGATCTCTCGGAAGCTGAGGTAGCTGCTCTGCGCGAATACATCACCAAGCACTTCACGTTGGAAGGCGACTTACGCCGTGAAGAGCAGTTGAATATAAAGCGCTTAATCGAAATCGGCTGCTATCGCGGAATGCGACATCGCCGCAATTTGCCGGTTCATGGTCAGCGCACTCGAACCAATTCACGCACCCGCAAAGGCCCCAAGAAGACTGTGGCCGGTCGTGGTCGTCGCCGTGGTGGTAAGAAGTAATCGTTGGCAGGAGAATTATAATATATGGCACAAAGTGTACGCCAGGCGCGCCGCACGAGCGGCGCCAAAAAAGCCAAGCGCACGTTATCATCGGGGCAGGTTCATGTTTTTGCCTCGTTCAATAACACCATCGTTACTGTTACGGACACTTCAGGCAACACAATTGCCTGGGGCAGCGCCGGGTCGGCCGGTTTCAAGGGTTCTCGCAAGAGTACACCTTTTGCCGCTCGTCTGGCCGCTGAACAGGCCATCAAAGCAGCCCAGCAAATGGGCTTGCAGGAAGCTGACCTGGTTGTTAAAGGCCCCGGCCCCGGCCGCGAGTCTGCCATCCGTGCAGTTCAATCGATGGGGATAAAGGTCCGATCCATCCAGGATAAGACCCCGGTAGCGCATAATGGCTGCCGCCCCCCTAAGAAACGTCGCGTGTAATTGTTTGGAGAGGTAAGAATAAATGGCGAAATATCTTGGTCCGGTTTGTAGATTATGCCGGCGTGAAGGTGAAAAACTTTTCCTTAAGGGCGAGCGCTGCTTTACCCCGAAATGTGGGTTTGAGAAGCGCAGTTTTGCCCCAGGTGTGCATGGAAAATCAGGAAGTCGTTCCAGGACCGCTACGGGTCGCGAATCCGATTTTGCACGCCAGTTGCGAGCCAAGCAGAAGGCGCGTCGCGTCTATGGTACGATGGAACGCCAGTTCCGTCGTTATTATGAAACTGCTCAGCAGCGCCGCGGTCTGACCGGTCTAAACTTGCTTCAGATCCTTGAGACCCGTCTTGATAATATCGTGTTTCGTATGGGTTTCTCAACCAGCCGCGCTCAGGCGCGTCTACTGGTGTCCCACGGGCACTTTACCGTCAACGGTCGTCGTACGGATGTAGCGTCCATGCAAATGAGTTCCGGTGACGTGATTCAGGTGCGTGAAGGTTCACGCGATACTACGTACTTCAAAGAGCTTGGTGATTTGGCTGAAAAAAGAAATTTTCCGGCCTGGCTCAATCGCGACCTGAAGAATTTGACTGGTACGGTCTTACGCCTGCCGGAACGCGCTGAAATCGACGGCAACTTGAACGAACAGCTAATCGTAGAGTTTTACTCACGACGTTAGTGAATCGCAGCGGTTGCGTGGCAGGTCCCCTGGTTTTTTCAGGGGAATGGTTTTGCCGCCGTTTTTGAACAAGGGAGAGGTGAACCGTGACCGGCTTAATGAACATGGTCATGCCCAAGATCGAGCGTGAAGCAGAAGCTCGAAACTATGGGAAATTTATTATCAGCCCGCTGGAGCGTGGTTATGGTGTTACCGTCGGTAATGCCTTGCGACGTGTGCTTTTATCATCCCTGGATGGCGCGGCTGTATCGTCGGTTCGTATAACGGATGTATTGCATGAATTTAGCGATATCCCCGGTGTGCGCGAAGACGTAATTCAGGTGACACTGCAGATCAAGCAGATTCGCTTGAAACTCAACGGAGTGGATTCCAACCGCATGCACCTTGAGGTGCGAGGCGAGGGTATGGTAACCGCCGCTGATATCATCACTTCACCAGATGTTGAGATCATCAATCCTGATCTCTATTTGTTCACTGTTGATGATCCCAAGACCCGGCTTGACATGGAATTCACTGTCGAACGTGGTCGAGGTTATTCACCAGCCAATGAGCGCTCGGGGCATTTGCCCATCGGTGATCTACCGGTGGATGCAATCTATAGCCCTGTGAAGCGTGTCAACTGGGAAGTGAATAACGCGCGCGTGGGCCAGAGCACGAACTATGACAAGCTAACGCTTGAAATCTGGACCGATGGCACACTGTCGCCCGAAAAGGCGCTCAGCTCCGCTGCCAAGACGATGATCGAACACTTGCGTTATATTGCCGGAATCAACGAAGAGACCCTTACTGTTACGATGGAAAAAGAGGTCTCTGGGAAACATATCAGCGTTGAACTTGCTGAGACTCCGGTTGAAGCACTCGATCTGTCAGTGCGTGTTTTCAATTCACTCAAGCGCACAGGCATCACTACTGTTGGTGATGTAATCGATCTGCTCGAAAAGGGCGATCAGGCTGTCATGTCCATTCGTAATTTTGGTGAGAAGAGTCTCGACGAACTACGCCAGAAGATGCACGAAAAGGGCTTCTTGAAAGATCAACCGATTATTGCGGAGTAAGACAAAATGCGACATCAGGTAGCAGGTTATAAACTTGGGCGCTCCAAGGGCGCGCGCATCGCCCTGCGGCGCACGCTAATTAAACAGTTTTTTACGCACGAGCGAATCACGACCACGCGGGCTAAGGCGCATGCCATCCGTGGGGATGCTGAACGCATGATTACCGTTGCCCGCCGCTGTGCGGAAGGCACGGCTGTAGCGAAAGTCACTGCGCGCCGTCTGGTTGCTGCGCGTCTCGGTGGTGGCGATGAAGTCGTCCGAAAGTTGTTCGACGAAATTGCGCCTCGCTTCGCGACACGCCCTGGTGGTTATACTCGTATACTCAAGCTTGGACCACGTTTCGGTGATTCTGCCGAGATGGTGATCCTTGAGCTGGTGGAAGAATAGGTCAGCGTTCGTTCTGTGTTCAGGGTTCTTGAACATTGAATTCTGGTCCTGATAACGTGGCACGTTACAAGATCATCCTTGCCTACGATGGAACCGGTTTATCCGGTAGTCAGCGTCAGGCAACCGCCCGAACGGCGCAGAGCGAGCTTGAAGAAGCCCTGCGCCGGCTGGGTTGGGTGGGTAAGTCTGTCCTGATGGCGGGGCGCACTGATAGTGGTGTGCACGCCCGGGGGCAGGTGGTCACATTTGATCTACAGTGGAAACATGAGCCCGAAGTACTGGTAAGGGCCCTAAACGGTAACTTACCAGCGGAAATGGCAGTGAGCGCGGCACAAATCGTCAGAGACGATTTTCATCCTCGTTTCGATGCCACTTCCAGGCTTTATTGTTACAGGTTATACTGTCATCCATCACGCGACCCCTTGCGGGAACGCTATGCCTGGCGACAGTGGCCTGACCTGGATGCTGACGGCCTTAAACAGGCAGCCAGCTTTATCCCCGGCAAACACGATTTTGCCGCTTTCGGCACCCCGCCCCGGCCCGGAAGTAGCAGCGTGCGCACGGTGCTGAAAGCCGAATGGCACCAGCAGGGTGATGAGTGGTTCTTTGAAGTCCAGGCTGATGCTTTTTTGTACCACATGGTGCGCAGACTTGTCTTCGTCCAGGTGGCTGTAGGGCAGGGTAAGTTCCCGGCAAGTGTTGTTGCCGATATGCTAGCAGACAGACTCAGCGCAGTTCCGGCTGGATTGGCTCCTGCAAATGGACTGACACTTGTCGAAGTAACGTATCCTGAGTGATCAGGTTGAAATAGTCAATAAGAAAGTTTGTGGAGATACGACCGTGTACAAATCGTACTATCCGAAGGCCAAAGAAATCCAGAATGACTGGGTGGTGATCGATGCCGCTGGTCAGAATCTGGGTCGTTTGACGGCGAAGATTGCCGCCACCTTACTCGGAAAACATAAGCCGACCTACACCCCTGGCGTGCCGGTGGGTGATTATGTTGTGGTCATCAATGCCGCTTACATTACTGTAACTGGCTCGAAGACAACCGAGAAGACGTATTACAAACATTCCGGTTATCCTGGTGGGTTGAAGTCCGTCGTTTTGAAGGACCAGCTCAAGAATCATCCCGATCGCGTTATTCGTGACGCTGTTTGGGGTATGCTTCCCAAATCCAAGTTTAGCCATGCCATTATCAAGCGCTTGAAGGTGTACGGCGGCGGTGAGCACCCCCACGGCACCCAGACCGACAAGAAGTAAAGGAGCATTACAATCATGGCGCAGTATTTTGAAGGAATTGGACGCCGCAAGGAAGGCATTGCCCGCGTGCGTGTGTCAGATGGTTCGGGTAAGTTTGTGGTCAATGGCAAGAATGCCGCTGATTTTTTTACCCGTCCTGGTGACATGCATGCCATTCTCACCCCGTTGGCAGCGATCGGTCATGAGCCGTCCGCTTATGATATCTCTGTCGTAGTGAATGGCGGCGGCGTATCTGGTCAGACCAGTTCTGTGGTTCTTGGCCTGGCCCGCGCGCTTGTCAAAATCAACGGCGAGTGGACTTCCACCATGCGCAAGGCTGGTTTGCTGACCCGCGATGCCCGCATCAAGGAACGCAAGAAGCCAGGTTTGAAGAAGGCCCGTAAGGCTCCTACTTACACCAAGCGTTAGTATTACAAATTCTACAAAATTCGTATCGCGTAAAACGGTTGCGTTACCCACGCAGTCTGTTTTACGCTTTACGCTTTAATCCCATGAGTCTGTCATAGCACGGCACATAATATTTTATGGCAGCGTTCGCCTGCCTGCGCTGCCCGATACTATTTTGCGGGTGCTTTCTGAAATAGTGTTCTTTCCGTTGCTGGTGGTGTTCGTTTCGTGGAGCTAAGATTCGCTTGTTGGTGGGTAGTGCCAAGCGAACGCTTAAAGTCATAGAATCGTTTTGATTTACGTTAATCACCAGGGCCTGCTGTTTGCTGGGTAAAGGAGTATTGCATGGAATGGGAAAATATTGGTGAAATATTGGCTGTGTTGGGGTTGCAAGGCGAGAACAGACTGAGCCTGGTTGGCTCTGGCGGGCTCTCCAGTGCTCATGTGCCCTCTTTTCCGCCTGATGCTCCAGCTTTGCTGCTATGCCCTCCAGATTTCAATCTGGAGGCACTCAGCAGGGTCCTGGCGGCAATCTATCCGCAAAGTTTTCTGCTGAAGCTGGTTTCAAAGGAATTTCTGGTGCAGGAAATCCCGATTTCAGCGTTGGCTGACCAGTCGGCTGTGGCGGTATATGTTCCGGCTCTTGGTCCAGGCAGTTCTTTTGAGGCATTTCAGGAATTGATCGCCCATTTACGCGCGCCGGAGGATGGTTGCCCTTGGGATAAAGAACAGACCCATGCTAGCCTGCGCAAGCATTTACTGGAAGAAGCCTATGAGACCCTATCAGCCATGGATGACGCTGATCCAGAAAAAATGTGTGAAGAATTTGGAGACCTGCTCCTGCAGGTGGTGCTGAATGCCCAGATCGCCACAGAGGCCGGTGAGTTCAATATGGCGGATATTCTCCAGGGTATCCACGCCAAGATTGTACGCCGCCATCCGCATGTTTTTGGTCAGGTTGAGGTGGATGGTGTTGCCAATGTACTCTCAAATTGGGAGAAGATCAAAGCAGGAGAACGCAAGAAACAGGGCAACTCTGAAAAAGGCATCCTGGATGGTTTGCCAGCTGCTCTTCCAGCTTTGACCCAGGCCCAGGAGTTCCAGGATCGTGCGGCACGGGTGGGCTTTGATTGGCCAGAAATTTCAGGTGTTCTGGATAAGATTAAAGAAGAGATCCTGGAGGTTGAGGCGACTACCAATCAGGCCGAGCTGACCGATGAACTCGGCGACCTGTTCTTTGTGCTGGTTAACCTGGCGCGCTGGAAAAAGGTCGATGCAGAAGCAGCGCTGCGGGCTGCCAGCGTTAAATTTAAGACCCGGTTTAAATATATCGAACATCAGGCCCAACTCTCGCAGCGTGCTATGCAAGAATTGAGCCTGCGGGAAATGGATGCCCTGTGGAATGACGCCAAGCGTTCTGAGAGAAAGGCGTAGCTTTGCGTATAGCAAATGTGTAGAGCGGCTGATACCTGGTTGTATTTCCCCAGGCATTCAGAGTTTTTGGCTCTGATGGCTTAGACTTCGTACGACATTAAGTACTCGTCATAATAAACACCAGCGTGAAATATTACCCTGGGTTCCCTGCCGTATTTGATAAAGCCGTTCTGTTCATAAAGCTGAATGGCCGCCAGGTTGGTTGTGACAACAGCAAGTTTGAGACTGACGATTTCGTGCTCTCTAGCCCAATCCAGGCAGCCAGCCAGCAGCCCGAAAGCCAGACCCTGCCTGCGCCATTGCGGCTGGATATAGACGCCTCCGATGGTAGCCGAATGCCTCAATTTGTGGCCCGGAAATCGGCGAATGCCTGCCATGCCAAGTATTAATTGATCGTATGCGGCCACAAAACTGCATTCTTCCTGGGGGTTGGCTTGTATGAGTTTGAGAGTCCATTCAATTGTGCAGTTTTCGAGGGAATCATAATCTGATCCAAACAAGGTCGGATTATCACGTAAGGCTGCCTGGCGAAGTTCGCTGAATTGGATGGCGTCCGCCACCTCAGCTGGGCGGATTGCCACGCTGCCAGCTGAGGTGGCAATGATTGGGTATGGTCGGTTCATGCCAGTTTAGGCCGGTAAAGAAAGCCCGCCTCGCTCGATTTTGAAGGGTGTTTCGTCCACATTCTGAATTTCATCGAAATTGCGGGCTGCCAGGTGTCCACTGAAGACTGCCTGGGCGATGATATTGGGCGCTTCTGCATCTCCAATGCGCTGAAGGCTTTGCAACCGTCCATCTGCCAGGGCTGGGCCCAGCTCGAAAAACAGCTCATCGTTCGGGATCCTGTCGGTCACTAACACAACGCTGTCGCACTCAATCTGGTGGCTGGTGCCGGTGCTGGATGAATTTAGGGTCAGCAGACCGGCCTGGATCGAATCGAGGGTCTGCCGAGTGTACAGGTTTACACCCATGCCCAACAAGCGTTTTTCAATCTTCTCCTGTTCCAGGGTGAACTGGGTCCAGTAAGATACCAGCGGGGCTGGGGTTGCCAGACTGACCTTGCAACCGGATTGAGCCAGCAGTTCAGCCAGCACACCAGCCATGTAGTAGTGGTCATCGTCGTAGATCAGCACGTGCCCAGCGGGTAATTTGACCGTCTCGAGCATCAGATCGTCAGGTGTGAAGACATGCGGTAGGTTGTGACCTGGGATGGGGCTGCCAAGGCTGCGGCCGAGTCCGTCTCGGCGGTATTTGGCGCCAGTAGCCAGGATAACGTTTTTTATGCCAGATTCGAGAATATCTTCTGCGCTCATCTGGCTGGATGGGTACAGGCTGATGTTCTTGAGTTTCTGGATCTGGGTCAGACGCCAATCAATGACACGCCGCCATTCATTCAGACCCGGCAGGGCAGACTCTTTTAGTACGCGACCGCCAGCCTCACGGCGTGCTTCGACAAGCGTGACTGCATAACCGCGCTGGCCCAGGGTCCGGGCGCATTCTAGCCCGGATGGACCTGCTCCCACCACCAGGATTTCGCTGGGGCTTTTTTGAATGTTGATACGCTCGGGGTGCCAATTACGCCGCCATTCTTCACCCATCGTAGGGTTCTGGGTGCAGCGCAGAGGCACATAGCGGGTATCCCCGGTAACGCAAATGTTACAGCCGATGCACTCGCGGATATCTTCAGGACGGTTTTCGCGGATTTTGGTGGGTAAAAATGGGTCAGCGATGGAGGGCCGCGCCGCACCGATCAGATCCAGCACGCCGCGCCGCACTGCCGAAACCATAGAGTCGGGAGAAGTGTAGCGCCCCACACCTACCACAGGTTTGGTGGTCAGGCTCTTGACGAAAGCTGTATACTTTTCCTGGAAGCCTTCTTTTTCAAAGCGAGAAGTGGCCGAGTCATTTGACCAGCCGCTAACATTTACATCCCATAAATCGGGCAGTTCGGCCAGCATTGCGATCACATCGTGCCCTTCACCCTGGTGGGTGATACCGGCTGGACCAATTATTTCATCCACTGCGAAGCGGACTGCCACGGCGCAGGTATCCCCGACTGCATCTTTAGTCTCTTCTATCAACTCACGCAGGAAGCGTACCCGGTTTTCCAGGCTGCCGCCATATTCGTCGCTGCGGTCATTGGTGCGCCGCATGATGAATTGGATCGGCAGGGTCAGTCCGTGGGCGGCATAGCAATAAATGATGTCAAAACCGGCCTGTTTGGCGCGCAAAGCTGCCGCGCGGTGCCAGCGCCGGACGTTACGAATGTCTTGCTTGTCCATGCGCCGAGATTGGACTGGTTCGTACCCAGAGCCGCCCAGGGTTCCCATGGAGCGCGGCCCAAGTGGTGGCACGCGTGAGTACAGGTTGTTTGCGTCCAATCCGTTGTGGACCAGTTCGATGGCAGCCAGTGAGCCGTGTTTGTGGACTGCTTCGGCCATCAAAGCCACAGCAGGGATATCATCATCACTCCACAGCCGGCCTTCAAAGTAGGGTGAGAGATCGCTGGTATGATGAATTTCGACTTCCTCAGTGCTGACCACTCCCCAACCGCCCTCGGCCTTGATACCGCGCATCGCAGCCAAACCGCGCGGCATGCGGTAGCCAAAGCCATTGCAGTGCGGCACCTGAAAAAAACGATTGGGAGTTGTGACTGGTCCGATGCGGACTGGTTCAAACAGGAGATCGTATAGGCTGCCCATGACGGTCAGTTTCCTTCTGAGAATGAAGTTGAGCGTAAGGTGGTAAATAAAAAAAATTTGATTGGCCTGGAGCCTCCAATCAAAAGAAAACTATCAGAGTGCTGCCGGGTGGCTTTCATAACGGCGTACCTGGTATCTGGCCAGGCACGCCGTTAAAACACATTTGGGCGTGCAATGCTAAAAATGGTGGAAGTTACATTCTCAGCCGGTTCCAAATTGGCGATCACCTGCATCACCCAGTCCGGGGACGATGTAGCCTTTTTCGTTCAAGTGATCATCAATTGCGGCGAGATAAATCGCGACATCGGGATGTTTTTTTTGCATCAAGGCAATGCCCTCGGGCGCCCCAATCAACCCGACGAATTTAATTTTCTTGACGCCCCATTTCTTGAGCACTTCCACGGTGGCAATTGCGGAGCCGCCAGTTGCCAGCATGGGGTCCAATATCAGGCAAACCGAGACGGTGGGTTCCAACGGCAGTTTATTATAATATTCCACTGGGCGCAGGGTCTTTTCATCACGGTACAGGCCAATATGCCAGACCTCGGATGAAGGCATCAATTCCCAAATGCCTTCGACCATGCCCAACCCGGCGCGCAAAATGGGTACCAGACCGATTTTTTCTTTCAGTTCGTATCCAGTCATGGTGGCCATCGGCGTTTGTACTTCACGCTGAGTTACAGCCAGATCGGCAGTTGCCTCGTAAACCAGAAGCGCAGAAATTTCTTGAACCAGTTCTCGAAACTTCTTGGGGTCGGTTTTTATGTCCCGCAGGCGGCTTAATTTGTGCAGAACAAGTGGGTGATGTGACTCAAAAACATTTGTCATGGACTCTCCTCTTTAAAACAAGTACCTTTATTATATCTCTAAGGTGATGTTTGGCGGGTGACTTTAGGTAGTTAATGTCTTACACTGGTAGTATGATGCAATACATTGCTGCAGGATGTGATTAATGAAATTGACTGGTTTGCACTTATTGTTGACCTATAGATGTAACCTCGAGTGTGAGCATTGCTTTGTATGGGGAAGCCCATGGCAGACGGGAGTTATGAACCTTGCTCAGCTGCACGAGATCTTGCTTCAGGCCCGAGATGTGGAAGGTTTGGAGTGGATCTATTTTGAAGGCGGTGAGCCTTTCCTGTATTATCCGATCTTGCTGCGTGGAGCCCAGATGGCGACGGCCATGGGATTTCATGTGGGGATTGTCACGAATGCTTATTGGGCTACAAGCGAGCCGGATGCGTTGGCCTGGCTACGGCCATTCGCAGATCTGATCGAGGATTTGACTATCAGCAGTGATCGGTACCATTACAGTGAAGAAAATAACCGGTCGGCGTTGATCGCAGCTTCGGCCGCAGAGGAGCTGCGGATTCCAATTGGAACAATCAGTGTTGCCCAACCGGAGCAGACCAACGCCGCCGGGGCGATTGGGCAGCTCGCGGATGGAGTTTCTGCAGTGATGTACAGGGGTCGGGCTGCCAGCCAACTGGTTTCACGCGCTACCGGCCAGCCCTGGAACACATTCATGTGCTGTCCACATGAAGATTTGCGCGAGCCTGGCCGGGTTCATCTTGACCCATTTGGTAATTTGCAGCTTTGCCAGGGCATCTCGCTTGGAAATGTTTTTGAGCGACCGCTGACCGAAATATGCGAGCGTTATTATGCAGAGGCGCATCCCATTGTTGGGCCATTATTAAAAGGTGGTCCGGCCGGGTTGGTGGATGAATATGACCTGCCGCATCAGGAAAATTATGCCGATGCCTGTCATTTATGTTACGAATGCCGCCTGGCTTTGCGCTCAAAGTTTCCGGATGTGCTGATGCCTGACCAGATGTATGGTTGTTGATCTGAATAGTTTATCGGGGAGATTTATATGGTTTTCAATGATGTTGTTGGCTGGCTGTTGCGTTCAAAGCTGTAATGGCTGATGGGTGGTAGTTTGACTTTGATCCAGGTTACTGGACGGAAAAGCGCTCGGGTGATACAGCTGCCGGTTAATTTTCACAGGAATGGCAATGATTTATGGGTGATTTCCAGCCGGGAGCGGGTCTGGTGGCGAAACCTGCAAACCAATTCACGGGTAGTATTATGGATTGACGGTCGGCAGCTGGCAGCTGGGGCCGAACTTGTCCTGGATGAATCTGAAGTGGCAGAGCGGTTGGCGTTATTGTGTATTGAGAAGAACTGGATGGCCAGGGCGTTGAAGATAGGATTTGATGAAGATAAGCTCCCCAAACGGGAAGATCTGCAGCGGGTGGCCCATGAGCGCCTGTTTGTCCGTTTGATACCAGAATGACAAAGCTATGAGTCTTCCAGGCAATGCGTCAAGGGCTGTTTAATCGGGTAGCTTACAGAAAAAACAAAAAGGATGGTTGCTTGCGAGAACGAGCTCAAGGTCTTTTTCCTTACAACTTGGCGGAAAGAACAATGGTGCAGGCTTGCCAGAAAGTCACCACTGGCGTAAATGGGGTGTTGGTTACGCAGCGTTTTAACGGATTAGCGCAGTTCATTTGATTACCCTGCGAAAAAAATGCGCAGTACCTTTTCTCTATAACCGCTTCGGTGTGCAAAGCAATATTAAAAAACCTGGGTAAATCTCCAACATGCGTGAAATATCGTCTTCGATTTTCAATGGCTGAGTAGGTTGACAATGATCTGAGATCGTCAAAGGAGATACGTTTCGACTCGCGGAATCGGTTTGATGAAATAGTTGGCTGTATTTTGATGAAAAAGTAAATAAAAAGAGCAGCTTCAGGTGGCTTGTGCCAGCCTGGGTTGCTCTTTTCTGGCTGAATTGTTGAATCTTACCCGAGTAACTGGCGGGCGGTGCGCACGGCGCTGGATGCATCCGGGGCAAAGGCGTCTGCGCCAATCTGGTTGGCATATTCCTGTGTGACGGGCGCGCCACCGATCATGATTTTGACATTGTCGCGTACACCTGCGGATTTAAGCGCTTCCACGGTGATTGCCATGTTGCTCATGGTAGTGGTCAGCAGGGCAGACATGCCGATAATCTGTACGCCGCCTTGGACTGCTTTTACAAAACTATCGGGGGTCACGTCCACGCCCAGGTCCTGGACTTCGAAGCCAGCGCCTTCCAGCATCATGGCAACCAGGTTTTTGCCAATATCGTGCAGATCGCCCTTGACCGTACCGATGGCAACTTTACCAGCCGAGACGGTCTCGCTGCTGATCAGGTGTGGTTTCAAGAGCCGCAAACCGGCTTGCATGGCGCGGGCGGCGATCAGCATTTCTGGGACGAAGTATTCGCCTTCTTCAAACCGGCGGCCGACTTCATCCATGGCGGAGATCAAGCCTTCATTCAAAATGGTGCTGGCATTGATCCCTGCATCCAGGGCAGCTTGAACTGCTGCTTCAACTTGCGCAGCTTCGCCTTCAATTACATGTTCGTAGAGTACTTTCAGGTCCATGATAATTTCCTTTGAATAGTGTATTTTTTTCTGATTATATACTATTGTGCGAGCTTTAGACTGACCCCAGACGATGGGAAATTTGCATGAGTGCCGGGTAAAGATCGCCATAGATATTGTATATCTGATCGTATTTTTTTGCTGCGCTGGATTGTGGCCGGGTGGAATCTGTGACCTTGACTGCCTGTTCACAAGCAGCATCTGTATCAGTGTAGATCCCGCTGCCTACTCCAGCCAATAAAGCAGCGCCGTACGCGGCTCCTTCAGTGGTGTTGACGGTGACCAATTCGGCATTAAATACATCTGCCAGGATCTGCCGCCAAAGCGGGCTCTTCGCGCCGCCACCAGAGACACGCACCTGCTCAATTTTTACCAACCCGACTGCTTTCATCAGTTCGAATGAATCGCGCAACCCAAAGGCAACGCCCTCCAAGACTGCCCGGGTTAGATGTGCCTGGGTGTGACGAATACTGAGCCCGGTAAAGGAACCGCGTGCCAGTGGGTCGGGATGCGGGGTCCTTTCGCCAGTCAGGTAGGGTAGGAAAAGCAGTCCCTCGCTGCCAGCGGATACCTGCGCGGCTGGCGCAAGCAGGCTGTCATAATCCAGCCCGGGTGTAAACGTATCGCGATACCAGCGCAGGCTGCCTGCGGCTGAGAGCATGACACCCATCAGGTGCCAACGTTCGGGTACTGAATGGCAGAAAGCGTGCAAGCGACCTTCTGGTTCAATAAATGGTCCCTGGGTGGTGGCAAAGACAACACCTGATGTACCCAGAGTTAGAGCAACAATTCCGGGACGGACAGCTCCGACACCAACTGCCTGTGCTGCCTGGTCTCCGCCTCCACCGACAACCTGTGTCCCGGCTTTTAATCCGGTCAGAGCTGCAGCCTTGGCGCTGATCACGCCAGTTACCTGGCTGCCTTCATAGGTTTTTGGTAACCATTCCAGCGGAATGTCGAGGGCTTTTAAGACCTCGGGTGACCAATCACGGGTCTTGATATCAAAGAGAATGGTGCCGGCGCCATCTGCACAGTCGACGGCAAAAACGTCAGTTAGCAAGTAACGCACGTAGTCTTTGGGCAGCAAAATGTGCCGGACGCGGGCATAGATCTGCGGTTCATTTTCGCGGACCCAGAGAATTTTGGGAGCAGTAAACCCGGTCAGGGCATCGTTGCCGGTAATCTCGATCAGGCGTTTTCGTCCGAGACGGGCGCGGATTTCGTCACATTGGGCCGCGGTGCGCTGATCATTCCATAGGATAGCCGGGCGCAGGACTGCGCCATTTTCATCCAGAAGCGTCAAACCATGCATCTGACCTGTGAGTCCGATCGCAGAGATCTGATCGCCGGATAGGCCGCTTTGCGCCAGGACATTTTTAATGCTGGTGAGCGCACTGCGCCACCAATCGGCAGGATCCTGCTCACTCCAGAGCGGGTAAGGCGTGGAGAGCGGTTGTTCGGTGTTGGCGCTGGCAATTACCTTGCCATCCGGTGAAATAATCAGCGCTTTTACACCAGTTGTGGATATGTCAATGCCCATCAAGTAAGGCATATGCTACCTCCGGGTTATTTTTAGGTGTATTCCGAAAACTGCTTACCTTACTCCGGTGATGATTTCAATTGTCAGCTGGTCGAGGCGCTCGTATTTCAAGCCGCGGCTTGCTATGGCGGTGCGGTCGAAGGATTGGGTTTTGATGGCAGTCGCTTTTTCGGGGGTGTATTTGCCAAAGAGAGGGGCCAGCTCAACATCAACGCTATTTATTTCTGCCAAGAGAGCCTGAATTTCCGGATCCGCGTTAAATTGTGCGGCTTTCTCCTTCAAGATCAGGTAGGTGCGCATACAGCCTCGGGCAAAATCTTTGACGCCTTCAAAGTCTTCAGTGCGATAAGCGTGCGCATCGAAATGACGAGACCCATCATATTTTACATCTTCCAGGAATTTGACCAGGTAAAAGGCCGCCTTGATGTCGCGCGAACCGAAGCGCAGGTCCTGATCGTATCGGCCGGGATACTGGTCATTCAGGTCGATATGGAAGAGCTTACCCGCTTCCCAGGCTTGGGCGACCGCGTGCATAAAGTTAAGGCCCGACATGTGTTCATGAGCCATTTCTGGGTTGACACCTATCATTTCGGGGTGGTCGAGGGTATTGATAAATGCCAGCATTTGGCCGGTGGTGGCATTATATATATCGCCACGCGGTTCGTTGGGTTTGGCTTCCAGTGCAAATTTCAGATTATATTTCTTGTCGATAGCATATTCGCACAGAAAATTCATGGCTTCGCGGCTGCGTTTGATCGCTTCCACGGCGCTTTTGCTCGAATCACTCTCAGTACCTTCGCGACCACCCCAAAAAACGTAAGTCTTCGCGCCAAATTCCACGCCTAAATCGATTGCGTTCATTGTTTTTTGAAGAGCATAAGCGCGTACTTTTGGGTCGTTGCTCGTGAAAGCGCCATCTTTGAAGATTGGATCACTGAACAGGTTGGTGGTTGCCATGGGGACGACCAGACCAGTATCGACCAGCGCTTTGCGGAAATCCTTTTTAATGGCTTCAGCCTCAGCAGGTGTGGCATCAATCGGAATCAGGTCGTTGTCGTGGAAGTTAACACCATAAGCGCCGACCTCGCCAAGCAGATAGACCAGTTCGGCAGGGGTTTTCTGCGGGCGAACTGCGCTTCCGAATGGGTCCGCGCCGCGCGAACCAACCGTCCACAGACCAAAGGTAAATTTGTGCTCGGGTTTGGGTGAGAAATCAGACATGCTGTGCTCCTTGTGTTTTAAAGATCATAAAGATCGGTTTGTGGGTGACAGGTTGCGATGCTGGCGATGCACAATCGGATCTAGGCCGGGATTTTATCTTTTTCACGTTTGCGAAAGGCTTTGATCCAGCGCATGCCGTAATCATCACGACCCATGGATAGGTCGGCTGCCAGAACGGCAGTATTGACCTCAGTCAGGAGAGGGTTGGTGATTGGGCAGGTCAGCCCGGCATGAATGGCCATGGCGATATAGGTAGCGTTGATGAATTTGCGGTCTGGCATGCCAAAAGAAATATTGCTGGCACCCATTGAGATATTTACGCCAAACTCTTTTACGACCATCTCGATCGTATCCAGAGCAATTTTACCGGCGCGGCTATCGGCGCTCATGGCCATGGCCAGCGGGTCGATGATCACGTCTTCCAATGGGATCCCGGCCTGGGCTGCGCGCTCAATGATGCGTGCTGCCACTGCAAAGCGTGCTTCGGCTGTGGCAGGTATGCCGTTGTCGTCCATACACAGTCCGATGACAGCTGCTCCATATTCTTTGGCTAACGGCAGTATCTTTGCCAGTGAATGTTCCTCGCCGTTCACAGAATT
Organism: uncultured Anaerolineae bacterium; assembly: GCA_903854805.1. Next base: position 25,008 of record CAINXK010000457.1, read on the forward strand.
AATCAGGGCTTTGCCTTCATAAATCGAAAGTGCGGCTGCCAGCGCCAATGGATTGGCAGTATCGATGCAGAGCGGCGCATCCACCACTTCCATTACGTTGCGGATGATCTGCTGGATAAGCTTTGGTTCATCTGCACCTGGAACGCCGGCATTGATATCCAGCGCTGCAGCTCCGGCGGCGACCTGGTCCAGGGCGTCTTTGCGAATAATGTCAAAATTGCCGGCTTGCAGTGATTCCAGCACGGATTTACGCCCGGTTGGATTGATACGTTCGCCGATAATTGCGGTGGGCAAATCCCTGCTGATCTTGATCGTTTTGGTTTTAGATTTCAACAGGGTGGTTAGGTTTTGGGTCATGGAAGCCTCGTCTCAAAATGAAATATAAGCGCTGGTAAAATCCCGAATTTATTGGTCTGCTTTCTTCCCAATTGAACGGGCAAACAAATCAAATTCATCATTTTACAATTCAATCTGGTTGTTTTTGGTTAGGTAGATGCCGCTGGTTACTTTCGCCTGGTATTTTTCGAAAGTATTGATTGAATTGTCGAAGAAATTAGCCAATTTCTTCGACTGTCGCAGGTAATGTTTGGTGATCAGATCCAGTAGATCATCACTATGATGACATTGCTCAACATACGCATCCGCTGCTTGGAGCGGGCTTGGAACAGATCCTGGCTTATTCTGGGTGAATAAATCGGCGATGCTCTTTCTGGTCTAAAGATTAGGCGCTTTTTGACCACCGAAATGTTGCTCGTGGTTCTGGTAACGACAGGTCTCGCGCATATTGCAGAAGTCACAAGTTCGGCCGGCGCTGAATGGAGTTGGGCTGATTCCCAACATCATCGAAACAGATTTATGAGGGTACATCTGGGCGCTCTCGTTTAAACTTACGCCAATTTGGGCGGCATCCAGCGCTGAGAAAATTTGAGGTTGTCCCTCGCCGACTGACCAGCCAATCATCCCTGGGCTGACCGGGATGCTGGTGAACAGGCCGGAAGCCTGGTTTTCGGCTTCCAGTTCGGAGCAAATTGCCAGTCCGAGCGCTTCCGCAGCCACCGATCCAAAACCATCCAGGGCAAATGCGTAGGCTGGGTCAGCGTGCATCAATTCTGTAACCCGGCTTTCGAGGGCCGGGCCGAGTGTGCAAACCATCAACGCTATTTGTTGGGCTGGCGCAAGATGTTCGGCCAGCAATGCGCCCTTTAGCTGCACGTTTCCGGCGAGCATAAACCGTTCGTGGCTTATCTTTTCCACGGGCAGGGTCAGGTAAACCACCAATGGCTCGATCAGCCGCATTCCTTCAACGATAACCTGTTCGGCTATATCAACCAGCCGTGGTCTGCGCTGTCGAATTACAGCCGGGTCGGCCCCCTGGCCTCGCAGCACCATATCTGCGTCAATCTTTAAATTAGGGTATGAACGAACGATTTGATTACTCATAAGGTGGGTCCTTTCGGTGCGTGACCGAAGCATGCGCAAGCATGAATTAATCTTAGTTTTCGTGGTATTTATTCACTGGCATCCAGATTCCGGTCGTAATCTTCATGATCATTGCGTGTAATAGATCGGAAATCGGTGGTTTGCTCGGTAGGTGGTTATTTGGGCTGGAACTTTTGCACAATACCCACAAAAAATAATTCTGCTTTAGCTGGGCGCATTCCTTCGATCAGCCAGTACATTTGGAGAGAAAATCTTTTTATTGCATGCTTTGCGAAAACCTTTATGACAGTCAAGACTTATATTTTTTTGGAAAAATTTAAATAGTCAATTAATACTTGCCATATTCTTGCAGGGTTTCCCACATGGCCATAATGTTTTGAGGGGGAACATTCCCCTGGATATTATGGACTGTATTGAAAACGAATCCGCCGCCGGGCATAAGATCTGCCAGCCGTCTGCGAACATCGGTGCGGACTTCCTCAGGAGTATGGCTTTCGTCGAAAGCATTCTGAGTATCCACGCCACCACCCCAGAAGCAAACATCTTTGCCGTATTCGTGTTTAAGTTCGGCTGAATCCATATTTGCTGCACTGACTTGAACTGGATTCAAAATATCTACACCAATTTCGATAAAGTCAGGAATGATCGCCCGGATTGAACCACAAGAGTGGACGAAGATCTTGGCGTCTGTTTTTGAATGGATGTAATCGAACATTTCCTTGTGGAACGGTTTTAGAATTTTGCGATAGGACTTGGGCGAAATGAGCAAACCGTTTTGGCCAGCCAGGTCGTCAGCCATCTGTACAACATCGATCGGGATGCCTTCCATCACTTCGAACATTTTTTCCCAGTATGCCATCTGTAAATCCACATATTTTCGTAGGATCTTCCTGGCTAGTTCAGGGTTCGCGGCCCAATCGGCATAACCATCCTTATAGCTATGTGTCCACATATATAATTCAAAAATACCTGCCGAAATATTACCGATCACAAGTGCCCGTTTTTCCTGCTCAAGTACTTTCAGCGAGGCTTCGCGCAGTCCGGCAAATCGTACAGGGTCAAGTGGATCTGGTAAGGTATAACGGTCAACCATCTCGGGTGTGATCTCACCGCTCAGAGGGTGTTCAAACATGTCATAATACATGCCCCCATCGATCGGCATGCGCCAGCCAATTTGATATTCATCGTAAAAATACCGATACTGTTTGTCAGGAGTTTCATGCAGTTCGATCTTGAAGCTAGCAGTTGAGCGCGGTGAGATGTTGCGCACATCCACTCCCAGTCTTTCCATCACATCATCATCCACCAATGCTAGCTGTTGAAGCATATCGATGATGATGATCTCTTTTTCTGGTAAGCCCAGGTATTGGCGCAAGCGGCGATAAGCTTTTGCTTGAATTCCGGTGACAACCGTACCGCCCATATCGTAAGGAACCCGATCTGGTTCCTTGTGATTCAATGCAGTCAAAACACGTTCGCGGGAATTCATTGGAGATCTCCTTGATAAGTTCGCTGAATTATTCGTTCACAAGTTCTTATAAAGCGCGGATCTAGACACGCAAATTTTCTTAAGGTTATTCGGTGGAATTTCAGGATCACCGGCATCACAATTGTGTGATCCGCCAATCTGCCCAGTAAGGGAAGAGATGGCTGAACCGAAATCCACCCTCGAGCTCGATTTATGGAAATAGCACTACTGTGTGGCTAACACATAAACGGAGCATCGCTGTAAAGCAAGTTCGGAGTAATGAATGGTAAAAGCCAGGTCCATGACGAAATCAGGGTGGCGGAATAATGGTTTTTCGTAAAACAAACTGCCCAATACAAAACGCAATAATTAGAAGAGATTATTTTTTCTTCATAGGGCGGGCAGCCGAAGCCGCCCGCCCTGCGATGGAACTATTAACTTTTACTTGTGGTAGAAGAATGCTGCGTTGGCTTTGGTGATGATTAATGTGCCGGTATCGACACTTTCGGGCAGCGGGATGATGCCAGCTGTTTTGTTATCTGGCACAACGGGCACTGGGGCGTGATTGTAATAATAGAGTAACTTGGTGCCCAGGTAAGACATCAGGGCGGTTTTCTGCGCTACGGAAGCGTAAATAACACCGTCTTCGATGAATTTCAGGGTGCCGTCATCACGGTCCATGGAGACAATTTGAACTTTGCCAACCAGGTCAAGTTCTTTGACTGCGGTAGCAGCACCTACGCCGCCCGCCGCTTCAACACAGCCAACGCCGGCTAAATCAGGAAAGCGTTGTAAGACCGCTTTGAGGCCATCCGCGGCTTTGGCGGAATCGGATTGGTCGTCAATTACCTGAACCATTTCGATGCCGGGGAAGTTCGCGGCGAACTCGTCTTTGTAACCTTGAATGCGTTCTTCCAGGTTGGACTGACCAACTTTGGTCAGCAGGGCAACTTTGCCCTTGCCGCCGAGTGCTTCAGCCAGTTTCTTCGCGCCTTCGCGACCTGCGTTGTAATTGCCGGTGCCCAGGAATGTATAGCGCTTGGAACCATATACTTCAGCATCCAATGTTACAACCGGGATACCAGCTTCAATCGCCTTGTCGATGGATGGCTTGAGAGCCGGATCGAAACCGACGACCAGGATGCCAGCCGGTTTTTCAGCGATGACCTGTTCGAATGTGTTGATCATGGCGGTCATGTCATATTCTACTGGACCGACAAACTTGGTTTTGACGCCCAATTCTTTGCCAGCAAATTCCAGACCCAAACGGTGGTCGATGAAATAGGGCAAGTTGACCAGGGCCAGAACTTCCACATACGTCTCTTCGGGTGCCGCTGGGGTAACCGGATACTTGCTGAAATCGTAGGGATCCGCGACATGGTAGAAGAATTTGGCGTTATCAGCCTTGATGACTACTACGCCGGTGTCGACAGCCTGGGGCAGCGGGATGATGCTGGCAGCTTTGTTGTCGGCCACAATCGGGACAGGGTTGTTCTTGAGACCCTGCATCAGCATGGTGCCATAGAAGGTCATCAGAGCGGTTTTCTGCGCCACAGAAGCGTAAATAACCTTGTCTTCAATGAATTTGAGGGTGCCGTCGTCGCGATCCATCGAGACGATTTGTACTTTGCCGACCATGTCAAGTTCTTTGACAGCGGTGGCCGCGCCAACACCACCGGCCGCTTCCACGCAACCCACACCAGCTAATTCGGGTTCGCGTTGCAGAACGGCTTTTAAGCCATCAGCGGCTTTGGCTGAGTCGGATTGGTCGTCAATAACCTGGACTACTGAAATGCCAGGGTAGTTGGCTGCAAATTCATCTTTGTAACCATTCAAGCGCTCTTCCAGGTTGGATTGGCCGACTTTGGTGATCAGGGCAACTTTGCCTTTTCCACCAAGGGCTTCTGCCAGGGTTCTGGCGCCCACTTTACCGGCATTATAGTTGCCAGTACCCAGGAAGGTATAGCGTTTGGAACCGTATACTTCGGCGTCCAGAGTTACGACCGGAATGCCAGCGTCAACGGCTGCGTCGATGGATGGTTTGAGCGCAGGATCGAATCCAACCGTATTGATGCCGGCGGGTTTCTCAGCAATTGCCTGCTCAAAGGAATTGATCATAGCGGTCATATCATATTCGACTGGGCCGACATATTTTGTCTTTACGCCCAGTGCGTGACCAGCATATTCAAGACCAAGGCGATGGTCAATGAAGTAAGGTAAGTTCACGAGCGCATTGACTTCGAAATAGACCTGATCAGATCCGGCAGGAGCCTGGGTGGCTGCTGGTTGGGCCGGGGCTTCGGTAGCAGCGGGCTTGGCAGGGGCATCGGTTGCTGCTGCAGGCTTGGCAGGAGCGGGTTGGGCTGGGGCTTCGGTCGCCGCGGGAGTTCCGCAGGCTGAAAGTAGCATGGTCATGACCAGAAGCATGGAAAGAACTGATAATATTTTCTGTTTCATTCGATTTTCTCCTCGTGATTTTCGTGCTTGGTTTGTGGGCTTGCCAGGTTTGAAATTGAAGTTTGCAAACTCATAAGGTGCGTTTTGTTTTTACCTCCTTCTATTTTTATTGGAATTCAGGTTTTAGGATTTCGAACGATGGGAAAGAGAGTCGGCTGCTACCGCGATGATCAAGACACCACCGATGACAATATTTTGCCAGTAGACATTGATGCCTAGCAGGTTCAAGCCATTCGAAATCAAATTCAGGAGTATGACACCCAGTAGCGCGCCCAAGATTGAGCCTTCGCCGCCTGAAAGACTGGCTCCTCCAATAACCACTGCAGATATTACCCGTAGTTCAGCGCCAAGACCGGCAGACACTGAGGCCGTGCCCATACGTCCGGCCAATAACAGACCGGAAACTGCCGCCATAAAGGCTACGATCATGTAGTTTATGATCTTGATTTGATCGATATTGATACCGGATAGCCGGGCGCTGCGCTCGTTGCCGCCTACAAAATAACTCTGGCGGAAAAAGCTCGATCGTCGTAGAAAGATTTCCCCGACAATCACTAGAAATGCCATGATCCAAACCGGAATTTGTAACCCAAGTAATTTCTCTTGTCCGAAAAAGTTGAACGCATCCGGCAGGTTGGAGATACCCAGCCCAGATGTAACCAGGAAAACGATGCCTCGTACCACCTGCATCATGCCCAGAGTGGCGATAAATGGGTTGACCCTTACTTTTGTAACCAGGACCCCATTGACGAGGCCAATCAGAACACCAGTCACCAGGCCCAGCAAGATCCCTAACCAGACGGGTGCTCCAAACTTGGTGATGGAGTAACCCGCAACTGCGCCAGCCAGGGCCAGAATTGAACCGACCGACATATCAAACCCGCCAGAGACCATCAGGATGGTCATGCCCACTGCTACGATCATATCGAAAGATAGACCGACCAGGAGGGCAATCAAGTTTGCGCGGTTAAGGAAATTGGGCGAGCTGATTGCCAATAATAGGGCAAATGCCAGCACCGACAGGAAAATGGTCAGCTCACGCTGTTGTAGCAAAGTTTTAAGGAACAAATTGCCTTTGCTGGGCTGGGTCGGACTTTTTGGAGTTATTTTCTCTGTCATGCTATTTCTCCTGTTTGTGAATATTGCTGCTGGCAACACCTGCGGCTAGTTCCATCACGCTCTCCTCATTCGCTTCCGCATGCGTCAAGAAGCCAACCAGTTGGCCTCTGCGCATCACAGCGATTCGATCGCTGATGCGCAGAGCTTCGGGTAGATCGGACGAAATAACCATAATGGCTATGCCTTGATCAGCCAGGTTGCGCAGTAATTTATGAATATCCAATTTCGTGCTCACATCGATGCCACGGGTAGGTTCATCTACGATGAGCAATTCCGGCTGGGTGGCAAGCCATTCGCCAAGTAGTACTTTCTGCTGATTACCACCGGAGAGATTGTTGAGGCGCTGATCCAGACTTGGGGTACGGATTTCCAACTTTGTGACATATTCCTGGACGATGACTTGCAGTTTGGACCAATTCAGCCAGCCTCCGGGCGATACTTGATTGAGGTTGGTTGCCAGGAAGTTTTCTTTTATGGTTTTTTCCAGGAATAACCCTTCGGACTTGCGATCTTCTGAAAGGTAGGCCATACCGAGCTGCATGGCTTTGGCTGGGCTGGAAATGTGGACTTCCTGGCCTCGAACCAGCACTTTTCCGCTGTGAATTCTGTCCAGCCCAATCAAACAACGCGCGACTTCGGTGCGCCCGGCGCCCACCAGGCCAAAGAAGGTGAGTACTTCGCCTTTGTGAACGCTGAAGCTGACGTCAGAGAATGCGCCTTTCCTGGAGATATTTTCCACGCGCAGGAGTTCAACACCTCGTTCTCCAGTGCCATGCAAAACATCAGATTCGTCCAGGTTGCGTCCAACCATCATGCTGACGATCTCATTTTCATTTGTCTCGGAGGTGTTCTTCGTACCCACGTATCGACCATCGCGCAGAACTGTAACCCGGTCTGAGATTTCGAAGATCTCTTCCAAATGGTGGGAAACATAGAGGATCGTGATACCCAGCTCTTTGAGTTGTTTGAGCCGTTCGAATAATATTTTGGCTTCCTGCAGTGAAAGAGATGAAGTCGGCTCGTCAAGGATCAGGATTTTGGCATTAATTGCAAGCGCCTTGATGATTTCAACCAGTTGCTGGTTGCCCATCGAAAGCGAACCTACTCGCGTCTGGGGAGTAAATTCCACCTGGAATTGGTCCAGGAGTTCAGTCGTTTTCGCCTGCATTTCCGACATGTTCATTAAACCAAAGCTGCCGATCGGAGGGCGACCCCCGAAGGTGTTTTCGGCTACTGTCAGGTTCGGGACCAGGCTAAGTTCCTGGTAGACCACGCCGATACCGGCATCCACCGCTTGGAGTGGGTTGGTGAAGCGGACTTCGCGGTTATCGATCAGCAGGCGCCCAACATCGGGTTGGTAGACGCCCGAAAGGATCTTAATTAATGTCGATTTTCCAGCGCCGTTTTCTCCTACTAATGCCAGGATTTCACCGCGTCTGATTTCCATCGACATTTCTGAGAGCGCTTGAACGCCGGGGAATGCTTTGGAGATGTTTTCTATTTTTAGTAATCCATCATTATTCATGTTCGAACCTTTCTCCAGTTCTTATCAATTATTCAGGGATGGATTGGTTATTCAAGGTAAATGCCTGCCGCTATAAGTGCGTTCACGAAATCATCGTAATGGATTTCAGGTTTCTGCAACCTGCCGCTGACAGCGCCGGTCATCTCTCGCAAACTGATCTCATCCAACCATGTGCAGGCAATCACTGGTATCTGGCAGGTTTGATGATCTTCTCGCAGCAGCCGGATAATTTCCCAGCCACGCACTTTGCCTGGCAATTCGGGGTCAATTACGATTACTGCTGGTTTTTTCTGGCGAGCCAGTTCGAGCATATCCTGGCCCACTGGAACCGATAGAATGTCCAATCCGCTTTTTTTAGCAAAGCGTTGCAACAGTTGGTCTATAAAAGGATTGGATTCGGCGACGATGCACAGGTGTTTCATAAAGCCCTTACAGAAAAACCAGATCAAATTTTTTGGATCCTAGCTTGGTAAGATTAACTGTACCGTTTTCTGCAGCCTGTGTCTCGCATAAAAGGAGCATTTATTCGTAATAATGGTGCAATTCTGCCGTGTGTACCATTCCAAGTGCTAATTTGATGCGCAAAGCGGTTATTCTGGTTCTGAAAATATGCTGACGATTAGCAAGCTGGAGCGCAGCTCTGGCGATCGGGAGAACCAGCCATTTTCAGCTGTGCATTTAGAAAAGCATGGCAGTTTGAAAGGCGAACGAAAAAATGTTCAATGAGCAGCCAGGTAACCTTTGATAAAGTCGTATGTTGCTTTTCGACCTGGTTTCAAGTCACGTTGAATTCCATTGTATTTGCCGCCTTTGAGCAGGCCAACAGTGGGTGAGTATTGCGAGCAGATGATCAAGCCGCGATAATCCAGGCTTGAAAAAAGTTCTTCAAAATATTGTTGATACTCAACAGGTGTAAAGTCACAGACAAAGAGCGCTACCTTGTCCATGAGTTTTTCCTGAAGCTTTTTTACTGATGGGATGTTGTAAAGATTATAGATATTAAGAGCAACCAATCCTTCGGTTGCCAGAAAGTTATCGGCATGGTGCGTAGCGTTTCCGCAATAATGAATACACCCACCGCCGAATTCTTTTAATATTCGAGAGTTGTAAGGAACAACAAACTCTCTGTATATCTTGCTTGACATCAGAACAGCATCGTCATCCGAGAACCAAACGCCAGCATGTTTGCCAGTATATACTTGCTGATCGCCGATGCAATAATTTGATGGTTCGCCAATCACCTGCTTCTGCATCTTTACCCATCTGATCAACCCTTCGGTTATTTTATCCATGAGTTCATGCGTGGCAGCGGGATTATCGTGCATCATATAGATGAGCTTGTCATAGCCCATCAGTTGATTAGCAGTAGTTAATGGTCCCTGAAAATCTGTTATCCCAACAGGCAGGAAACTGTTTGTTTTCATGTATTGAAGAAACTCCAATACTTTGGGCATAAGGCCCGCTGTCTGCGGGTCCGGAATTTCCAGGTTTTTGATGTCTTCGATTGTTTTTACCGGGTAATAGCGCGGATCTGCAGCTGGATCTTGTTTTGGGCGCCAACCGATCTCGCATCCAAATGCGGAGGCTGCGACAATTGTTCCAAACCAGGGCATCAGGTAGGGGACAAAGTCATCGTCGATTTCCCTGATCTGATCGTAATAAGTCCGTTCCTGAAAATTAGTCATGACCGCTGGATCAGTCATGTAATCCTCAGGCAGGTTTTCGGTATCGAGACCAAAAATCCAATACAGGGCACTGTTTACGATGTATGGTGGTGTTTCAACTTTCTTGAAAGCAAACACATCTTCTGTTTTAGCTTTGACTTTCTCCAGCCGTTCGTCAAACCGTTGTGTGAAATCTGCACGTTCTTCAGCGGTCAAAGGTTCTATTGTCCACATCTTATCCTCCTTGATCAGGCGTAAATTCCATATTTTTTAGCAGATTCAACCAGCGCATGGATATTATCCGAAGGCACGGTTGTTCCCAGGGCGCAACCAGGACCCAGGATGAAGCCACTATCAGGTTTCCATATCTCAATAAGTTCCTTGCAAGCCCTATCGATGTCGTCTGGTTTTCCAAATTGCATAAGACCAGTGTCAATATTTCCTAACAGACACGCTTTGTGACGAGCTGCTTCTTTGGCGATGGCTGGATTCGTTTTATGGTCCACTTCCAGCACCTGGGCACCCGTGGCAATAAACTCCTCAATGATGGGAATGGTATTGCCACAGATGTGATTGTGAAGAATGATCCCTTTGCTCTTTAATTCATCCGCCATGCGTTTCTCATGCACCCAGGGGAATTTCTTGTAATGCCTGGGTGACATAACGTCTGGGCCTCCAACCGGTTCACCAATGGATGTGGAGTGTCCACCACATTCAATCAGCGCATAGGCGTAGCGCGTGGCAACCCGCCTGGAGTAGTCGAGAAGTGAATGAATCAATTCAGGCTGTTCATTCAAGCCGATATCCATCATCAACTCTGTCATCCCGCGAATTTGGGATGACAGATCCATCGGGCCTTGATCAGCCCTGGCACATATCCAAACCTTATCGCCGATCTCTTTGGATAAGATGCGAGTGGCTTTAAGAATCTCATTCATTGGGAAAGTTGTGTACGGGTCTGGCGTTACCAGATTTGCAACCTCTTGAAGAGATTGGATCAATGGCTTGTGCGCCACCGGAGCAGCATCATCACGGTAAGAGACATCCATGCCACAGGCTTGCGCATTGCAGGCTGTGCCATTTTCCAGCAAGATCATGTCGTGTCCGTATTCGCGCCAGGCATCCAACATGGCTTGCGCCAGAAGTTCGCCATCTTGAAACACTTCACTAAGTGGCTTTCCGGATGCATACGCAGCGGGTTGAAAATTATGCAGGTCAACTGGCACACGATCCGGTTTTCGCAACTCAATCGCAGCCCGTACTCTTTCTATGGAGGTCATTTCATTGATCATATTAGATCCTTATGATGATTGCTTAAAACGATGGTGAATTAGGGGCTACATAATTCTTGCGCCAGATTGGCAGCTCGGCTGGCATCGGATGCGTATCCATCCGCTCCGATTTCGCCGGCATAATCTTCAGAAACAGGGGCACCACCAATGATGATTTTGACTTTGTCTCGCAGTCCCGCTGTTTTTAGAGCGGCGATCGTGCTTTTCATGGAGGGCATGGTGGTTGTCAGTAAAGCAGACATGGCGACAATATCAGGTTGGTTGGCTCGAACTGCCTCAACGAATTTCTCTGGAACAACATCGCTGCCCAGGTCAATCATTTCAAAGCCCGCACCTTCCAACATCATGACCACGAGATTCTTGCCAATATCATGCAAGTCGCCTTCCACAGTCCCAATTACAATCTTCCCTGAGCTTTTAATCTCCGCTGTTGCCAGGATCGGCTTAAGCAAGCCCAACCCGGTTTGCATGGCTCGTGCTGAAATCAACATTTCGGGGACGAAGAACTCGCCGCTCTCAAATTTGGCCCCGACTTCTTTCATGGCCGGGATCAGACCTTGTTTTAAAATATCGTCGGCCGGAATCCCGGAGTCAAGAGCGGTCTGGACTCCGGCGCTAACATCACCAGCTTCTCCATTGATGATCGCATCAAAAATATATTGCAATTGTTCGATCATGCGTTCCTCCTTGTCATTCGGTTCAATTGTAATTTTGAGTAGTTGATTTTCTGATCACGAGTCGGGTTGGGATTTCGCAATGCAGGCATTCCACTTCTTCACCGTGCAGCATTGCCATGAGGTGTTTGGTTGCTTTTTTTGCAATTTTGGAAATGGGTTGGTCAATTGTTGTGAGCGGTGGCCAAATCTGCCTCGCTAGGGGTATGTTGTCAAAACCAGCCACCGAGATATCCTTTGGAACATTCATTCCTACTTCAAATACAGCCGACATCGCTCCGGCAGCCATTTCATCGTTGTTGCAAAAGATGGCAGTTGGACGATTTTTCATGGCGATAAATTTCACAGCAGATGTGTAGCCTGATTCAAAATGATCATCACCCTGTATCACGATTTCAGGGTCATAAGGGCAGCCTGCTGAAAGCAGAGCATCTTTATAGCCAGCCAAACGGTCGTGGGCCGCTCTTTGTGCTTGGGGGCCAGCCACGTATGCAATTCGTTTGTGGCCAAGTTCCTGCAGGTATTTGGTCATGTCAAGCGCCCCTTGGCGGTCTGTCGCAGTGACAAAGGGTAGGTTACTTTCCCTATCCATGGGGCTCAATCGAACAAAGGGGAAGTGCATCATTTCTAGCTTTTGGATCAGGTCATTGGCATTGTCGGATGGGGGGGTGAAAATGAATCCATCGACTTGTTTTTGGGTAACTAATTTCATAATTTCATGAGCATGGTTGTGATTGGTAATATCGCAGGGGTGCAACAAGAGGCTGTACCCATATTTATTCGCGGTTTCCATAACATTCATTTGAACGTCCTGGAAGTAGTGCCAGCTCGCGTTGTGGAAAATCAAACCGATCGTATAAGACTGCCCTGATGCCAGGCGCCGAGCTGGCATGCTTGCGACATATCCTAAATGATGTATGGCAGCATTCACCTTTTTGCGTGTTATTTCGGTGACATATGGCTCATTGTTTAGAATACGAGAAACAGTCTTAATGGATACGCCTGCCAAGACTGCAACTTCTCGAATAGTTACGGATGCCAAAATGAACCTCTTTTTTGGGTCGCTGTGCTTATGACAGCGTTGTCAATTTGTCTTAAAAAAAATCAGCTATGACACCGCTGTCATAAGTATCTTAGCATAATATAATTATTATTCAAGAGGGAAAGTAAGCCATTTTTGCTCATATAAGCAGTCCAGATACAGACACGAAGGTATGATCCCTATTTTTCTGAATCTCATTTTTTTTGATACGGTCGATATTCACCTTCGCCATTAAAAAATACTCCCAGCCATCTGTCCCATGGCACAATATCTGAACCGAAATTGCAAGTAACGTATTTGTGGTGTAGATAATGGAAATAGTCGCTGGTTACAGGTTTGCCATTAAATTTTGGGCCTTCAAATCCCACATGCCCAACCACAGGAGATATAGCCAGGTGAAATGATTGAAAATAGAAATGTAAAGGGTGCGAGGGCACGATAAAGTGCAGCAAGACCCCGCTAAAATAAAATAAATGCTCAACCGAGTGCATTGCCAACCCAGACCATGGCCCGGGATTGGAGTTGAAGTGATGTACGCTGTGTACGTATTTAAATAATGGCTTCCAGTGAATTAAGCGATGGATGAAATAGAAGTGGGTGTCGCGGAAGAGCAACAATACAAAAAAGTAGACACAAAACCAGACGGGGTGTTCTTGGAAGCTAAGATACGGAACACGTCCATTGGCGGCAACCCACAGGTACAACACTTCGTAAGCTGTCCAAATTGGTAAACCTGAGAGCAGGGTGCGGATGATATTATCGGTAAGTTGTTTTCCAAACAAAAATTGTTTTTTGGTTTCAACTGGAAAACTGGGATTGTATTTGCGGTCTGTTCCGCTCAATTTAAACGTGTAATACGCCAGGTGCATGCTGCTGTAGACCACCACGAGAATGATTAAGTTGCGCAGTAAAAGCAAGCCAATCCAACCTATTTCCAGGTTTTTGGCTGTCTCAAGGGTTGGTTGGAAAAAGGCAAAAACCGCCAGGCCTAATAAAAAGACCAGGGTATTGAAAGGCCACAATACCCCTGGGAAACCGAACAGGTAAGTGATGATGGCTTTTGGGTTAACGGGCCAATCAAATAACGGGGAAAAGCGTGCCGGATAAGGAGGCTTCCAATGCCCTCTTGCATCTCGAGTACCATATTCAGGCTTGCGGGTGGCACTTTCGGTCAGATTCATAACGCTACCTCTCGAAAAAATTAACGTGTCTGATTACCTTACACTGTTTTGTGTATTTGAGTCTCGCATAAAAGGATACTCTTATCGTATGAATGGATTGTAATCAAGCGGAGCAACCCACAGGTTGCTCCGCTTGAGATTTGAATGATAGGAATGGGCTTAAATCTTGGGGTACGCGCTTGGTGATACCCCCACTTCTTCGCGAAAGACTCGTCCAAAGTAATTACTGTCTGAAAAACCAACCATTTGGGCCACGTCTGTAATGCTGAAGGTGCGCTTCTCGATGAGTTCCCTGGCTTTACGAATGCGGTATCGGTTGAGATAGGTGACCGGCGTAATTCCCATTTCTTGGTGAAAACAGCGCGTCAGGTAGCGATCGCTAACGGCCAGATAGCCAGCAAGCTCGCTGCGTGTAATGGATTCGGCGTAGTGTTCGTGGATATAAGCCATGGCCTGTCGCACCGTGCGTGTGGCCTGGCTACCCAGGCGTTTGCTATGGCTAAGCGCGGCTTCCACCTGGCTTAGAACTTCCTTCATGCTGAACAAGCCCTTTCCCAACACAGCCGCCACTCCTTCTTGCAACCGCAGCATATCGCTGGCGGTCAAAATCTGTGCTGAGAGTACAATCACTGGCACACTACGGGTGGTTTCCTGCCCGCGCATGATGCGCAGCACTTCAAAACCATCCATCTCGGGCATCATTAGATCCAGCAGAACCAACGAGATATGCTGCGATTGCATGATCTCCAGGGCTTTTTTCCCGTTGGTGGCCCTGATGATCTGGCAATTTACAAGGCTTTCCAGAATGCGCACATGCATATCCAGCACATTCGGGTCATCATCTACCACTAGAATGTTCTGACGGCCAGCATTGTTTTTCAATCCCAGGCGTTCCAAGGCTTGGGATAGCTCAGCACTACCGACTGGTTTGGCCAAGTAATCCATTTCGAGCATGGCTCCATTGGAGCGCTCGGATGATAGGCTGTAGAAAACCACAGGAACATCCAGGGTCTCGGGGTTTTGTTTGATAATTTGCATTAATTCCCATCCGCGTTCAGTGGCGGGCTGAAAATCCAGAACAACAGCTCCGGGTGGGCGTGAAACCACTTGCGAAAGCCAGTCTTGCTGGTGAGAGACATCCATTACCTCGACAATAAACCCTTTCTGGCTTAGATGCTGCTGCAGGTGGGTGCGGTCGGATGAAGCTTCAATCAGTAAAAGGACGGTGTTGAGCCGGCTATTCCGGGTTTCACTGCCTGTCACGGAAGCGTCTGAAATGACGGGCAGGCTAAAATGGAAAGTGGAGCCTGTTTCTTCCGCGCCGGTCGAGCTTACACCAATCTGCCCACCATGCAGTTCGATCAAACGGCGGGTTATCGCCAACCCCAATCCCATACCGCCATAACCCCGCGCAACACTGCGTTCGGAGCGGCGGAATTCATCGAAGATCAGTGCTTGCTCATCCAGCGGGATACCCATGCCAGTATCGCTGACTTCAACCAATACCTGTGTTTCGCTGGCTCGCACTGTCAGGGAAACGTGGCCATGTTCGGTGAACTTGACCGCATTGCTGACCAGGTTGAGGATTACCTGGCGCAGGCGGGTGCGGTCACCCATCACCCACGGCAAGCGGGCAGGCATTTCTTCACGCCAACCCAGGCCTTTTTCACGCGCCATGGTTTTTCCAAGAGTTGCGGCCTCCGAAAACAACATCGATAAATCCAGAGGTTCCGTGACCAGACGAAGTTCTCCGGCCTGGTTGCTCGCCAAATCCAGCACGTCGCCTATCAGCCGGAACAGATGCTGAGAACTGGCGTGAATGCTGTCCATGTCTTTCCTGTAGGGAGCCGGCAGGGGCGGGTTGCCACCGGCTTTTTCCTCCTGAAGCATCATCTCAACGGTGCCAACGATTAGCGCAAGCGGAGTGCGCAATTCGTGGCTGACCATTGAAAGGAAGCGGCTCTTGAGTAGATCCGCCTGTTCGGCTGCCTGGCGGGCCTCGACGGCTTCATTAAAAAGGCGAATGTTTCGCTCGGTCAGGGTCACACGCTTTAGAGCGGCGCTGATCTGTCCACCGAGGATTTCATAGATTGCCTCTTCCCGTGGGTTTGCCTCAAAAACTGCATACCCCAATTGGTCTTCGCGAAAAAAGAGCGGTTCCACGACCAGATTGTACTGGCGATCTATTTCCAGCAGTCCGGTTGGGAGCAGCTGATGGACAGGGAATAAGACACTACCTTGATCGGGTGTTTTGTGTTGGTTTATTTCATAAGAAAAAATATGGTGCGCCAGACCTTCCAGATTGCCTGGATCCTCGTAAAGAAACAAGTAAAAACGCGGAATTTTAAGCAATTGAAGCGAGTGCTCCAACATGGCAGTTAGCTCGTTTCGGGTGGTAATGATGTTCAAGCCCTGGCTAATTTCCCCCAGAATATGCAGTTTTTGATCTGCCTGGAGTGTCTGATAGGCAAGGTAGCGCCGGGCGGTTTCACCAATCAGGACCCGTGCCTGGTGTGTCAGGTTTTCCACGCGCAGCCGCGATTGGGCATCAGCAAGCTGGGAGATGGCAAATTGTCTCAGAATTGAGAAAATTTCATGCCATCGTAAGAAAGCATCATTGACGCTGGCAGTCTTTTGCAGCGTTTTGGCAAACATGCTGAGAAACTCGCCGGATGATTTGCCGCGACTTTCGGCTAGAAACGATTTGAGCAGGCCAGGGAAGGCCTGTCGAACAGGTTCATCCAGCCTGGGCTTCAAATTGGAATTTTCTTCGCCAAAAATCAGGCTGCTTAACAGGCGAATTTCATCTGTGAAAGAATCCATTTTTTCAGCGTGTGGTATCGCCACTGCGTGACTGACCAATGGATCGGCACAGCCGCAGGATTGGCGAACCACCATGCGTGTGGGCAAGATTACTTTTAAAGGTACTGGCTTGCCTTCCAATAAATCCAGTACCATCATAGTTGCCTGGTAGGTCTGTTCATAGAAATGGAGCGGTGCTGTGGTTAATGGAGGTGTGATCACCAGCCCTTGATCCTCGCCATTCAACCCGGCAATGGCGATGTCATCAGGTACAAGTAGACCGTTGGATTGGAAGGTTTTCATGGCGCCTAATGCCATATTATCGCTGGCGGCAACCAGGGCATCAAATATCAATCCACGCTCACGCTGCTCAAGTAGAACTTTAGCCCCATTAACTCCGCTGCTTTCTTTGAAGTCACCAAGATAGATCAGGTTTGGTTCCAGCGGAATGTTATGTTCTTTCAACACATCCAGGTAGGCCTGGTAACGTTCACTTGCTTCCTGATGGTTCGCCGGGCCGCGGATGAAAGCAATCCGACGCCGGTTGTGTGTCGTGACCAGGTGGTTGACAATTTCGTGCATCCCAGAATAATTGTCTGCGGTGATTCCTGGGATGCCATCCAGGATAAGGCCCGTCGTAACAATTGGCATGGGTCGGAATCGGTTGAGGAAAGAATAGGTTTCGACCATATCCATCCAGGGATTCAGCCCCCAGAAAATCAGCCCATCCACAGTTTGTGCATCTACCATGTGGTAGATGATGTTGCGTTGTACTTCGTATTCGGCGGGCGAACGCATTGGCCGACCTGGATAACAGATCAAGTTCACGCCGATATCATGTGCCGCGGCAGCCGCCCCAGACCAGATGGCAAAGTTGTTTGGGTCAATCGCACCCTGGGTTAAGAGTGCAATCGTGATTTTTCTTTTTTGTCCATTGTGGTACATGGGTGGTGTGACTATTATTTGCTCTGTCATATGGTGGCCTGATGCCCATTATAAACCATTGAAAAGACCCAGACAAAGAAAATTTGCGCGTAAGTAACGCGGTAGGCTGGTCAATTGGCAATAAAAAAAATACAAAGGCTCATCTCGTAGCAGTACTTTCGAGATGAGCCTTTGTATTTCAAAAGCGTATTATCTATCCGCTACCCATGACCTTGCTGACGATCGCGAGCAAAACACCGCCAGCGATGACCGAACCGAGCTGCCCGGCAGTGTTGGAGCCCATGGCGTGCATCAAGATGAAATTGTCGTAATCCTCTTCAAGTGCCATTTTGGCGGAAAGCCGGGCTGCCATTGGAAAGGCGCTGATGCCGCAAGCACCAATCAGCGGATTGATCTTACCGCCGCTCAGGAAGCACATCAGCTTGCCAAAAAGTAGGCCCATGATGGTATCCAGGATGAAGGCCAGCAGCCCCAGTCCCAGGATCATGAGGGTTTGCCACTGCACGCCGGTGGCCGGGTCGTAGATGAATTTTTCTGCGGTCATGGTCGCACCGATGGCCAGCCCGAGAAAGAGGGTGGCGATGTTGATGATCTCGTTTTGGGCTGCTTTGTTCAAGCGTTCAACCACACCGGCTTCGCGCAGCAGGTTGCCCAACATCAGGGTGGCGATCAGCGGTGCTGCAGCCGGTGCCACCAGGCTGACAGCAATCGTTACAACGATCGGGAAGGAGATGACTATCTTCGATGAAACTGGTCGCGGGGTGTACTCCATGCGGATCAGGCGTTCTTTGCGAGTGGTCAACAGGCGCATAATGGGAGGCTGGATAATTGGGATCAAACTCATGTAGGAATACGCTGCTACCGCGATTGGGCCGAGCATGTGCGGGGCCAGTTTCGATGCCACGTAAATGGCTGTCGGGCCATCGATCGCTCCGATGATTCCAATTGAAGCCGCCTCGTTGAGCGGGAAACCGATCAGAGTGGCCAGGATCAGGGCTCCAAAGATACCGAACTGGCCTGCCGCGCCGAGCAGCACCATCTTTGGTTGGGCCAGCAGTGGGCGAAAATCGATCATGGCGCCCACGCCGACGAAGATCAGTAGTGGAAATAATTCGGTCTTGATCCCGGCATCGTAGATGACTTTAAGAAAGCTCTCCGGGTTGTAGACTGACATTCCCAGGTTGGCCAGGATGCAGCCGAACCCGATTGGCAGCAGCAGGACGGGTTCATATTCCTTTGCAACTGCCAGATAGACCAGGACACACCCCACCAGCAGCATGAGCGCATTAGCCCAGGTGAAGGATGTCGCTGCAAATAGACCTGCCAGAACTTCGCCGAGGTTCATTCCTTAAACTCCACAAGTGCTTGTTTGTGAGCCACGGTTTGCCCAGCGCTGACCAGTACTTCGGCTACGATGCCATCCTTGGTGGAACGGATGCTGTTCTTCATTTTCATGGCTTCAATGATCAGGATAACCTGTCCCGCTTCGACTGTATCGCCAACTTTGACAAAAACCTCGATGATGGTGCCGGGCAAGGGCGCAACCAGCACACCATCGTGCAAGGATAATCCAATGGGGCTGACTGGTTTTAGGGTCGAGTCGATCATTGTTCCGGTGACAACTTCTGGGCTGGCTGTATCCGGGCTGACCAGAAATTCCTGCCCGTTGACGCGCGCCACGATCGGCCGTTTATTGATATCTTCAATCGCAACTTCGAAGGATCGATCACCAATTTTGATGTTATATATCATTTTGATTTCTCCGCTTCTCCACGAGGGAGCCAGCCGGGTATGGGCTAGTGC
>CAINXK010000458.1 GCA_903854805.1 uncultured Anaerolineae bacterium
GAACTGTGCGCTTTTTTCTGCTGAATACATCATTTGGAAAAAAGGCAATAGGTGCTATACTATTCTTACCATTGCCATTCGATAAGGAGATGTAAGATTATGGACGCTGCCACGATTTCATCCAAATACCAGATCGTCATTCCACGCAAGATTCGGGATCAGTATAATGTCAAACCAGGTTATAAAGTGGTTTTTATTCCCTTTGAAAAAAGCCTGCGCCTGATTTTTGTGCCACCCATCGAACAGGCGCGCGGGATGTTTCCAGGTATCGATACCAATATTGAGCGGGAAGAGGCAGACCGGGTATGAACGTTGTCGATTCGTGCGGCTGGTTGGAGTATTTTGCCAATGCTGGTAACGCCGGTTTCTTCGCGCCCGCCATCCAGGATGAAGCGCATCTGTTTGTACCCACGATCTGCCTGTATGAGGTTTTCAAACGGCTCAGTCAGCAACTCGGCAAAGAAGCGGCTCTGGAAGGCGTCAGCCGTTTGTATCGTGGTCATCTGCTCGAATTAAATGAGGCGATTGCCTTGCAAGCCGGCCAGCTCTCGTTGGATTATCACCTGCCGCTGGCGGATAGCGTCATTTATGCCAGCGCCATCGCCTGTGAGGCCACTCTCTGGACACAGGATGAACATTTCAAGGATCTGCCCGGGGTGAAATACATCGAAAAAAGAGGTCAGGTATAAATATCCCCGAATTTTCAGCGCCTGTCGCGCAACGAAAGACGAGATAGGATCTCTATAATTATTATTATTCAACTTGAATATTACGCTGTGGATGCTTTCCCCCGTAGCAGCCCGGGCAAAATGGGATAATCAGCGCATGGATAAAATCACACAGGCTATCACCCGTCTCTTCGACAAGCACCGTATCGTCTTCTGGTACGATGCCAAAAAAGAACTGCGCCAGGAATATGAGACTTTATTGATTCCGGGCGTGGAAATGATTGAACTACACAATAATGAGTTCGGTGTCAAATATCATATTCTGCGTGAAAAGCCCGGGCAAAAATTCCTGCTGTATCACGCAGGCCCGCAGCCCGAAAATCTAAACAACTGGCTGCTGGATGTGCTCCTGACGCAAGGTCTTTTCAGCGCCGACCAGGTTTCGCTGTGGATGAGTGAACTGGAATTAGCGCCCAGTCTATGGGAATTGGTGCAGGAGCACATCGAGTTTTTCAAAAACGATTCCCGCCGTTCGGCGCTGAAGCCTCGCTTGAGCGCGGATGATTCGCACAATATAATCCGCACCAAAATGCTGGCGGTGTGTGTCAATGCGGACGCGTACGCGGAAAACCGTGTCGAAAGCGTTCTTGAAATCCTGCTGGCTGAACTCGCTGAGGATAGACACGAGAAGTTTGACCTGATCCAACGCTGCAACCTGGATGGCTTTTTATGGGGGCGGCTCGAGGCCCAGTTTGGCTACAAATCTCAGACCCCCGGCATACACGACTTTGCAATTGGCCTGTTCAAAGCCTGTTACTTTCTCAGCCTGGAAGAACCATCTGTTCTCACGCAGGATGCGCTGGTCTTTCTCAAACGCTGGCGCGATAACGTCCGCTATCAAAACGCCTTCAAGAAACTCTCGGAAGAGAGTGCCAGTATTCTGGGCATTGAAAAAGATTTACAGAACCGTGA
>CAINXK010000459.1 GCA_903854805.1 uncultured Anaerolineae bacterium
AGTTTCCCCTTTGATATTGGTATGCATAGTAACCGGGTTTGGGACTACGACGACCCGGATCCCAGCCCGACCAGCGGCAATTATGCCATTTAAAGAATCTTCAAATATCACTGCCTCATCAGCTCTGACACCAAGCTCACCCAGGGCTGCAAGAAACAAATCGGGCTCGGGCTTGACCTTGAGCACATCTTCCTTACACCTGATCACATCAAAATATTGGAACAAATTGAGACGTTTGAGATGTCCTTCCACCCACTCATGTGATGAACTGGATGCAACCGCCAGCTTCAAACCTCTAGCCTTGCCATCCAGGATCAACTTCTCTACACCTGGAAGAATCGGATTTTGCTCAATCATCTCAATCCGCCGCTGGTTAATTCTTTGCCAGAAAGAAACCGTATCCAGCGGCTTCCCAGCTAACTCTTGCAGATGTTCAACAGGCTCGTATTCATGGTTATATTGCCCCCCGACCACGCGTCCATACATAGCAATTGGTAATTTATGCCCCAATTCTTCATACACTTCGTTGAGAGCAATGTATTCGGGCGTTTCTGTGTCTAATATCAGTCCGTCGAAATCAAAAATCAGCGCTTTTAACATAGTATTTGATTTTACCAATAGTTCCGGTTGTACACTACCTGAATTTCGTGCATAATAGGGATATCTAAATAAATGTTATCCTTACTTTCCAGAAAAATGGTTGGTGTATGAAAATTACCAGTAATCGTCTCGTGCTTGACAATGATATGCCGGTTAAATTTGTTGCAACTTCCAATCACGGTGGCCCTTTGGAAGAAAAAGCCTTTGTGATTATGCATTACACCGGCGGCCAAAACATGGATAATACCATCAGCTGGTTTAACAACCCAACAAGCAAGGTGTCATCGCATCTAGTCATTGGTCGAAATGGTGACGTGGTCCAGTTCGTCCCTTTTGACACCATTGCATGGCATGCCGGGCTCAGTACATGGGGACGTTATTCCAGCTTGAACTTATATTCGATTGGGATTGAACTCGATAATGCCGGGATGTTACAACGCTCTGGAACCCGGTGGATTTCTTCTTTTGGACAAGTTTATCCAGAATCTGATGTTCTGGTTTCTGCCCATAAAGCTTTCCCTAAAGTAATCTATGGCTGGCACAAATTTACGGATATTCAGATTAAAACAGCCACCAAAGTGGTGGCTGAATTGATCAGTCTTTATGGTTTCAGAGAAATCCTGGGTCACGATGATATCGCCCCAAAACGCAAATGGGACCCAGGGCCAGCTTTCCCCATGGAACAATTTCGACTGGACGTGATGAGCCTGGTAAAAGGCGGATCTGCGCCGACGCCCGGTCCTGGACCGTCGCCGGTTCCCGAACCAGCACCTGCGCCGGCACCTACCCCCGAACCCAGCCCTGCACCTGCTCCGATCCCACTCCAAGGAAACGAGACCATGCACTACAAAGTCGATAATCTCGATACCGGGCAATCTGTTGAGTACACCTGGAACACTGCTTTCAAACCAGTTGCGCTTTTGCCTGTCCCGTATGTATCACAACTCGGGACCGGAGCAGAGTTACATCACAACGATTGTGGCGCCGCATCGGCAATCATGCTGCTGAAGGCATATTTCAATCTTCAGATAACACCAGACGAGTTTTATACGAAATTTGGAATACCCGGTGACCCATTTTTGAGTGTGGTCCAGCTGCGCAACGCACTGGGGAGCATCGGGCTCTTGACCGATTTTCGCGCCAGCCTGACCGTTCAGGATCTATTTGCAGCCCTTGCGGCAGGCAAACCTCCTATCGTACTACTTCGTTACAAAATTCTCGAACAAGCTGGGTTAACAGAACAAAAGTTTGATGGCCCGCATTTCGCCGTAGTCGTCGGCATGGATATTAAATCCATTTATGTTCATGATCCATTGTTTACAAAGCAGGAAGACGGTAATGCACATGCGTACCCTCTGGATATTTTTTGGAACGCATGGAAAGATACCGTTAACGATACCCAATACCCCGGCCCTGAACGGGGCGCGATCATCCCCACTGCTGGGATTGGTTTCAAAATGGCGCGCAAAGTAAAAGTCAACCAGGCATCTTTAAACATTCGCTCAGGACCAGGCGGCAGTTATCCGATCATCGGTTCGGCAAAAATTGGCGATATTTTTGACGTTCGCCGCGAAATGAGTGGTTGGGGTGAAATTGGCGACAATCGCTGGTTTGTTCTGGCTTATACATTGCCAGCCTAATAAATTAAAAACAGACAGCAGATAGTCTTGCTGTCTGTTTTTATTATCGATTCGTTGCGAATTTAGAATAGTTTCATGACTGCCTGGGATGCCCAGGTAAACAGCGATTGGGGCATCACGCTGAAGATTACTGTCAGAACGGCGCAAGCGCCAATTGTAAGTTCAAGCCAGGTTTCGCGCGCGACTTGCGGGCTGCCATCTTTCATATACATGATCACAATCACCCGCAAATAATAATAAGCCGAAATAAGCGAGGTAATTACGCCGATAAGCGCCAGCCAATAAACGCCGCCTTCCATGACCGCACGGAACAAATAAATTTTCCCAATCAAACCTAGTGTTGGTGGTAGACCGGTCAGTGAGAGCATAAAGATTGCCATGGCAGCAGCCAGCAATGGGTATTTCTTCCCCAGACCGGCATAATCGGCAATTTCGAGGCCCTTGCCCTCAGCGGTTTCGAGTGCAATAACCACACCCCATGAACCAAAGCTTGTGATAGTGTAAGCCACCAGGTAGAACAATCCGGCAGCTATCGAAACCAACCGGACACTCTGATTCGCAAAAGGTACAAAAGCCATCAGGATATAACCGGCCTGGGCGATGCTGGAATAAGCCAGCATACGCTTGATATTGGTTTGGGCAATCGCAATGATGTTTCCGACGATCATCGACAGTGCTGAAAGTACGGCCAGGACAGGCATTAAATCTGTAGCCAGGGAAGGAAAAATCGTGGCAAAAACGCGCAGCAGTGCCGCAAAACCAGCTGCCTTTGCGCCTGCAGCCATAAAGGCCGTAACCGAAGTAGGCGAGCCCTGGTACACGTCCGGGGTCCACATGTGGAAAGGCACTGTTGCAATCTTGAAACCAAAGCCGACCAGGATAAGCGCGGCGCCGATCAAAAGCAGGGTCGTGCTGGCTGTGCCCGCTGCAACAGCGGCAACAATTCCAGCAAATGAAGTTGTTCCGGTCGCTCCGAAGGTCAGAGCAATGCCATAGACCACAAAGCCAGTGGCATAAGATCCCAACAGGAAATACTTAATACCAGCTTCTTCTGATACCGCGTGTGAATTGGCAAAAGCCGCCAACACATAGAGCGGGATAGAGAGCAGCTCGAGTGCCAGAAAGGTGATGATCAGATCTGTGGCCTGTGCCATCAACATCATCCCTGAAATGCTAAACAACATCAGGATGTAATATTCGCCGCGTTCAATGCCTCTACGGTTTAGATAACCATACGCCACTGCAACACCAAGCAAACCGGTCAGCAGGAACAGGTTATTCAGGAAGTTGGAAAAGCCATCCAACACAACCATAGTGTTAAATCCAGTGGAATTGCTTCCTAACTGGGTCAGGTTAATACCCATCGTCAGCGCCAATCCAACAGCAGCCAACAGAGCCGTCAGACCTTTTCGCTCTTTGGGAACAAATAGATCCACTAAAAGGAGCACACAGGCCCAGACGATCAGCACGCTGATCGGGAGGATGGTATAGAAATCAGTTTGGGTCATATCCACTCCCACTATCACCCCCACTCCGCCACCCGAAAAAGGTGGGCGGTCGCAGGGGTGAAAGTAAAGGTACCTTAGCCGCCAAGAATGGCTTTGAACGGAATAAGAAGTTTTTCCACAGCCGGAGCTATCAGGTTAAAGAACGGCGCGGGGTAAAGACCAATCCAGAAAATAAGGACCAGTATGGGCAAGAGCGTCACGATTTCTCGTACGTTGAGATCGCGCAGCGCGTGACCGTGGTGTTTAACTTCTTCCACGATCGTTCCCACCGGACCCAGAAACATTTTCTGGAACATGTAGAGAATATAAATTGCCGCCAGGATGACGCCTGCAGCCGAGAGGATGGCATACCAGGGCGTACCAAAGGCTTTTGAACCGAAAGCACCTAACAAGATGGTAAATTCGCCGACGAACCCATTCAAACCGGGCAGACCCATCGATGAAAGCGATACAATCAGCATTAAGGAGCCAAAGATCGGGGTGATTTTCCATAAACCACCGTAGACGGCGATTTCACGGGTATGGGTTTGCTCATAGATCATGCCAACGAGCAAGAACAATGCCCCGGTGCTCAGACCGTGGTTGATCATTTGTAAAATTCCACCTTCAATACCCTGAGCATTCAAGGCAAACATTCCAAGCATGACAAAACCAAGGTGGCTAACTGATGAGTAAGCAACCAGCTTTTTAACATCTTTCTGGGAATAAGAGACTGCCGCACCATAGAGAATGCCGATTACAGCAAGAACAGCGATCGTGGGGGCAGCCTGAACAGCTGCCTGCGGAAAGAGTTGGAGATTGAAGCGCAGGAAACCGTAGGTACCCATCTTCAGCAGGACACCGGCCAGGATGACCGAACCTGCGGTAGGAGCCTCCACATGGGCATCTGGCAGCCAGGAGTGCAGCGGCCACATTGGAACCTTGATTGCAAACGCAGCGGCAAACGCAATGAACAGCCACATTTGAATACCCGCTGGGATGCCACCTTTGGCAACCAGATCAGGCACGGTAAAGGTGCCCTGGTTGACACCCAACCACAGGATGGCTAACAACATCAGAATGGAACCAGCCATCGTGTACAAGAAGAACTTGACAGCTGCATACAAACGATTCGGGCCGCCCCATATACCGATCAGGAAATACATCGGAATGAGGGTAAATTCCCAGAAAATATAAAACAGAAATAGATCCTGAGCCAGAAAAACGCCCAGCATTCCCATTTCCAGGAGCAGGAAAAACACCATGAAATCCTTAACCCGGTCTTCAACTGCCGTCCAGGTGGATAGGATAGCGATTGGGGTCAGGAATGTGGTCAGCAGCACCAGTAAGATGCTGAGACCATCCACGGCCAGATAATATTGGATGTTCCAGCCCGCCACCTGGATCCAGCTATACCGTGAAGCCAGCTGCAGATCCGGGTTGGATGCGGTAAACATCGAAAGCGCCCATAATGAAATACAAAAATTAACGAGCGCCGTTCCCAGTGCCGTCCAGCGGATGGCGGTTTTGGCTTCTGACTTGATGAAAAGAAGCGCAATTACACCAACGAGCGGGAAAAAGGTCACCAGATTGAGGGGTTCAAGCAAAAAGTTCATAGATCGTCCTCTCAGCCTTTATTTGAAAAGTAGGTAGCCGAGGATGGCCACCACGCCCAGTAAAACCGACAGGGCATAAGTGCGCACGAAGCCATTCTGGATTTTGCGCAGGGAATTCGCGGAAGCTTGCACCGCATCAGCGAGCACTTTGGATACTTTATCCACGACGCCCAGGTCAACGGGATCAGCCAGAAAACGGGTCAGACCAACGAAACCCCTCGCAATGACCGAGTTGTGGAACCACTCGTGCCAGAAGTCCCAATCCACGGTCTGAGCCAGAAAACGGGCCAGATCAACATAACGTTCAACAAAAACAAACCAGTATGCTTCGTCAATAAACCACTTATTTTCCATGCCGGTAAAAATCGGTCCAAGCATTTTCTTGAGCGGGTCAGGTTGGCCTGCTTCGAGTGGTTTACGCAGATACAACCACCAGGAAAGAAAGATTGCGATCAATGCCAGAGCGGTGGAAGTTAGCGCAACACCCATATTAAATTCGCCAGGAACAATTTTGATGGTATGTTCCAGCCACAAAGTCAGGGTGTGGATGCCTGGCAAGTTGAGCATGCCACCGAACACCGAAAGCGCGGCCAGTACCATCAGTGGTGCCGTCATGATCAACGGACTTTCCACGGCGTGCCCGGCAACTTCATGGCGCGGCTTACCGAAAAATACCATCCAAACCTGGCGACACATGTAGAAGGCAGTCAGGAATGCGGCGATTGTCAATATCCAATAAACATGCGGAAATTCTTTGAAAGCATCTGCGAGGATTTCATCCTTTGACCAGAAACCGGCAAAGGGGAACAGACCTGCGAGTGCCACAGTTCCGATCATATACAGCCAGAAAGTGACCGGCATCTGCTTGCGCAAGCCACCCATGTTACGCATATCACCCGGGTCAAAGACCTCGGCGGCATGCTCATCATGCGAAGCGTGCCCATGGTGACCGTGAGCAAGGTGATGATGACCGCGCTCCATGCCCAGAATGACCGAACCCGCAGAAAGAAACAACAAAGCCTTGAAAAAGGCATGCGTGATCAGGTGGAACATTCCCGCCGCAAAAGCACCCATACCAACGGCGGCCACCATGAAACCTAACTGGCTGATGGTGGAATATGCCAGGACTTTCTTAATATCATATTGTCCAACTGCAATTGTTGCCGCGAAAATAGCCGTGACTGCGCCCACAGTCGCAACGATATACTGTGCATCGTGACTGAGCATATAAATTGGCGCGGAGCGGGTGACAAGATATACACCGGCTGTGACCATGGTAGCTGCATGGATCAACGCAGAAACCGGAGTCGGGCCAGCCATCGCGTCTGGCAGCCAGATGTAAAGCGGGATCTGGGCTGATTTACCTGCCACACCCACCAGCAGGAATATGGTAATCCACATGATTACCCAAGGCTGCGCAGATCCGACAGCCGCAAAAACATTATCAAAATTAGTGGAGCCAAATTGCCAGAACATCATGAAGGCTGCCAGCAAGAAACCAAAATCGCCAACCCGGTTGGTAATAAAAGCTTTTTTTGCTGCGTTTGAGTTTGCGAATGATGGCCGGCCGAGCGTATCCATGTCATACCAAAAGCCGATCAGCAAGAATGAACACAGACCGACACCTTCCCAACCGACGAACAGCATCATATAGGAGTTGCCGCTCACCAGGATCATCATCATGGCGATGAACAGGTTCAAGAACACAAAGAAGCGCCGGTAACGGCCAATATCATTCTTGAAGCGCACATCCTCGTGCATGTATCCGATCGCATAGATATGGATCAGCGTACCCACTCCCGAAACGACCATCATCATCGTCACCGAGAGCGTATCCACCCGGAAAGTCCAATCGATAGCCAGTGTGCCGATGTGGATCCAATCCGCCACTTTGACAACCGCACCTTCGGGAACGATGTTCAGCGAATATAACTGGAACAATGCAACCACAAAGGCCAAACCTGAAGCCGATGCAGCTACGGTGCCGATACCTTTTTCGCTTAGTTTAGAACCAATGATAAGGTTGATGAGCAGGCCAATGACAGGTAAATAAACGATCCAGGGAACCATGTAAAAGAACAAGCCAGAAGTATTTTCCATGTTTATCCTATCCCTTCAAGCTGTTCAGCTGGTCAACGTCGATGCTCTGTTTGCTACGGAAAATGGCCACGATCAGCGCCAGGCCAACCGCCACTTCTGCTGCAGCTACAGTCATCACGAAGAAAACGAAGATCTGGCCGTTAAAAATCGATGTGGTGTTCAGTGTTGAGTACATGCGTGCAAAGGTTACGAAGGTCAGGTTGGCCGCGTTCAGCATCAACTCGACCGACATGAAAACAACCAACGCATTGCGACGGATCAAAACACCCATCGCGCCCATCGCGAATAGAATAGCTGAAAGTGCGAGGTAATAATTAACTGGGACCATGGTTTATCCCCGCGCTCCTTTCTTTCGTTCCTGTTTTGTCAGAATAATTGCGCCTACCATTGCAACCAGCAGCAGAATGGATGTGATTTCAAATGGCAGCAGATAAACCGTGAAAAGTTTGGTAGCCAATGGAGACGGGGCTGCATCAGCAGCGCTGGTGGCCATTTGTAAACCAGTTGATGACATTTTCTGAAAAACCAGATACAAAGTCTGCCCTACCAAGGCAAGCCCAAGGACGACAGCGGGCAAAATATTTTTCCACTTGAACTCTGCTGGAATTTGCTCAGCACCCAGCAGCATGATAACGAACAGGAAGAGCACCATAATGGCGCCGCCATAGACGGTTACCTGTGAGAGCGCGATGAAAGGCGACCCAAGCAGCAGATAAAAGATGGCAACCGTTCCAAAATTCAGGACCAGATATAAGGCCGCATACACCGCGTGACGACTGAGAAGCATACCAGCCGCCGTGGCAATTGCGGTCAGGGCAAGGATAAAAAACAGGATTAATTCACCGGACATTGATCACCTTCGCCTTAATCTTGCGGATCTTTCATTTCAGGAACAGATCGATTGAACAGACCAGGTTCGGTCACTTGCGGTGTGGCTGACCCGCCTTGCGGAACAGGAACAATCAGCATGTCCTTGGTATAGATGGCATCGCGGCGAGCTAGAAAGGTTAATTCGTAGTTGTCGCCCAAAACGACCGCTTCCGTTGGGCAGGCATCCTCACAGAAACCACAATAGATGCAGCGCAGCATATTGATTTCATAAGTGCTAGCATAGCGTTCGCCCGGTGAAAAACGCTTCTCATCGGTATTTTCTGACGATTCGACGAAAATAGCATCCGCCGGACAGGCTGCAGCGCACAATGCACACCCAATACATTTTTCCAGACCATTATCGTATCGTTTAAGTTCATGACGCCCACGATAACGCTTGGATACTTGGCGTTTTTCTTCCGGGTATTGGATTGTCACCGGTTTTTCAAACATCATAAACAGGGTGGTTTTCAGACCACCAATCATTTCAAGGAAAGGTTCAACGAGCCGCATAGACTTTCCTCCGCAGCGAACGATCTACCAGACCAATTGTAAGGAACCCAAGGAAAATGGAGACGAGTGGTGTGAACCACACAAACAGGGGATTCATCTCCTTCAGCACTATTCCAACGGCCGAAACAAGCACGATGGCGAGTGAGAGCGGCAGCATGGCCTTCCAACCAAAAGACATCAACCGGTCATATCGAATTCGGGGCAGGGTTGCACGAGCCCAGATCATGCCGAAAAGCAGAACGATAATTTTCAGGAACATGTAAACCGGTCCAAGCAAAGCAAATCGGTCCACGCTCAAAAAGGTGTCTTTCAAGAACCAGAATTCGCGATACCCGCCGAAGAAGATCGTGGCGGAAATCGCCGAAATTGCGATCATCTTGGTGTACTCGGCCATAAAGAACAGCGCGAACTTCATGCCGGAATATTCCACATGGTATCCAGCTGTCAGCTCCTGTTCAGCCTCGGGCATATCAAACGGGGCTCGGTTCAATTCTGCTAGAGTGGCAATCAAAAATACAACTGCACCCGTCGGCTGTAGCACAGCGAACCACAAATCTTTCTGAGCTTCAACGATCTTCAACATATTCATTGAGCCAGCCAGCAGGATCACTGCTGTAAATGACAGCCCAAGCGCCAGTTCATAGCTGACCATTTGGGCAGTGGAACGCAACCCACCTAACATGGCATACTTATTGTTGCTGGACCAGCCAGCCAACACAATTCCATAAACTGCGATGGATGCGATGGCAGTGACATACAGAATACCTACATCAATATCGGCAATGTACAGGTTGATAGTGCGCCCAAAGGCCTCAAAACTTGGTCCCCAGGGCACGGTTGCCGTAATAACAACTGCCGGCACAACCGTCACGATCGGCGCGATAATAA
Source organism: uncultured Anaerolineae bacterium (assembly GCA_903854805.1). Next base: position 9,715 of record CAINXK010000459.1, read on the forward strand.
ATAAAATCTTCTCGGCCTGATCGGGAATTAATTCTTCTTTAAAAATCAACTTAACTGCATCCGCGATCGGCTGAAGCAAGCCAAATTTTCCGGCGCGGTTGGGTCCATAACGCACCTGCATGCGCGAAAGCGCCTTGCGTTCATACCAGGTCAGGTATGCAAAACCGGTCAGGAGTACCATGACCAGAATGAACGACTTGATCACCCATTCAAGGACTAAAGCCCAATCCATTTGTTACCTCCTCAGGCCTTCTCAGCGGCCGAAATTGTCTTGCTCCGCTGCTCCGTGCTAGAACCGGGACTACTCTGTACTGCGAGCAGCTCCACTGCGGTCGGCTCGGAAATGGGGAACCCAAAACTACGATGGACGAGAACAACGCCGGTAGAGATCGATTCATCGAGCTGAATTTTGACTTCCAATTCGACTCCGTTAAGCTTCATCACTGCATGTCCGTCGTTCAATAAACCAATTTTTGAGGCAGTAACCGGGTGTAAAACTACGCTCGCCTCGCCAATATGGCTCTTTAGCAGCGCCGCTGGGGTTACAGTTGTGCCCATATCGTAGAGCCGGGTAACCGGCACAGCCACAAGTTCGCCATCTTTCACAATATCGCGAAGCACTCGAAATGTCAGAGAAACACGAGCTTGCGTTTGATCATCTCGCAGTTCAGGTGAAGTGCTCGCCAACACCATGTGCGAACCGATGCCCTGTGTATTTTTGTAAGAAGTGCCACCGTAGTAGATGTCACTCCGGCCGGCGATTGATTCAATCTCCTGACTTTCAACATTGGACAGCTCATTATACGTTACCCCTGTAAAGGATTTTTCACCAGCTGCGATCCTATTCATGACCAATAACGCGGAGCGGCCTTCGAGCTCAATGCCACATAACCTGGCAAGCTCTGCTGTAATGGCGAAATCTGGTTTTGTACCTGCACGGGCTGGAACAGCTGGATAAAAACGCTGGACACGCCGCTCGGCAGAAGTGTATGTGCCTTCACGTTCAGTATAGGCTGCAGCAGGCAGAACGATCCCAGCCAGCCGGGTTGTTTCGGTAGCCAAAATATCCTGCGCAATCACTATTTTTGCAGACTTCAGCGCATCATTCAGCCTGGGGTCATCGCCTGCCGGATCGGCAGCGACAACGTAAACTGTCTTGCCTTTCAGAGCAGAAGCCAGGTCGGCAGCCGGGCTGAGACCCAATTCCCAGGCGCCTTGTGAATTCGGGGATGACCAGACACCAATCAGGCCATTATTCGCTTTACCAGCACGCTCTTTAATCAACCCAGCGCATGCTGTCGCGAGTTCCGAAGTCCCCTGCATCCCCAGACCATCGGAGCCAAAGAACACCACCAGGTTGGCAGCTTCTGTAATGGTTTTCCCAATAACGTCTTTCTGGGCAAGGCCATTCACTGTTTCAATTTCATCGCCAAAGGCATACCGCACCACAAAAGTGGCAAATCTATCCAGCTTGGTAGCATGGGCTGCGGCAACAATGACTGTTACGCCACGTTGAGCCGCTGCTTTTACACGCAAATGCCAGAGCGGGGCCTCATTGTAGAGATCTGAAGCCATCACTAAAATAGTATCCGATGGGCCAAGATCACCCAGGTTTGAACCTGAGCTCATACCATAGGCTGAGGTGTATTCACCACCACCCATGCCTGTATAGAAATAGATTTTTGCGCCCAGACCGGTGGCCAGTTGTTTAAGGTTGAACAGATCTTCATTAGCAAGGCGTCCTCCAGCCAGGATCACAGCATCGGACGTGGACCCAGCTACGCGAAGTTGTTCAGCGGCCCGGCTGATGTTGGCTTCATACTCACTCGCTTCTGTTGATAGACGCGAACCGGATTCGGCGTAATGATAGCTCGCGAAGCGGCCTTTATCGCACAACCAGATTTCATTAACTTGCTCATTCTGGCGCGGTAATACGCGCTTGATGACATATCCGCCACCAGATTTGACTTCACGGCGCACATTGAAGGTTACGTTACATCCGACCGGGCATTGCGAACAGATGGATGCAGCATTCTTAAGTTCCCACGGGCGGGCGCCAAATCGGAAATCGGCCGTTGTGAGTGCACCAACCGGGCATATATCGGTCGTATTTCCCGAAAAGACAGAGTCGAACCCTGGCTCGGAAAAAGTGACGATATCAGTGGCGCGACCTCGACTATAGAACCCAAGGACAGGCTCACCAGCAATTTTGTCCTGAAAGCGGATGCAGCGTGCACACTGAACGCAGCGTTCCCGATCCAGGAAGATCAGGTCACCGAGTGGGACGTGTTTATTCTGGCGCTGCTTTTCTTCAAAGACAAAGCGACTTGCTGCGGCCCCGTGTTCCATGGTCAGATTCTGCAACGGACATTCACCGCCCTTGTCGCAAATTGGGCAGTCCAAGGGGTGATTGGTTAGCAGGAGTTCAAGAATTTCCTTCTGTCCGGTCTTCGCCTTTTCTGTTTCGGTCAATACAACCATACCCTCGGAAACAGGATTGGTGCAGGCTGTTTCCAGTTTGGGCATGAACTGCATCTTTGGCGAACCGTCGGATTCCAGCATTGGTTGACCTGTGCCACGATCAAACATCGGGCGGCCAATTTCCACCAGGCACTGCCGACACATTCCAACCGGTTCCATTTTTGGATGATAGCAAAAGACCGGGATATCAATACCAGCTTTTCTGGCAGCATCTACCACCAGAGTACCTTCTGGAACGGTTACTTTTACTTTATTGATGGTGAGGGTGACTGTTTTTGCCATAATACTAAGCCTTCACCTTTTCTGCGTTTTGAGCAGGGAGGATGGCTAAGGCGAAATCCTCGGGGAAACGCTCGAGCGCAGAGGTTACGGCCATCGTTGAAAAATCGCCCAGAGCGCACAAACATTTGCCGTTTACCTGATTGGCAACATTCTTAAGCAGCTGCAGATCAGCAGATGTGCCGTGTCCGTTGTGAATACGCTCCACGATATGCAGCATCCAATAATTTCCATCCCGACAAGGGGTGCACTTGCCGCACGATTCGTGTTTGAAAAAGTGAACCGTCTTATTGATGACCCAGTCCATACTATGGCTATCATCAATCACGATCACAGAAGCCGAACCGAGCAACGAACCCACGCTTTGGACACTTTCGTAGTCCATGCAGGTATCCATCACCTTATCAAAGGAGCTCTCGTCCACTCTGATGATGGAGGACGATGCACCGGCCGGCATGATACCTTTTACTTTACGCCCGTCAGGAATTCCACCACCATACGTGAAGATCAGTTCGCGGAAGGTGCTGCCAAGCGGGAGTTCGTAATTGCCTGGCTTGTTAACGTTTCCAGAAAGAGAAAAGATTTTTACACCTGCACTTTTTTCAGTGCCAAGACTCTTATACCAACCTGCACCTTTTTCAATAATGAAAGGGAGATTGGTCAGTGTTTCAACATTATTGATCACAGTGGGTTTGCCATAGAGACCGACCACGGCTGGAAACGGTGGACGAACACGCGGCTGCCCGCGTTTTCCCTCGATCGACTCGAGCAAGGCGGTTTCTTCGCCGCAGATGTATGCGCCTGCGCCCAAATGGGTCTTGAGCCTGAGTGAATAATTTGTTCCAAACAGGTTATCACCCAGCGTATCAGCTTTTTCCATCTCCGCAATGCACTTATCCAAGAATAATTGCACCTGTTGGAACTCTCCGCGCAGGTAGACATAACCTTCGGCAGCACCAACGGCATAACAGGCAATCGCAACACCTTCCAGGAACTGGAATGGGTTACTCTCCATGATTTCGCGATCTTTAAACGTGCCTGGTTCAGATTCATCGGCATTGCAAACGACATAATGTGGCCAGATGGTATTGGGCAAGAAGGACCATTTGACACCGGTTGGAAAGCCAGCGCCGCCGCGTCCGCGCAAGCCGGAAGCTTTTACTTCATCAACCACCTGTTGGGGCTGCATGGATGTAATAACTTTTTTCAGGCTTTCGAAGCCGCCATTTTTCTTGTAGGTTTCAATATTCTTGATATCTGGAATATCTCGATGACGTAGGATGAAGTGGGCCATTATTTTTGCTCCTCGCGAGGCGTTCCCGCTTTGAGCGCTGCGATCAGCTCCAGACTGCGATCAATGGTCATATTTTCATGGTAAGTGACCCGGTCGCCTTCCTGCAGTTGGAACATGGGAGCCTTATCACAGGCTGCCAGGCACATCACGGCTTCAATCGTGACGAGGCCATCCGGTGTTGTCTCGCCTACCTTAATTCCCAGGTTCTGGCACAGAGCTTCCAGGAATTTATCGGCACCACGCAAAGCGCAGGGTAAATCGCTGCAAACCTGCATGCGATACTTACCCGCTTTTTCATCATGGTAGAGTGTATAAAAACCCACGATCGATGCGACTTCAGTCACATCTAGATCAAGCATGCGCGCAATTTCGGCCATGCCTTCTTTGGTGATGTAACCACCTTCACGCTGGGCCAGATACAACAAGGGCATCACTGCCGAGCGTTTAACCGGATATTTGACGAAAATTGCTTTTACTTCTTCTGAATATTTTTCGGCGAGACTCATCTGTCAATATCTCCCAGGACAATGTCAACAGAGCCAATAATCGCCACCAAATCGGCGACGAGGAACCCTTTTGCCAGCACAGGCAAAACCTGAAGGTTATCAAGTGAGGGCGGGCGGAAATGAACACGGAACGGCTTTGGGCCGCCATCGCTTTCCAGGTAGACACCCAGTTCGCCGCGCGCTGATTCAATGGCGGAATAAACCGAGCCTTTGGGCGCATCGAAGCCTTCAGTCCACAGCTTAAAGTGGTGGATTAGTGCTTCCATACTGGTGCCAATTTCAGACCGCGGCGGGGGCACAAATTTGTAGTTTTTTGAACGCACCGGACCCATGGGCAGTTTATCCATAGCTTGCTGAATAATCCGAATGGATTGGCGCATTTCCTCAATACGTACGATGTATCGCGCACGAACATCCCCCTCCGTGCGTAGAGGCACCTCAAAATCATACTGCTCATAGCCTGAATAAGGAGCGAATTTACGCAGATCATAATTGACGCCAGAACCGCGCAGAGTGGCACCTGTCAGACCCCAATTGACGGCGTCTTCGGCCGAAATTTTGCCAATTCCAGCAGTCCGGTCAATAAAGAGCGGATTCTTGGTCAGCAGGGATTCATACTGATCAATACGATTGGGGAGAATTTTTAATAGATTTCGAACGGCGGCCTCAAATTCAACAGGCACATCGCGCCACACACCGCCAGGGCGGATATATGTTGTCATCATGCGCTGCCCCGAAACCAGTTCGAGGATATCCAGGATCATTTCACGTTCCCGGAAGCAGTACATAAAATCAGACATGGCTGCCAAGTCTAGCGCAGATGTACCTAACCAGACCATATGAGATGCAACTCTCTGCATCTCCGATAGTATGACCCGTAAAGATTGCGCGCGATCTGGAACATCCAGCCCAACTAGTTTTTCGACTGCCAGGCAATACGCCAGGTTATTACCAACTGTGTTCAAATAATCCAGGCGGTCAGTCATCACTTCAGCCTTCTGATAAGTCTTGGCCTCCATGTTTTTCTCAACGCCTGTGTGCAAATATCCAATGTCCGGGATGGCATTCAGGACTGTTTCGCCATCCAATTCAAGCAGCAAGCGCAGCACGCCATGGGTGGATGGGTGTTGCGGCCCCATATTTAACAACATCGTCTCGCCCTGCAAAGCGCGATCCGAAACAAGATGGGTCATTCCATCAAGGGTAACTTCTTCGATCTGAGCCATGACTACTCCCCGCGCCAGTTCTTTGCATACGGTTTGCGGACATCAATTTCATCGAAATTGAAAGAAAACTGCGGTTCTTCGTAACCCAAGGGATAATCCTTGCGCAGTGGATGGCCTTCCCAATCGTGTGGCATCAAAATCCGGCGTAGATCAGAATGGCCTTCAAACTTGATCCCAAACATGTCATAAATTTCGCGTTCTTGCCAGTTAGCATTGTGGTAAATATTTTCCAATGTTGGGGCTGAAGGTGAAATTGCCGGGATCGCCACGCGCACATTTAAGGATTGGCGAGTGGGGATGGATGTAAAACGATAATATAAGTGGAAGCGCGGATTTTCTTCAGGCCAGTAATCCACAGCGGTCACCGCCGAAAGCAGATCGAAACCAAATTCATCGTGGATAGCCCTGGCAGCCTCGATAATTTTCCCGACTGGCACAAACAGGCTGGTTTCCCCAGCAAACTCGGAGGTCTGTCCATCAAATCTCTTAACTAGGTTTTCAATGATGGTGGCGAGATTTTCGCTCATATTACGCCCAATCCTTCATTTTTTCGCGGCGCACCTTTTCATGCAGAGTTACCACGCCATGGATCAACGCCTCGGGACGCGGCGGACAACCGGCTACGTAGACATCCACTGGCACGACTTCATCCACGCCCTGTACAACGGCGTAATTATTGAACACTCCGCCGCAGGAAGCACAATCTCCCATGGCAATAACCCATTTCGGATCGGGCATCTGATCATAGAGACGCCGAACAACCGGGGCCATTTTGCGCGAAACCCGCCCAGCCACAATCATCAAGTCACTCTGCCGCGGGCTCGGGCGCATCAGCTCCATTCCGAAACGGCTCATGTCATAGTTGGCAGCCTGAGCAGACATCATTTCGATTGCACAACATGCCAATCCAAACAACATCGGCCACATCGCATTGGTGCGACTCCAGTTAACCAAGTCTTCGAGGCGTGCAGTCACCACACCCATATTTCCAAGCTTCTGTTCTAGTCCCATTCCAATGCTCCTTTCTTCCAGGCATAGGCATAGCCTACCAATAAGATGACGATAAAAACCAGCATCTCGCCCAGCATGAAAAACCCCTGGCCGGCTTTGACAAAATCGTTAAAGACAAGTGCCCAGGGGATGAAAAACACCACTTCAATATCGAACAGGATAAAAAGGACAGCGATCAGGTAAAATCTTACCGGAATTCGGCGCGTGCCCGGCCCAATCGGGTTCATACCCGATTCATACGGCATTGATTTCTTACTGGCCGGTCGCTTAGGGCCAAAAATCGTACCCAGCGTGATCGCTATGACACCTACGAGTGTCGTCAGCGCGATAAAAATCGCAATGGCAATATATTCGAGCAACATAAATACGACTCCCAGTGTGGGGTTGATGCAGAATGGGCGATAGTATAACATAGGATAATGTCAGTGGGAATTTTCACAAAGAAAAAATTATAAGCAATATTGATGAGTTTATGTCATCAATATTGCTTATGACAATTTGAAAACACTCTTTGGATCCATTCGTCCGAAAACAGGCACCTAACCCTTGCGTTGGTAAAGATGAGTAGGACCGGGCTACGAGTAAATCATCAAAATAACGTCCTGGCGGCTAATATCCGGATAAGTCGCGCCCATGTTCCACCAAAAGCTTCATACAGCAGAAGGTAGTCATTCCAGTATCGATAAAGCCAGTTTTGCAAACAATTCTTTTTCGGGCACGGATGACTCTGCAGTTGTGTAAGGACTAAAATCAAGCAGCTTTCTTATGTTCTGCATACCCTTTTATGGTATTATTTTCTCAACTTATAGGAAATATTATGGAAGATAAAATTACAATCATAGAAGGTCCCACCCCCGTATTTGAACCCGTCCAGGATGGTTGGGCACTGGGTTTGAACGAGACGCGCCAGTTCTCGATCACTGCATTAACTCGCCTGCGCACATTTAATGGTCCGGCATTAGTCCAACGCTGCTACCGCAGGTGGAGTCAACGCCAGCCAATTACGCTGCATTACAGGGATGAAGCCGGGCTGGAAGTGACTGCTCCCATCCTTGCCGCCCGTTCCGTTGAGACGGATGATGGGCAGGTGCTGCTGCTCTGGTTGCACATTCAGCGAGATAATATGGAATTAGAAATCAACTCGGATGATGATTCTTCCGATGATGATTTTGATATTCTGTAATAGCCAGTAAGGGAACAGCAAACCACACCTTACTCTGGCTATTACATGTTTTACCATTTTTTCTCAATCCCCAGTATACCGGCGGAAGACGATGGCTTTTCTGCGCTCCGAACTGAACAATAACATTCTTCTGCTGACGATTGACCGGCCAAAAGCCAATGCTTTCAACCTGGAACTGATTGGCGAGCTGCAAACAGCCTTCAAACAGGCTGTGAAAGACCCACAGACGCGAGTCGTAGTTCTGACGGGCGCCGGCCGGGTCTTTGGTGCAGGCCAAGATATTGAAGAGATCAAAGCCGGGGGTCCGGAGCTTTCCTTCCGGCAACACTTGCTGAATACATATAACCCGTTGGTCTTGCAAATCCGCCAGATCGAAAAACCGGTTATTGCTGCGGTAAATGGTCCGTGCGCCGGGGCATCATTGGGGATAGCCCTGGCTTGTGATTTGCGTATCGCGGCAGAAACAGCTCGATTTGTGGTTGGCTTTAGCGGCATTGGGCTTGTGCCTGATTCAGGTGTCTCGCTTCTACTTCCAGCCCTAATTGGATTAGGGCGCGCACTTGAATTCACGTTTAGCAACCAGCCCATCCTTGCAGAAAAAGCACTTGAGTGGGGGCTGATTAACCGGGTAATACCAGCGGATAAATTATTAGAAGTTGTTCTTGCCACCGCCGACGAACTCTCCCATGGCCCCGTGGGTGCCTTTGGCCTGGCCAAACGTGTTTACAACCAGGCAGTTTTACCCAACTTGCAATCAGTCTTGGAATATGAAAGTTATGTGCAAGAAGTCGCCGGTCAACGCATGGAGCATCAAGAAGGTGTGGCAGCCTTTATAGAAAAACGGCCAGCCAAACATCTTTAAATCATTTGGAATAGTTGGGGCAAGTATATCCCCGGCAGACTGGAAACGCGCAATGCCCAGCACCATGTACGAACCCGTCATTGGTCTTGAAGTTCACGTAGAAATGCTTACAAAATCAAAAATGTTTTGCGCCTGTCAGGTGGTGGATTTCACTATCGCGTCGCCAAATACAGCTGTTTGCCCGGTGTGCGCTGGGCATCCTGGTACTTTGCCAGTTTTAAACGGACTGGCTGTCGAGTATGGTTTACGTGTTGCCGCTGCCCTGGAATGTGAAATCGCTCCCATCAGTATATTTTCCCGGAAAAATTATTTCTATCCTGATCTACCGAAAGGCTACCAGATCACCCAGTACGACCAACCGCTGGCATCCAACGGTAAAATCACCCTGATCACGTCCAGAGGCGAGAAAATCATCCACATTCGCCGCGTACATTTGGAAGAAGATACTGGTAAGTTGACGCATATTGATGTGGACGGGAATTCTTATTCCCTGGTGGATTTGAATCGCGCGGGTGTCTCTTTGTTAGAGATTGTTACCGAGCCCGATTTTTCCACCAGCGAGGAGGTGCGTGCTTATGCCGAAGCTCTTCGCGCGCTGGTGCGTTATCTTGGCGTCAACAGCGGTGACTTAGAAAAAGGCGTAATGCGAATTGAACCAAATATCTCTGTCCGCCCGGTTGGCCAGCAAGAGTTGGGAACGAAAGTCGAGATAAAAAACCTAAATTCATTCCGCGCTCTAGAGCGTGGAGTAGCCTATGAAATCAATCGCCAGATCGAATTACTCAGAGCTGGCAAGGAAGTCATCCAGGAAACAGTCGGCTGGGATGAAGCGAAACAGGCTACATTTAGCCAACGATCCAAAGAAGATGCTCATGATTACCGCTATTTTCCAGAACCAGATTTGCCCCCGCTCCTGGTAAGCAAACGCTGGATGGATGATGTACACAGGGCACTTCCGGAATTACCATGGGAACGGAGCCATCGCTTCAGCCAAGATTATGGGCTAAGCCCGGCGGAATCCTGGCAATTGGCAGCAGAAAAAAGCCTGGGAGAGTATTTCGAATCTGTTCTCAAATCTGCTCCCGGAGCAGCAGTCCGCACAGTATATGCCTGGGTTACGGGTGAACTACTTTCATTAATGAACTCATCCTCAACCGGGTTCGAGACTCTGAAAATTGAACCCAAAGGCCTGGCAGATTTACTGGCCCTGATCTCCACCGGGAAAATCAATCCGAATACAGGAAAAATAGTCCTGGCAGAAATGTTTGCCACAGGCCATTCAGCGGCAGGAATAGTAGAGGCCGGAAAACTGGCCCAGCTTTCAGATCAGGGTTTCATCGCCCGATTGGTGGCCGAAATGCTAATCGAAAATGCCAGCGAAGTGGCCAGCTATCGGGCTGGCAAAATTAGCGTTGCTAATTTTCTATTTGGCCAGGCGATGCGCAAAGCTGGCGGCAAAGCCAATCCGCAGGTACTAAGATCTGAGTTGGAAAGACAATTACAACAGCCCACTTAGTTTTATTTCCTTCCAAAAAACCGAAATGAAATCATCCTGGAAAATCCAGGATCGGAAAGAAGCAATCGTCCCTTCGATTAGCATTCAATAAGGCGACCTGATGGACTCTACCCAACATGTTTTATCGATCTTTGAAAACCTTTCAGCCATTCCGCGCGGAAGTGGGCGCGAGGCAAAGATTTCTGGCTGGTTGCAGACATTAGCCAGCGAGCGCGGATTTCCCTGGCAGGTTGATGAATCTGGAAACCTGGTAATCTGCATCCCGGCAACCCCCGGGCTAGAATCTGCACCTATCATCATCTTGCAGGGTCACATGGATATGGTTTGCGAGAAAACGCCTGATTCGCCGCACAACTTTCTGGAAGACCCCATTCATTGCATCGTGGATGGCGAGTGGCTGCATGCCGACCGCACCACTCTGGGTGCGGATAATGGTATTGCGATTGCGCTGGCCCTGGCTCTGGTTGCAGATCCATCGGTGGAACACCCGGCGCTTGAATTGCTTTTTACAGTCCAAGAGGAAGTTGGCCTGGGTGGAGCGAACCAACTTAAGCCAGGCTTTGTACAAGGTAAAATCCTTCTCAATCTGGATTCGGAAGACGAAGGTACATTCATCGTTGGTTGTGCAGGCGGTCAAACTACCTATATTAATTTGCCACTTGTATTTGAAAAGCCTGTCCTGGATGCCGCTTTCCACCTACAAGTCAGCGGGTTGCGTGGCGGTCATTCCGGCGTGGATATCCATAAGCACTATGCCAGCGCCAATAAGCTGCTTGCGCGAGTACTCGACCGCATTCAGAATACTACGCCGATATTACTGATGAGTCTAAACGGTGGTACGGCACATAATGCTATTTCGCGCGAAGCCCATTGCTCTTTTGTGTACTCCGCCGCGATGGCTGATCAAGTTCAAGCGACCGTGAGTGCATTTGGGTCCATTCTGATAAACGAATTCAGCCCGATTGAAAGCAGTATTACTCTGACACTACTGCCTGTTGAACCCGGGCCTGCCGTCAATCAAGCAGATTCGTCCAAAGTGATTCAGCTGATAATAGCTTTGCCCCACGGCGTTTCTGAAATGTCTGCCCAGGTGGAAGGCTTTGTCGAAACATCCTGCAACCTGGCGCGGATCGAGATCGACGGATCTGAGTTAAAGGTTGTAACACACCAGCGTAGTACGGTTATGAGCCGCATGCAAGAGCTGACCACTCGCATATCCGCGATCGCCCTGCTTGGCGGCGCACAAGTCTTCAGCGGTCCGGCCCATGCAGGCTGGGAGCCAAACATGCAGTCGCCCCTTCTTCAACGCAGTATTAAAACCTACCAATCACTATTTGGCAGTCCACCTGCAGTACATATGCTGCATGCCGGGTTGGAGTGTGGCACCATCGGCGCCATTTACCCCGGAATGGATATGATCTCGCTGGGCACAACCATTGAAAATCCACATTCGCCCAATGAAAGAATGTACATTCCCTCCATTGAGCGTGTCTGGAGATATTTAGTGGCGTTTTTACAGACGTATCGATAAAAAACAATTCCCTGAATGTTCAAACATTCAGGGAATTGTTTTTTTAATAACTCGCGCTGGCGGGTCCTGTTATTCCAATGTGGGCACAGGTAGGCCTGCCCAGATTTCATCTCGCAGAGTCTCAACAACAGTCATCTGGGATATATCAAATGGTATATCTACTTTAGTGTTGCCAGGTAACCCCAGACATAACATAATCCTGTGGTTTTCTTCCTCCTTTCAGCGACACTGAGTTGATTTTTCTTCTTGGAATATAATTCCAAATACCTCCGTACTCAGCAATCTTGGAAGCATCTCGAATACTGATAATTTCATTGTTGGTTAGAATAAGTAAATGCGCCGGGAAGGAGAACTGCGAAAAGCTTCTTCCGAAGACAGTCAAAATTTCTTTGCGTAGTTCAGGTTGCAGGATGACCCGCAGAACTTTATCTCCAGGTCGCAAGCTGCGGCGTCCATAATTCATGAACTTAAAATTTAACACGCTCAGAAAATCGAAACTATTTTTTTCAACATTGAGCTGACTACCAAGCGAATAATCTGCACTGGCACGGATATTAGAAAAGATAGGCCGGAATAACTCATCTCCAACCGTGTTGAATTTGATAGTTGTCGCACCAGATTGTCCTTGATGATCAATCCCAAAAATAGTCAACCAAGAATTTAACAATACAGTGCCGGTCTCGACGTAACTGATGGAATCATAAGCAAATGACGTGTACCTAATCTGTTCTGGGCGTTTTTCGAAAATCGTAACGGCGTGCTTTGAGCAGCACACCAATTTTTCATAAGTGGGTCTCAAGAAACCCGCAAAAGCAGGGGCAAGAAGTATATAGGGAAATTCACCGGTTGGTTTAAAATGGCTACTGAAAGCAATATTATATATTGATGGAATATGTTCATAATCATGGATGAAATTAGCCCAAGTCAGCCGCGTCTGTTCGGAAGCTGAAAGCGTCTTTGAATCAAAAATATTTTTTGCATAAAAGCTCAGTGTTGACTTTGAGATTTTGTTGTATTCAATTCAACTTTTTACGTTGTCAAAAAAGTTGGTATTTTGAGCATACCAGCAAAAGACCAGCAATGCAACGGTTGTTCTTGATGGTATTTACTTTGACAATATCGAATTTCCGCATAGCTGTGATACCTGATTTCAGGTATTTTCTGATCTGGCAGGAGATCGCCAGGCTGATTTTTGCTGCGCGGATCGCAGCGTGTGCTAATCACAGGACTGCCCAGCGGGGAAGCCCAGCGATTATCTAAAATTCAAGCGGCAAAATCAGGAAACAAACGCTCTAAGATATGTTCCACCATTAAATCCTTTAAGGTAAGTACTTTCCTCCCTGCTCAAATTTGACAACTACCCGTTGCATCCCCAGCAGAAATTTAAAACATGTGCTATCAGGTAAAACTACAGTTATTAGTAAAAGGATGTCTGCACATACGCAGACATCCTTTTACTTCAAATAATGGCGCAGTGGGATGGTTTTTGATTGGCTGCTGCTGTCTCTGCGCACAGGAATCGTATCCCGCAAAATCAACTGTCTGAAAACAGGCACAACCGCCGGATCAAAGAAAATCCCTGATTGTGTCTGAATGTAATGTAAAGCCTTATCTGTTGACCATGCAGAGCGATAAGGGCGATCCGACGTAAGAGCATCGAACACATCAATTATCGAAAAAAGCCGCGCCGCAAATGGAATATGTTCACCTTTCAAGCCATATGGATAGCCACTGCCATCCCATTTTTCATGATGATAAAGCGGGATATCCATCGCGTTTTTAAGATGTTCAACTTGTGAAAGAAGTTGATAGGCATAAAGCGGATGCTGTTTCATGATCTCCCATTCATCAGGTAGCAACGCACCAGGTTTGAGCAAGATCGCATCAGGAATGCCCATTTTACCAATATCATGCAGCAGTGCTCCTTGATGAACATGGGCCAGACCGGTTTCAGAAAAGCCCATTCTGCGAGCCAGCTCAATTGTCAATTTAGCTACCCGGCGAGTGTGCCCCTCGGTTTCCCGATCACGCAGTTCAAGCGCTCGCGACAATCCTTCGATCGTCGCATCGTAAGCCGAATTCAACTCCAGGTTTGAATCTTGTAAAAATTTTACCAAAAGGGTGTTGTCAATAGCAATAGCGATCTGGTTCGCCAGGGTTTCAAGCATGGTAAGCCAGTCATCGTCTGGCACAAAGCGCCAGCGCTGGAAGATTTCCAGAACTCCCCTCACCTCAGAACGAGCGATTAAAGGAATTCCAAGGTACATCATGAAACCCTCATCCTGGAATTTTACCGCGCGCGAAAAAGTTTTAGGATCATTTTGCAGATTGTCAACATAAACAACCCGCTTTTCAAGCGCAACCTGACCAGCAAAACTTTCTCCAATCTTTAAGTGCGAGTACTTGAATGTATCGTGTCGAAAACCAAACCCGTCCACAAAATTCAACATCTGGGTTTTAGGATCCAAAACCAGTAGAGCAAGAGCATCAACATGGATATGCTTGGCGGCTTCTTTCAAAATCACAGCGGCCATGGATTTTAAATCCAGGTTTGATAGGATAGCCTGATCAATAGAACGTAAGGTTTGCATCTGGCTCAGTTGGCGGCGCGAGTCCTCATACAGACGGGCATTTTGAATCGCCGAGCTAGCCAACAAATTATAGGCGTGGAAAAAATCAATGATTTCTGGCGTAAAGTAACTTGGCGATTCAACAATCAGGCCCAATACACCGATTACCTGGTCATGAGATATAAGCGGGAAGAATGCCCTGGTTTGTTGCGCAATGATGATGGATGCGGGAAGCTCAACCACGAGATCGGTTTTATTTTCAATAATGAAATTTAGTTCATCTGCTGTCGGCTTAATAAGGACAACTTGGTCCGTAGGTAGCTTTTTTGCTGATGAATAGGCCAACTCATCAATACTATGGCCAAACTTCACCAACCCTAACCAGGCTTCCTGGACCCCAAATTGTTCAACGCAAGATCGCGTAATATTTATTCCAAGTGCGTTACTATTTAATTCTCTGGAAAGCTGTTGGGCACTTTCCTGCAGTGTATCCATGAGTTGCTGATGCCGGCGAATAGAATCGGCGTTTCGTTTTTGATCGGTTATGTCACGAATAACAACCACCAGGTTCTCATCTTTGATTTGAATACATTTCGCTGAGTATGAATAGGTTTGGCTTTCGCTAAACAGGTCATATTCCATCGTCGAAATTTGGCCGGAACTCATGGTCATGTTAATTGCAGCTAAAAATTGAGTGGTGGCATTGGGCGGTAAAACATCCATAATATGCCGCCCCAAACATTTTTCCGGATTGGTATAAAAGGTTGCAGTCGCGCTCGCAAGATAATTGATGATTATTCCATCTTCATTGAGATAAAAAAGTAGATCCGGGAAAATCTGAAAGATAGTTTTGAGAATAGAATCAGAATCGCCGGCTGGACGACCCGGGAGACCTGTTTCCAGACCTGGATGCAGTGATTTCATATCTTGATTTACCCAATCGAGTGCCACAGAGTCAGCCCTCGGATTACTAAATGCGCAATTGATAATTTTCTGACAGGGCAGGTTTTGCAACCAGTTTTGAGCCCGTAAGGTGTTTGGATACGTGTTGTGCAAATTCAGGCAAGCTTGAACCTTGCGCCCCAAGAACAAGATTATATTCATCCGAAGATAGCGAAAATTGTTCGCCCGCATATCCCATCGAAATGGCCCGAGCAGGATCACTCAGCAACACATTACAGAATTGCCGGCTAACAACTGCTGCCGCAAGCAGACGATTAATATCGCTATGCTCGCAACGACCACTACGGATACTTACATGCTGTTCAAATAGCTGGTTGGTTAACATAATGCGTTCTACCTTTCTTGAGAGAGCTTCTGAGAATGTGAAGGTGATGCGAGCAAGAGAAATGCCCCGATATCGATCAAAATATCCCCAAAGCTAAAAGCAAACCGGTAAGGAAACCATTCAGGTGATACGAATCGATCGGAAAGCCAAGAAAAAACAATAGCATCGGGTGAGAGCAAGATATCTTTGCTGCCCAGGCTGAACCGGCTACCAACTTTAAGATTCGAGAGGATTTGCTCTGGAATGATGTGTGCAGCAGTTACCGTACTGAGAGGCATAAACCCATCGTTCGCGCAAATGACTACCAAGTTCAAAAATAGCCCGATAGTCAGAATAGGTATACCCGGTAAATGCCTGTTGAGCATACAAAATAAAATCAGCCCTAGCTGGGAAATAATCAGGTAAGCTGGAACCAGCAGGGCGGGCATTTGGCTACGCGTCACCGGCAGGTAGAAAGCGAGCAGCTGCGGCACAAAAAAAATGACCACCAACCAGGCGCGCTCGAATTCAGGATATTGCCAGACCGACCGGCCCAAATAGGTTTTAATCCAACCTGATAGCAAACCCAAAATAACAGCAGGCAGCAGTACCATTAATGGCCGATACCACCACCATCAACCGGGGCGCCTGCGCCAAGCACAAGCATCAAAACCGTCAGCACCATTAAAACCAATTGAATATGCTGTTTCTGAATTTTGGAAAGCGAGAAACTGAAGCGATAGGCAATGTTTTTCATTGGTCACCTTTTTGAAATAATTGGTAGGATATAGTCCATAGAATACACCATGCCAGGATACAAAGGTGACTACAAAGTCATATTAAATTAAATTTTGGTAGAGTTTTTCTGTTTCCCGGGAAGGGTTTATCCCCAATTCAATCCTTAATGTTTTTGAACAGGCTTTATATACACGTGCCACGGCAGAGGTATCCCCTAATTTAGCGTGGGCGCACATCATAAGCCGATAAGCCTCTTCCAGGATATTATTGCTCTCAAGGGCAGTCTGACAAACCTTGATCACCCGGTCTATCTGACCTACATCCAAATATAACTCGGCAAGTAGAAGTAAATTTTTATGGTGTTGACTTTCAAACTGAGTACGTTCCCAATCCGCCCATTCTGTATCGATATCTGCAAGATGGGGCCCGGTAACAATATCCACAGCGGCTTGCAACAGCAAAGTACTTTTAGCGGCATTTTTTTCTAAACGAGCTTTTTCAACGAACTCCTTGTAGATCTCAAGACCATATTCGTAGTCAACAAAATGATTGAATCTGTAACGCTCACCTTCAAACAAGATTGTATTTTGCCCTACCGCATGTCGAAGGCGATAAAGGCTGGTTTTAAAACGCATCTTTAAACGTTCTGGAGAAAGATCCGGCCAAAAAATGGCAGCGATTTCATCCTTGGTCAGTGGTTTGGATCCCAGGAAAAAGAAGAATAAATCCCTGGTTTCTCTGGTTTGCCAATCCGAGAGCATAATTTGTTTTCCATTCAGAAAGACCTGCGCCGAGCCAAAAGCCTGAATACTAATATGAGGAGGGGATATAAAAGCAGATTTAGATATCCGTCTCAGGTTCTTCAGAATTAGTGGAATCTTTTTTGCAAACTCATCTGCCTGGGTGAATAATGGCTGTAGGATTGAAAAAGACGTTTGTGGCTGGTTTGATTTTTCGAACCAGCGCTGCACACCCATCGCGGCGACGTGCAGCGGGGTAGGTTCTTTCAGATTCTTGTAAGTAGACAATAATTCTGCCAGGTGCAACGAACCCGGATCGAGTTCTCCAGTTGCCAGCCGGGCAGCCACCAGCCATAACTTGCTGATACAAACCTCCAGAATCCGTCCATCCTGTTCATATAAACTGATCGCGTTTGCTAGCTCGTCCACTGCTGCATGAAACTTGTTACTAAAGAGCAGCAAACAACCGTATTCCATTCGGAAAAATGCTTCATCTGTCGATGATGAATTCTGCTGAATATACGCGAATATATCCTTTAGAAGCGCATCCGCTACTGCGATTCGGTCGCCAAGTCTTGCAATCCGCGCCTTGGCGACCGATGCATAAAAAACCAGAAAAGAATCTCCCAACTGGGATGCAATAACCAGGGCCTGGTCAAAACACTCTTCTGCCCGCTCAAGCTCGTGTAGATCAGTGAGCAGATCACCCAGGCTACTCAGAGCCAGCGCTTGCGCACGCACATAGCCACTTCGTTGAGCATAATTGATGGCATCTTCAAACACTTGAAAAGCTTTTTCATATTCTCCGCGGTAATGGTGCAAAACAGCCAGATTATTCATCAGGGTAGCTTGCCAGCCAATGTTACCGGTTGCTTCCCAAGCTTTTAGGGCACTACGATAGTATTTGATGGCGGCTTCGCTATTACCTAATGTGTAGTTTACGGCCCCCAACTCCATTTCCAAGATTGGTATGTGGATTTCATCATTGAGTGATGCGAGCAGTTGCAGCGAATTCTCAAACAGAGGCAGCGCATCAAAAGTTTTTCCCATGCGAAACAAAACCAATCCTTTGACGCGCAAGGCTGCCGCGTACATTATTTGAAGGTCAGCCTTTGAACTACCCAAGGTAAGCGTGATGACTTCATCTGCATCGTTGAGCGCGAGAGACAAGTCGCCCAATTCGCGGTAAGCAGCTGCGCGGCGGACTAATGTCCCCGCTAGATTTTGGAAATCCTGGCGGGCGCGGAATTCAGTTTCTGCCTGGCTTAAAAGTGATATACCCAACTGCACATCGCCCTGGGTGTAAGCAACAGCTCCTTGAAGTGAAAGCAACCTGGGATTTTGTTGTAAAACAGAAATCGGTAAGCGCTCCAACCAATTCCCTAATGTCACAATACGACCATTCAGTATAAAGTCAGTTCCTGTTTCTTCAATCAGCGCGATCAAGGCTGACTGTTCGCCAATATTTTCGTAGATATGGTGAGCCTTTTCCAAATCCTTACGCTCGAAATAATACGAAGCCAGCTTTAGCATCACATCCCGGATGATTTGCGGCTTTTCTTCCTGCAATTTTGTCTGAAGATACTCCTGAAATAAATGATGATAACGGAAATACATCCCGTCAATACCAACAGGAATCGCAAAAAGATTATTTTTCTGAACAGTATCGAAAAGACTGCTCCAGTCCAGGTGCCGGTCGGGAATCAACGGATCCAAAACAGCGATACATTGACTGATGTTGACATCATCGAACAAAGATGTCAACAAAAGGAATTCACGCATATTTTGGTTTTGCCTTTCCAACACCTCTCGCGTGAAATAATCGTATAGCTCGATACCGGTTTTGGCAGCTGGAGATTTTTGCGTGATACTTCCTTCTACGAAAGAAAGGCCGGTAAGCGCTATGGAAGTAATCCAACCATCTGTTTTTCTCGCGATTTCTTCGGCTTCATCCACGGAGAGAAATTGTGCAGAATTCTGAGCGAATAGAGTCCGGATCTCTTCTGACGAAAATGTAAGATCCTCCAGGCTCATACCACCGACCTGATCCCTGGCAACCAATAAATGCAGATCTGATAAATAGGGCAGTAGCCGTGACGCCAGGATCAAGTGGCAGTGTTCCCCGACCAGTTGAGTAAACCGATTGATAAATAAACGGACTTCGGGTACGGAATCGATAAACTGATAATCATCGAGAACGATAGCAAAATGTTCGTGAATGGTTCCGTAAATTTCATTTGTCAGCGCAACTACCAATCTTTCATTTTCTTTCTCGATGGAAATCACATTCATCAACATGCTGATCGATTCGGCGCCAAAAGCCGGGAATCTTTCCTGGACGCAAGCTATAAAGTAGGAAAGAAAACGTTGAGGCTCTTGATCCAAAATATCCAACGAAAGCCAGCAAATGGGAATTTCACTCTTATCAACCATGTCGATTAATAGGGATGTCTTGCCATATCCCGCCGGCGCGGATATTAATATCAATTTTTTGTTTAGTAGGGAATGAATATTTTCAATTAAACGATGACGCGTGACAATTTCCGCCCTTCGTCGGGGTGCTATAATTTTTGTCTTACTTATTGGAAAAACCGTTTCAATCCGCATTTACCATTAATAAGTAGTAATAATTTTATTTCTATTTGTGAATCAGACCGATAAAAGAGTTGGTTTGGTGCTTACAGTATAAATAGCCATCTGCGTCTGAAGATTTATCTACAACCCACAATAAACAGACTTTTACATTCATTGGATTGGTTCAAATAACGCAAAAAACAGGATGATGCGGCGCAGTAAACAATACAGAAACTAAATTTAGCGCCCGGATTAGTGGCAGTGCTAAGCCTTTGCTGTCAATTAAAAAACTGGAGATTTAGAAATCAGGACCGATAAAAACATGAATATATACATTAAAGCAAATTCCGAAAGTAAATTAGATAAACCCGAATACTCAAGCCAACTTTAATGAAATTGTACACCAGGAAGGTTGTCTGATCGATCATCCAATACGGCAATAATAACCTAATTTTCTAATCTACGATACCAGCGAAATGTGGTTGATTTCACGCCTGCCAGGAATATTCCGCAACAACCGACTTGAGTTTTATCAATATTCTTTCAGGAGTACGTTTGTAATAGAAATACTTGAGACGACGGTTTATATCGGGTATTCGCAATTTATAGTGTTGCCAGCTGGCGTCAATTCTATTTTCCTGATCAACCAGTGCGCATTCCCTGAAGAGCCTGGTTCTGCGCGTGAATATTTTCAGCACGTGTCTGATCTGGGATTTCACAGCCTGCCGCTTCTGCCAGAGCGCCTTCCACCCAACCCACGACTGGGGTTTCCGCCCCTACTTGATCATGCAAAGTACGGACTGCTTCCAGGCGATCGGTCATACGAAGGCCGAAGTTTTGCGCTGGAAAGTTAATTGAATATAAATCGTCTGGTTCGATCATAAGTGGTTTTTTATTGAGCGGCAAGTTATCGACAGGTAATTCCACAACCAGCCCGGCATCAGCGGCTTTGCGGTATGGGTCCGAGATTGTCTGGACGATATCAAGGTTGAAGGTATGCAAAATCGCCAGGTTAGCTTCGTACAGTACGCGGTAATCCAGATAATATTTTGAGAGAGGCGCATTGATATAGTGTGCTGCCCGCATCATGAAAGGGGC
Organism: uncultured Anaerolineae bacterium; assembly: GCA_903854805.1. The sequence goes on from CAINXK010000459.1 coordinate 30,591, forward strand.
GATCAACGAGTTGAGCATTCAAAGTACTTTGAAGACGTGGAGTGAGTTCATTATTTGCGCGGCTCTCTAAATACGGGCATAAACTTGTCGGGCAATGATTACGTAAACCAAACCATGCCTGTAGATTTTTAACATTACAAGCTCGAGACACAGCACCGAAAGTAGTAACACCAGAACATTCGGAAGGTTTTTGACTTGATGGTGATTAAAACCAGGGCGGTCATCACCAGGAGGTAAATTAATATTACTCTTGCAACAATTTAAAAGCCAGCCGACGCCCACGTCCCTGGTTGAGCATCAGGGTGAACCAGAGGCGGGTCAGGTTGTCCACCAGCTCAACCGCCTCCATATCTCCGAGATATATCGGGTGTAAACCGATATCAGTAATAAGTTGGTCAGAAACAGCGCGTGACATGGCATCTCCACAATAAAACAGGTCTATGGTCACACTGCCAAGCTTCGGGTTGGCGAAGTTCTCCCACCCCAACGTGCTGAAGGCCCGAACAAGATGCGCATCCTGATTTTTATCTCTCAGCGCTGCCAGGTTATTTATTTCTGAGCTGCGAATATTATTGGTCGCATCGATCACAATTTTTCCATTCAAGGCTGAACTGGTGGCATAGGCAAAATCTCCAACCGCCGTACCAGGTATGGAAAGCAGCACCACTTCCGTAGCCGCAATGGCTTCGCCCACAGTACAAACCTTTCCGGATAAATGCAATTCGTTAAATTTCGTGTCGCCCGGGCTGCGGACTCCAAACCAAATATGATGCCCAGCCTGTGCCCATTTTTTGCCAAGAGTACTGCCAACATTCCCAGCACCGATAATTGAGATTTTCATATTTGCTCTCTTTCTTTTTCAGATGTATAGAGTGCCACCATTCTTGACATACTAATGGTGATAAATAACACACCAGTTATCATGTCAAGATTCGCCAGCGAACGTGCCCACCACGAGATAGGCAAGGATATCGCCATAACCGCTGGATGTCAAAGTGGTATAGCTGAAATAGACGAATTGCTGCCACGGAACCACACCATCTGGAAAGCTTCCATCACGAAACGAGCCCGGTATCAGCGCATCGATAATGCCATACAGCGGCACAAAGAGCACGCCGAAGAAAATAGATAGAAATTGCCGCATAGAGTACATCGCGAGTGATGGTATTGACAGAGAGTAAAAAACGTCCCAAAACCCAGAACAGCATGCCCAGGTAAGGAACGAGAGCGATATTTGTTAGAAAAACCGCCCAGGAGGTGGTTGGGTTCAATGCGTAAGTTATGCTTGCAGCGAAGTAGACAAAGTTTGTACATCCCAGAAAAAGCATGTGACGGATCGAGTCGCGCCCAACAATCACACCTGCCAGTATCATGGAAACACACAAGATTTCGAAGAGGACCAGGACTGTTATGCCATAGGCGGTGATCGGATAGCCAAATTCTACTAAGACAATCAAACCCAGGAGATAAATGGTTTTACCTTTTACTACGTTTTGGATCTTGCTATTATTTTTTAAAGACATAAGATCAGCTTTTATAGGTGGGTTGAATGGCCCATCTTAATGATAGATGGCTTTTGCTCTTTTAATAATACACCATTGGCAAATAAGATTTTCCACTTTGCACCATTATGTTTATTCACCAAAACATCAAACTCCAGATTGTCTTTTAACCATATATTCTGTGTTTAGCGGATAATTCCTACAGGTTCAATATTAACGGTTACCCTATTTAAAGCAGTTTCCCAATTGATCACAGCAACATAAAAGGGGAGTTTTTTGAACAGATATTACCAGCGCATCACCAATCATCCAAAGAATGTTTGCATCAATTTCTCTTTTGTCAAACAAAGGTGTAGAATATTGATGTATCGTCTAATAAATATCCATTTTTTACTAGCGACGACATGCAGGTAATAACCATGCAATCGAAATTACCTTTATTTAGAACGGCTCAACCTTCGGAAAAGTGTGATCAAGTATCTCTTGGTACTAATTTTACCGGTTGTTACCGTAAGTATTTTGTTGTCAAGACAGGGAAAATATGAAATCAATTTATTTTGGGCGAGGTGTCTGTGGTGAACTATCTACCGCAGAATCGATGGAGTGGTTGGTTACAAACGGAATAGGGGGCTATGCATCGGGCACAGTTGCCAACCTGTTGACCCGCCGTTATCATGGTTTGCTCGTTGCTGCGCTTAAACCGCCACTTGGGCGCACCCTACTCGTCAGCAAACTTGATGATACGGTTGAATATGATGGTCGGGTGTATCCAATTTATTCCAATCGCTGGGCAAATATATTGGTGGAGCCACATGGTTACCGCCATATCGAACGGTTTCACCTGGAAGGTACCACACCAGTTTGGACCTTTTCGTTTGGCGGCGCACTTTTACAAAAAAGTATCTGGATGCAGCCAGGCTCAAATACGACTTATGTTTATTATCGTTTAAGGCGCGCTACTTCTCCGTTGACCCTTATCGTTCGCGCGATGGCTAATTATAGGGACTTTTATGGCGAGACGCATGCCGGCGACTGGCAAATGCAAATTAGACGAATTCCACAAGGCCTTAGGGTGAGCGCCTTTGAAGATGCAGTACCTTACCTTGTATTGAGTGATCGCGCGCAAGTAAACCAGGAGCATCACTGGTATAGGAATTTTTCACTTAACATGGAACCACATCGCGATTCCCCTGTCATGGAAGATCACCTGAACATCGGCGAGTTTCGGGTAACACTTTTACCAGACGAAACTGTAACATTTATCATAAGCGCCGAAACGTCTCCTAACCTGGACGGAGCCTCAGCCCTGAAAGAACGGCAGGCATATGAGGAAAAGCTGACAGCGCTGGCCCCAGACATGCCACCCCGACTCGTTCTTGCCGCAGACCAGTTTATCGTCAAACGCTCCGAACCCGATGGAACAGAAGGATGGTCCATTATCGCGGGCTATCATTGGCTTCGAGACTGGGGGCGTGATAGCTTGATCAGTTTGCCCGGTCTTTTGCTGGCAACTCATAGGTATGTCGAAGCCCGAAGCATATTGAAAATATTTTCACAGTTTGTCAGTCAGGGAATGCTGCCCAGTCATCTTCCGCAAGGAGATGGGCTACCTGAATACAAAGCTGCAGATGTGACACTTTGGTATTTTGATGCGATTCGAGCGTATTATAAAGAAACCGGTGACAAGGATTTGCTGGCTGAGCTATTCCCGATTTTGGCAGAAATAATAGATTGGCACCAGAAAGGCACTCGTTTTCATATCCAAGTTGACCCATTGGATGGGCTGCTTTATGCAGGCGAGCCAGGCATACCATTAACGTGGATGGATTCCAAAGCTGGTGATTGGGGTATCACGCCACGGACGGGAAAGCCTGTCGAAATCAATGCCCTCTGGTATAACGCATTGCTCAGTATGGTGGAATTCGCAACAGTTCTTGATCTGCCATTCGATCGTTTTCAGGCGCTGGCAAAGCGGGTATCTACAGGCTTTTCGCGTTTCTGGAATGAAGAGCTTGGTTATTGTTTTGATGTGCTTGATACCCCGACCGGTGACGATCCTGCCTTGCGGCCCACTCAATTATTGGCGATTTCCTTACCAGACAGCCCCCTAACTCGGGAACAACAAAAATCCATCGTTGATATCTGTTTTCGAAAGCTACTGACGCCATTGGGATTACGCAGTCTTTCGCAGGATGAACCGGGTTACATTGGGAATTACAGCGGAGATGACCAGCAGAATGATAGCTCCTACCATCAAGGTACTGTTTGGGGTTGGTTGATTGGACCTTTTGTCAGCGCCCATTTGCGTGTATACCAGGACCCACAAGCAGCGCGTTTATTACTGGAGCCATTTCTTGATCACCTGTCTGTTCGCGGAATAGGCAGTATAAGCGAGATCTTTGATGGCGATCCGCCCTTCACACCACGTGGGTGTATTGCACAGGCCTGGAGTGTGGCAGAGCTTTTGCGTGTTTGGCAAGAAATTGATCGAAAAGACAACACAAAAGCATTGGAAGCTAACATCTAAAACTCATCACGAAGCGGTAAATTATTCTTTTTCGCAAAAAAGGCCAATACGCCTTACCACCAGAATGGTGATATCGTCAAATTGTTTTGTCCCTGCAGACTGGGCAGAAACTCGTTTTTGACACTTTTCCAACTGCGCGTTTAACGGTAGGGTATCTGTCAGCAGCGATATAAATTCATTAATATTGACCGATTCACCTGCCTGATTGGTAGCATCAGTTAGACCATCGGTGTAAGCAAACAAGGTATCACCCAGTTCAAACCGGATTTTTCCAACCCGGTAATCCATATTGCTGACCACTCCAACGGCAGGCCCGGAAGTTTTTAAAATTTCCCGGATGCCGTTTTGGTTTATTAATAAGGGTGGGATGTGGCCACCATTAATATAAGTCAAAATGCCAGTTTCTATATCCAGGATACCGAAAAAGATCGTAGCGAACATGCCTGTATCACCGTGTGTTTCAACAATATAGTTGTTCGTCAATGAAATAGCATTCTTCAGTCGTGTCGTTGGCGTGTTCAGATTATCAGACTCTGCATGTGTAAAAAAATCTGTATTTGAAAAAGCACGCAGAAGACTACGGAACAAGGTCATAAACAATGCTGCGCCCAGCCCCTTATCGCAAACATCCGCAATCACAAGACCAATTTTCCCTTCCGGAAGTTCAAAAACATCATAGAAGTCACCGGCAACCTCACGCGCAGATTTAAGCGAAGCGGCAATTTCCCACCCATTGAGCTGAGGCAAACAATCGGGTAAGAATCCGGCCTGGATTTCGCGGCCAATTTCAAATTCACGCTCCAAAGCTTTTCGGTATTGCTTTTCCTGTTCCCAAAGACGCGCATTTTCAAGCGCCACACTCATGGAATTTGAGAGCGTCTCAAGCAAGCGGACATCTGAAGCCGAAAAAGCATATTCTCGTTCGTAATTCAACACGCCCACGACCCCATGTATGCTACTTAAGCCAGAATCTTCGCTTTTTTCTTCACTTACAATCAGTGGAACCAGGATTGCTGAACCCGGAGCCGCTAGTATCGACCCTGGTATTGCCAAATCGGCAGCACTTCGAATGCAAACAGTCCGGTAATGCGGCTCAATCTGCATCCGTTTTAGCAAATTATCTGGATGCCAGCCGCTATCAGTGTGGACAACATGCGCTTGAACCATATAACGGTAGTTCACCTTAGCCGTAGTAACGTCGTGGAATGCAATGAAGATGGTTTCTGCCTTTTCTGCAAACGTTTCGCGGATCTTTTCGCCAACGAGTTCATAGATGGACGGTGCATCCAGCTTTTGAGCGAGTCCTTGCTGGACACTGTTGATAATTTGTAATTCGGCTGCACGCTGCTCAGATTCTTTGAGAAGACACTGGGTTTCCTCAAAGAGACGGGCATTTTCGAGTGCCACACTCATCGAAGCCGTGATTGTTTGCAACAAACGCACATCAGATTCGCCAAAAGCATTCTCCTGATCGACATTTTGCAGGCTCAGGACACCAGTAACTTGCCCCCGAACAATCATCGGCACGCCCAACCAGGATTTGGGGGTCTTCGTTCCGGGCAGCGTCGGTTGGCCCAGCAGCGCAGCTTGCTCTGCGACATCCGTGTTAACCAGTAATGGCTGACCCGAGTGGATAATTTTTGAACGGAAACCTCCTGGCAGATGGAACCCGGGAGAATAAACCCTCAGACCTCGCTCAATTGCATAACGGTGTTCAATCGTATTTGTTTTTTGATCATAAGGCGAGATCATCACCACTTGCGCATTAAAAATATCGCGAATTTCATCACCAACAAGATCATATATTGCCTGAACATCGAGGCGCGCAGCGAGCCCCTGTTGTATGCTGTTAATAATCGTCAACTCTGCTTCGCGCTGGGCAAGTTCCTGCCCAATCTTTGCATTTTCATATTCTATTTCCGGTGTGTGGTGGGTCATATGCATTCCTACTCGAAAATTAGTCTACACCAGTGTACATTTTTTCGCGGGTGCCAGTCAATGGGATATTGCTGACTCGTGTTGGTTGTAGAGATAACCAAAAATCAGAATGATCTTATACCGGTTCCTTCATTGCGCGGGTCGCGAGCGTATTTCCGACAGATGTTGCAAGTTTGGCAAAATCTTCAAAATAGAAATTATGCCAGGTCGGTAGTTTTTATTCTTTTCGCGAGGTATTCAATCGAGATAGTAGACCAGTAAAAAGATGGCAACTGAAAGACCTACAGTCGCTGGGCATTTGCTTGGCGGAAGCGATAATGTGCTGAGATCCCTTGAACTTGGGATCAAAGTTTATGCGTAAATAAAAACCATATCATTCCAGCTCATGATCAGAACTTTATGGCATTAAATCTCGGCCCAGTAGTATTTACATTCTCGCAAGCCATCTCTTTCTTTGTTAACTGCGAGGGTCAGGCAGAAGCGGCTGAATTGTGGGAAAAACTCTCCGCTGGCGAAGAAAAACAACGCTGTGGCTGGCTCAAAGACCAGTACGGGATTTCCTGGCAAACCATACCCACTGTGTTAGACAAGATACTGAATGGACAGGATCCCAAGAAATCACGCGAAGCGCTCAACACAATGCTTCAAATCGATAAAATCGGCAGCGAAATTTTAAAACCAGCCTATTCTGAAGGGTAACAGAACATTGAGTAAATACATCTCCATGGTCACAAATACGAAATACTCCGTTTTTATTTAAAGGTGGAGAACAGCAATTTATGCACGATGACACTGTACAAATGCAATTTGAAAAATCCTGGCGGTCAGGCCAAAATTCTAAATTATTTTCGAACATCAACATGTTGGGTTTGACACTGATACGAGCGTACTTTACAATCACGGTATGACTATTCCCCAACTGCTTCATAGCATGTGTGCGGAACTACCCGATGGAGACTTAAACGCCATCCGGAAAGCACGTGGATTCAGCGCTAGCGAGACTGCCTCGCGTACATCCTTTGCCAGCTTTTACGTCACAGCTGTGGGCCTGGAAAAAATCATGCAAGCCATTACACCCGAAGAGGCCGTGGGCTTGGGCCTATTGCATGAAACCGGCGAGGTGGATGTCAGTTTTTTTGAACGGATTTACGGAACAGGCAACCAGCGTGGTACCTACACTCAACGCTACAAATATACATTCGACAACGTCAAAAAGAACCTGGTTCGACGCGGGCTGGTGGTAATGGCAGAAGTCAAAATGCGCGGCGACAACGCCCAAATGGAACGTTGGAGATTCGCGTTACCCCCTGAATTCGCCCCATACCTACCCCCCATCGCCTCCAAATCTAACGTACAACCCGGGCAGTTCAACGACAAAACCATCCGTAAAAAACTGCTTGAATTGATAGGTGGCGAACCAGCAATCCCGAAGGAAGTGTTGCCCCTTGCGATCAAGCGAGGCAGCCTATACATCAAGGAAGATCTTTTTTCGATTGCAAGCTTTGAAATCTGGCAAAAAACGGCATGGCAAAGCACAACCAATACTTACAAGCCGAATGTACCCGCATCGCTTTCTCCGATAGATGCCGCGCTCAAACTACTTAATACTGAAAGCTGGATAGATCCTAAAAGCATTGAATTGGCACTCAATATTTATTGTTTTGGTGTAATAATTCCATCTGCCGAGAAATTATTACACAAAGGCTGGGAGTTGGGCTTTTTGTCCCGGCTGGAAATTAATGGCGCTGCCAATTATCGAATTGCGCCCCAGCAGAATTTGACATCCGACAGGCAGCCGTATCCATCAAACCTGGAATGGGCAGATACCACATCAGCAGCGGGCTGCGTCAAAATTGATCTACGGGTGGTGCCGCTCACGGATCTGGAAAAACTCAATATACTGACAGAGCTCACCATAGAAAATGGCGTTTTGATCGCGAGGCCCAGCCTGGTCAAACTTGGTCGCGCCATTCCCGAGCAGCGCAATTCCCTACTGTCGATCTGGCTGGCAGAACAGGTTCCCGCATTTGAAAAAGTCCTGGAAACTGTCAATGCCAATTGGGGCAAAACCATCTTACATGAAAACCTGCTATTTGCACGTGTGCGTGACCTGAGCCTGCGCATCCAGTTGGAACGTGAACTCAAAGAAAAAATCATTGTTCTCAGTGAACATTTTATTGCATTCCCACTTGAAGCCCGCGCCAGTGTTGAAAAAGTCCTCAAGAAAACCGGCTTTGTCACCAAAACCATCAAACCATGAGCTCCATGCTGACCCCGATTGATCCCAAACCACTGGAAGTAATTTCCAATAACCGCGATATTTTGCGAGACCTTTTCATTTACCTGGATTATGCACATGCGCACAGCATAAAGCGCATGACACGCACAAATGGAATCCCGCGCACTGACATGATACGCCTGGCAAAACTGCTGGGCATAGACCCGCCTGAAAAAGACGATTGGATGTATGCCCGTCCATATTGGATAGATTTCATCGATAATCTGGCGTTGAGCCTACACCTGGTTTCTTACGACCTGCAGGGTGAGTATCGCGGCTACTCCAGCTCCGATGCATCATTTATTGATAACTATGTAAGTGTGAACGAAGCTCAGCTGCAAAAGTTCCTGGGGCTTTTACCGATAGAACAGGAAAAAAACATTCTCGATGCACTAAATCGGACAAAATCTCTACAACGTTACGATGATGCCAGTTTTAATGAGTTTTTTCATTATGGCCCATATGGCTTTTTGGATACCTTTGATCGTTGGGGCTCGGGCACCGGAATTATGCCTACGCTCAAATTCCCCGGAATTCGTATGTTTTTATTGGATATTCTCAGAAAATGTCCGGCGGGCCAATGGTTCAGCACTGAATCGCTAATCGCCTACTTAAAAACTAATTTCCCATACTTTCTCATTCCGCAAAGCGCTCCCAAAGTCGACCGCTGGGGCAATCCTACCAGTCGGTATGCCAACTTTCATGAAAGTAATCAAATCTCTGAAAACGAGAAGTCTGTTCCTCCTGACGCACCGGATGCTTTCGAACGTGTCGAAGGCCGGTATGTGGAACGTTTTCTTGAATATATTCCGTTCACGATGCGCTTTGTGGATGTTGCCTATTCACGCGAACCGTACAAAGGGGTAAGCCCTTCGCGCGGTTTTCTTTCAGGCTTCCGTGTTAACGAACGTTTCATTCGCTTGATGAATGGTGAAGGTGCCACTCCTAAAGTCACCATCCAACCGAATTTTGACATCATCATAGAATCTGATTTCTACCCGGTAAGCGTCATCCGCCAGATAACAACACTCGGTGAACAAATGTCCAACCCAAACAACGGACATGGGGCGTATGTGGGGATTTTCCAACTCAAAAAATCTGCCGTTGCCACCCGACTCGTCCAGGAACCAGACCTTGACATCAGCGCCCTGTTAAAAAACCTCAGTGGGCGCGATCTGCCTTCCAATGTGCAGATCGAACTCGAAGAATGGGCCGGGCACGCCGACCAGTTTACCCTTTACGAAGGCTTTGCCCTGCTCGAAACAACCAATATTTCCCTTGAAGTAGAGAAATTCCGGACCGAAAAAATTGCCCCAACCATCAACCTGGTACGCAATTCTGAAGAAGTTTACTCTACCCTTGAAACCCTGGGTCAGGTCCCCATGCGGATCCAACACCGGGAATGGGATTTTACGCTAGTCTCTGAAACCGCCATTAGCCTGTTCCCCAGGGAAAAACCGGTGACTGACGCCCCGAAAATTGCGAGGTCGGTAAAAGTAAATCGCGTCGTCACCATCAGCTTTAAATTCCCAGACAATGAAAGCTTCGATGCCATTTGCAAAACCCTGGCAGAACTACGCTGCCCCTTTCAGATCGACACCCAGGCGCACATCATCAGCATCCAGCAAAAAGAACAGGCATTGTTTGAAGAGGCAGTATCGAAATTGGCAGATACGTTCCTGTTTGAGGTTGAATAATTATGCCATCGCCGTCCAATCCATTGATCGTGCAGGGTGATAAAAGCCTGCTGCTCGAAGTTCAAAATGAGCGCTATGAAGCCGCGCGCGATGCACTGGCGCGATTTGCTGAATTGGAAAAATCGCCAGAATATATTCATACTTACCGTATTACGCCGCTTTCGCTGTGGAACGCGGCTTCTTCTGGGTTAACTGCGGCCCAAATCCTGGCCGAATTGGAAGATTTTTCCAAATACGGCTTGCCATCCAACGTGATGCGCGACATAGATGAGTACGTGGGGCGATACGGACGTGTGAAGTTGGTGCGTGAAGGCGAAAACCTGATTGTAACCAGCGAAGATGAGACACTGATGGTTGAAATTCTCAACCACAAGAGCACTTCCCGCTATCTGCACGGGCGCTTGGATGCGCGCCGGGCACTGGTAGCTCCCGGACGGCGTGGTCATCTCAAACAGGCTCTGCTTCAGATTGGCTATCCTGCCGAAGATCTGGCAGGCTATGTGGCAGGCGACAATCTGCCGGTTGTCTTGCGACAGGCCACGCTGGGGGGAAAACCATTCAACTTGCGGCATTATCAGAGCGAGGCCGCAGAAATCTTTCACGCCAGCGGCTCGACACGCGGAGGCAGCGGTGTGGTTGTTCTGCCTTGCGGCGCGGGCAAGACCATCGTAGGTATGGCTGCCATGGCACAGTTGCAGACTTCGACACTGATCCTGACGCCAAATACCGTGGCTGTGCGCCAGTGGATGACCGAGCTGGTGGACAAAACTTCCCTGACGGAAGAGATGGTCGGCGAATACTCCGGCTTACAAAAAGATATTCGACCGGTAACCGTCAGCACCTACCAGATTCTCACATACCGCAAGCGTGGATCCAGTGATGAATTTCCGCATTTTGGTCTATTCAGCGCCCGTAACTGGGGGCTGATCATCTATGATGAAGTGCATCTGCTGCCAGCCCCCGTCTTTCGCATCACTGCAGAAATTCAGGCTCGCCGGCGCCTGGGATTGACCGCCACCCTGGTGCGGGAGGATGGCATGGAAGGAGATGTTTTTTCACTAATTGGACCGCAAAAATATAACGTCCCGTGGAAAGATCTGGAAAAGCAGGGCTGGATCGCGACGGCACTATGTCACGAAATCCGCGTGCCCTTGGACGAAAGCGCACGCATGGAATATGCCATCGCGCCACAACGTGAAAAATATGCGGTTTCCGCGCACAACCGCCGTAAATTGCCCATCCTGCAGGCCATTCTCGAGCGACATATAGGCGAGAACATCCTTGTGATCGGAATGTATCTAGATCAACTGGACCAGGTTGCCGAGCTGCTTCAGGCTCCGCTGATTAACGGGCAAACTCCTGTCCGCGAACGCGAAAAACTTTATGAAAAATTTCGGACGGGGGAGGTTAAAATCCTGGTGGTTTCGAAAGTCGCCAACTTCAGCATCGACCTACCGGATGCCAGTGTGGCAATTGAAATCTCCGGCACCTTTGGCAGCCGCCAGGAGGAAGCCCAGCGCCTGGGGCGGATCCTTCGTCCAAAAAGCGATGGAGCAATGGCTCATTTCTATACCATCGTCACACGCGAGACAGTTGATCAGACCTTTGCAGCCAACCGGCAAAGGTTTCTGACCGAACAAGGCTACAAGTACGAGATCTTGTATGAGAATGAAGTAGTATAAAAAGAAACCCGCACGGGCTTAATGCCCGCCGGGAAGCGGCGTCTGGGTAGATCCACGCCCACCCCACTTACCCGGCCAACCAGGGAGAAACAAGCCGATTACAAGTGCCACAATCGATGCGTAAAAAGTAACCAGGTAGGTTGCCTCAAAACCTTGCATACTCTCATTACAGGCAAGCTTTAAATCCGCCAGGATTTTGGTTTTGGCGACTTGCATTGAGCTGGGGGGGAGAGCTGCCAGCGAGGCTGCGGCACCAGGCGGCAAGTTGTCTTCCGCTTTTACACCGGGGGTCTCGCAAATGCCAAACCGGGTAGTCGAAACCACTCGAGTTTTTTGGGATTGATCCTGTTGGGCTCTCACTCCCGCCGAAAGTGACCCGGTTAGGATGGTTGCCAACGCTGCCACCGATACAGCCTGAACGACAAAACGGGTACTGTTCAATAAAGATGAGCCGCGCGGCAGCATGGACAACGGAATACTACTCAAAGAGGTCGTGAAGGTAGTCTGGAGCGTTAACCCGACCGCCAAACCACGTAAAGCCAGCAGGAAAACAATATAGGAAATAGGTGTGGTGGCCCCGATCTGCGCCATCTGCCAGGTATTGATACATAGGATCAAAAAACCAGTCACGATCAGCATGCGTGGACCGATTTTGTCGAATAAACGACCTGCCAGCGGCGTGGCAAAGGCCGATGTGGCAGCCACGCCCAACAGAATATAACCCGTCTCCAACGCAGTACGACCACGAAAAGCCTGCAGATAAATGGGAATGAGAAATTCTGCCCCAAACAAGGCCACCATGGCAACATAGCCTATCAGCGCCGCTTTTAAAAAGGTCGGATTAGCAAACAGGCGCAGGTTCAACATGGGCTCTTTCGCCACATATAATTCGACCACTACAGAAGCGCTGATTGCTACCAAACCGATGCCAAGTGCCGTCAACGTCCCAAGACCCGTCCAGCCATTGGTTTCAGCCAGAGTAGCAGCATACAGGAGCGAACCGAAACCAATCACCGATGTGATCAACCCCAATGGGTCAAAGACTGGACGCCGTTCGATCCTGAAATCAAGCAAGAACCGCGAGCCGAGGAATACTCCCAGGATGCCAATCGGCACATTGACAAAGAAGATCGCCCGCCAAATCTGGAGATCCACCAACCAACCACCAATAATAGGTCCCAATGCAGGGGCAACCACCAGGGCAATGCCAAACAATCCGAGTGCGGTTCCCTGCTCTTTGGGAGGAAAGGCCCGGTACAACTGCGCTGGGCCAAGCGGCTGCGCCAAACCACCGCCAAAACCTTGCAGGGCACGAGCAAGGATCAACGTCCCCAGCGAAGGTGCGATACCGCAGAGAAAAGAACCAATGGTAAAAATCCCCAACCCTAACAGGTATATGCGCTTGATACCAAAACGGTCAGCCAGAAAACCGGTGATCGGTGTTGTGACACCAAGCGCCAGAACATAAATGCTCAGTACCCATTGAGCATCGGATAATGATGCGCCAAACTCGGTGCGCAGGGTAGGAAAAGCGACGTTTACAATGGTTGAATCCAGGATGATCATAAAAACACCGAACATCACTGAGATCAACACCTTCCATTTTTGTTCCAACCCACCCTGATTGACAGATGCTATTTCTTGACTCATGGCAAAAACCTTTTTTAGCAAAAATTAGCGTGCCATAAAGTCCGGCAGCACATTGTTAACAAGAATATCATACTTATTAATGTTGTATGGGTATAGATCAAGCCTTTTAGAAAGCACCCGATATAAAGAAAAACCCTTGCAGCCGGCACCCGGTCAGATTATCCTGGCCTATTTAACATCAATAATGGTTACGCAAATTTCTATTTATACAGGTTATTTTTGTTGGCAAACCAACGGCCAGAGCCGTAAGCGAGCAAAACCCAATCTAACCGTGACCCTAATCCATGACTCAGGTTATGTATCCAAAAAAACATGGATGGATTGATCATATTGCATGGTGCGTCCGAAACCCTTGACAGCTAATTTTTTGCGCATCTCGGCAGAAATGCCTCCAGCACGAAGTTCATCCAACACGCTCGCGTAATCGGCAGGGTCACATACCAGCGTAACCCGCTCGTGATTCTTTGCGGCTGCACGGATAAGTGTCACTCCGCCAATATCAATGTTCTCAATCACCTCTGCATAGGTCACGCCAGGCTTTGCAATGGTCTCTTCAAAGGGGTATAGATTAACAGCCACAATATCGATATAGTCCCAACCAAGTTCGAGCAGCTGTTGGTGGTCGGCTGGGGTGGGACGTGCCAACAGCCCGCCATGGATGGCCGGATGCAAGGTCTTAACGCGTCCACCCAGGATTTCTGGTGACCCGGTGTAATCTGCCACTTCAATGACAGCAAGACCATTATCACGCAACATTTTGGCGGTACCACCAGATGCAAGCAGGGTCCAACCAAGATTAGCGAGACCGGTGGCAAAAGCAAGCAGGCCGGTTTTGTTATGGACAGATAGAATGGCTTTTGGCATCGGATCGTTCCTTTGAATAGTTTTCGCAAATTCTTACTTGTAACAGTATGTATAGGCTTTTTTGCAAAGCATATCAACTGCGGGGTAAACCAGCAGCAAGCGCCGCTAAGTGAACAAAACTTTCCTGCTTGACGATTGGCAATTGACAGGGAAATTTATTGTCTAAAATAAATTCCCCTGTCAAAATACAAGCTAGTGGTGGAACAACCTGACCGCACTTAAGACCATCGCCATTCCATATTCGTTACAGGCGGCAATGACATCTTCATCCCGGTTGGAACCGCCTGGTTGAAGCACATAACAGACACCGGTCTGGGCAGCACGATCGATGCTGTCACGAAAGGGAAAGAAAGCGTCGGACCCGAGCGTAACACCCGTCAGGGTATCCAGCCAGGCACGGCGCTCAGCAGATAATAACTGCTCAGGAAAATGTGTAAAGGCGTTTTTCCAGTTTGCTTTTTCAGCCTCCGTAACGCCGGGTTGGAGAAACTGGTCAATGGCATTATCGCGATCGGGTCGTTTAATCCCAGGCACAAACGGTAACTCGAGTACGCGTGGATGTTGACGCAAGTACCACATATCGGCCTTTTCACCAGCTAGACGAGCACAGTGCACGCGCGACTGCTGGCCGGCTCCCACACCAATGGTCTGACCATCTTTTACATAACAAACAGAATTAGACTGAGTATATTTGAGTGTAATCCAGGCAACAGTCATATCGCGAATAGTTTCGGAAGTGAGCTGCCTGTTCAACGTGACAATATTCGCAAAATCAGCGGGGCGGACGGAACGATCATGACGGTGCTGTTCGAAGGTGACACCATAGACTTCCCTGGTTTCCACCGGTTCTGGTTGGTATGCCGCATTCATCTGAATAACTGCATATTTACCAGCTTTCTTGAGCTTCAGCAAATCAAGAGCAGCGGGCTCATACCCAGGTGCGATAACGCCATCGGAAACTTCACGCGCAATAACCCTGGCCGTAGAGACATCGACCGTCTCAGAAAGAGCGATAAAATCGCCGAAGGATGACATACGGTCAACGCCGCGCGCACGCGCGTAAGCCTGAGCAAGCGGTGAAAGCTCCAGATCATCAACGAAATAGATTTTCTTCAAAATGTCATCCAGAGGAACGGCCACCGCCGCGCCAGACGGACTGACATGCTTAAAGGAAGCTGCTGCCGGCAGGCCAGTCGCCTGCGTAAGCTCGGAGACAAGCTGCCATGCATTCAACGCATCCAACAGGTTGATGTAGCCCGGGGAACCCGCCAGTACAGTAAAGGGTAAATCTGTGCCATTCTTAATAAAAACGCGGGCGGGGGCCTGTTGAGGGTTGATTCCATAACGCAGAGTCAGAGATGATGGCATGATAAATTCCTTTTTTCCAAAAACGCGAATGGATCAATTGACATAACTTCAGTGCTTGTACTTTCAAGCGATTATAACCAAGTCTGGGGTCAACTCACGCTGTTTTCCTTCCCTGAATAGTAAATGATCAAGCACAGAAATGCAGGGTAGTCAAAACTATAAAAAGCAGGCACGATCAAGAAGTTGGGGCTTTACGTCGGTCCACAAATGAATCAATTGGGAGAATCTACGAAGGCCAGGATCTATGTTAGCGCTCGCTCACAACACCTTTGAACAATTGAACGATCAGCTTCAGGTATCAGAAGAGCGGGAAGCGAAGGACAGCAAGAATACGCCAATAATAGGCAGCCACTCACCAAACGTGCCTGATGAGTCTGGGAAGCACACCTCAAAACGGAAGAGTCTTTTGTGGTTATTTTACGGAAAGGTTTTTCCGCAAAATAACCATCTGCAGAGCATACCGATATTTTAAAAAATAATTCCAAAAACAATTTTTTCGTTTAGAATTACCGCATGCGAATGCTCACGGCCCAACTTCTCGATAATTACCCATACTCAATGTATGCAGATGCAAAATCGATCCAACGCGGTCACGCTTACTATAAAGATGGCCGCGTATGGGATGTGGACTTTGAAGAAGGGTATCGGGCTATCTGCATGGTGGAAGGGGACTATGGAGAATATAACGTTGAAATTTACGTGGAACAAAAATCCGGCGAACTGCAATTTGACTGCAACTGCCCATATGCTGAAGGTCATTTTTGTAAGCACATGATCGCCGCCGCACTTGAAGTGAGCGAACATCTCAAAGAAGAATTGAATAACTACGACGACGAAGAAATCATTGGGCGAGTAGATCAAAAATTGATCCCGGCCCAGGCCGCCAACAGCTGGCAGTATAAACTGGATGGTGCCCTGGAGCAGCTATCTCAGTCTGCTTCCAAATCAACGGCAAATATCCAGCGGTACGCTGCGGCCCTCATCATCTATAAAGAAGATTATTATTATCAAGGTTCATATTTCATCACGCCTACCATCATAAAAGCTAAAAACTGGGAGGTCCTGCGGGGCATACCATCGGATGACCGGCCGGCAATCAACAATCTGCTTGAAACTAATCACGATTGGATCAACTTTAGCGAAGAAATGTACCTGCAAACGAACCCGGCTGGATGTATGAACCTCACTCCGGAAGCCGTCAATTTGTTATTCTTCCTGGTGCAGATATCACGCATGTTCAGCGGTATTTCATCTTTTATTCCTTATCTTCCGATGCTGGCACAACTACAGATACCGATTTTCCTTGCCAGTAAAAACAAAAAGACCGTTCAAGCCCGCATCCATATTCACCCACAACCGGTCGATATTCAAGTGCAATTTACAAATGAAAATGGAAACCTGGTCTTGAAGGCTGGTGTGCAAACCGATGTCTTTCATGCCTTGAGTAACAAACTTGAGTTGATTTACAGCAACCCAGTCTGGTTAATGTTGGGCGAGAATCTATTTTGCCTGAGTGGGTCGACCAACATCTCCAGCCTATCTTCATTCCCTATCATCATTCCGGAGCAGCACGCGGATTTATTCCGCGAGAAATACCTGCGCCGCGTGGCAGAATCACTTCCCATCCAGAGTGATCTAATCCAATGGCGCGAAGTCAATATCGATCCGATCCCGCGGATATACCTGCACGAGGACAAAGATAATAAATTACGCGCCAACCTGCGCTTTGGTTATGGCGAGTATGAAGTGCCGGCTGCCAAAGCTGAAATTCCACATGCAATTGAAACCGTGCCTGGTACCTGGGACCTGGTCCGAATTCAACGACAGCCGGAGCAAGAACAAATCTGGGCACAACCGCTCGCGGATGCCAGTTATCTTCTCAAGAAATCTGACAGCAACCAACCCTATGGCACGTTCGAACTCCGAGCTCGCGCCCATCCCTTTGATTTTCTGGCGCATGCCATACCAAAACTTGCCCAGGCAGGCTATGAAATCTATGGCGAGGAAAATCTTAAGCTCGGCAAGATCAACCGTGCCACGCCCAGCCTGCGAGTCAATATTTCTTCTGGAATTGACTGGTTTGACATCAAAACGATCGTCGAGTTTGGCGATCAACAAATCTCGTTGCACGATGTTCGCAAAGCCCTCAAACGTGGTGAGCACTACATCAAACTTGCGGATGGCTCAGTGGGTCAAATTCCTGCAGAGTGGCTGGAAAAATATAAGCATCTTTGGAATCTGGCGCATGAGACAGCCGACGGATTCCGAGTCAACGACTTTCACTTACCTTTAATCGATGCTCTACTCGAAGACGATCATACAATCGAAGCGCCTGCTGATTTGAACCAACGTCGCGAGCGCTTTCGCAACTTCGAACAGATTGCTTCGCATCCACTCCCGGATGGCTTTCGTGGCGAGCTGCGCCCTTACCAGAAACATGGCTTTGATTGGCTCCATTTTTTGCGGGAATATAAATTTGGCGGTATCCTGGCTGACGATATGGGGCTTGGTAAAACGGTCCAAGTATTGGCATACATCCAATCATTGCGCGAGCAGTACAAGAACGAACCAGCTGTGCTGCTGGTTGTCCCTAAAAGCCTAATCGCTAACTGGCAGCGAGAATCCGAGAAGTTCACGCCCGGATTGCGTTTCATGGAATACATGGGTACTTTCCGCAATAAAGACACCGCCGTTTTCAACGATTGCGATGTGCTGATCACTACGTATGGTACGATGCTGCGCGATGTAGAAATTCTGAGTAAATACAGGTTCCATTATGTCATCCTGGATGAATCTCAATCCATCAAAAACCCGCTGGCAAAAAGTGCCAGGGCAGCACGCCTGCTCAACGCTGAATACCGGCTCGTAATGACGGGCACCCCGGTTGAGAACAACACCTTTGAATTGTGGTCACAGTTTGCGTTTTTAAACCCCGGCTTACTCGGGAACATGGACTACTTCAAACGCGAATTTGCAACCCCGATCGAAAGCGGGCAGGACGAAGAATCTGCCAACACACTGCGCAAGCTGATTTATCCATTCATCCTGCGCCGCACCAAAGAACAGGTCGCCACGGAACTGCCTCCACGCACAGAGCGCATTATATACACCGACATGGACAGTGCGCAGAAAAAGCTGTACACCCAGACCCGCGAGCGTTACCGCGCGGAACTGCTCGGCCTGATCGAGAGCGATGGCATGAATGATGCGCGTTTCAAAATTTTAGAAGGACTGCTGCGCCTGCGACAAATCGCCATCCATCCGGGCTTGGTAGAAAAAAATTACAAAGGCGAAGTGCCCAAATTTGAAATATTGTTTGAAACGCTGGAAACGCTGCAGGCTGAAAACCACAAGGCCCTGATCTTTTCGCAGTTTGTGGAAATGCTCAAGCTCGTCAGACTGGAACTGGATCAACGCCACATGAAATATGTTTATCTTGACGGACAAACATCCAATCGTCAGGCGCGGGTCGATCAATTTCAAAACGATGCATCCTACCCATTTTTCCTGATCAGTTTGAAGGCTGGAGGAGTGGGGCTAAACCTGACTGCCGCAGATTATGTCATTCATCTTGATCCGTGGTGGAATCCAGCCGTCGAAATGCAAGCCAGCGACCGGGCTCATCGCATCGGACAGGATAAACCAGTTTTTATTTATAAAATCATTGCCCGCGATACAGTGGAAGAAAAAATATTGCAACTGCAGGAACGCAAACGCGCGCTGGTAAAAAGCCTGATCACAGCCGAATCCAGTTTCTTCAAAGCGCTAACAAAGGATGATGTAAAAATGCTATTTGAGTAGCGTCTCAGATCAATTGAGCCCAACCAAACGAAGCGGTTTTTTTGGAATGACGAGGTTCGCTTGACATTCCATCCTGCATCAGATAGAATAATTGGGCTCTAAGATGGGCCTGTAGCGCAGTTGGGAGCGCGCCTCAATCGCACTGAGGAGGCCAGGGGTTCGAATCCCCTCAGGTCCACTGGATTAGTTGACGAATTCCGATTAATCAATTAGAATACCCGTCGCTTAAGGGCCCATAGCGCAGTTGGGAGCGCGCCTCAATGGCATTGAGGAGGTCGAGGGTTCGAATCCCTCTGGGTCCACAAACACTGGGGCAGGTCTAAGACCTGCCCCGAAAACTAAGTCGTGTTGGTGATATAATCATCAAAAGTTATGGCTGGAGTAGTAGGTTATCCCGTCAGCGAGCCAGGAGAGTAAGATGAAAGCCTGGCGCAGCGCCCCACGGGAGCGCACATCTGTAAGGATGTTTCCAAACCGAACTCGCCAACCGCCCCTTTTTTGGGGAGACTGCACTGGTGACAATCGTAGTCAGTGCCGGGAAAGCCCGTTACAGCAAACCAAAGTGGTCAGTGAGTCTTCTTTTACTGGCAAACCGGGTGGTACCGCGGAGATAATCCTTCGTCCCTGTTGTGGATGATGGATTTTTTTTATTCGTTTTTATCAAATAGCCAGATAAATTGTAAACAAGGAGGCACGTATGAAAAAGATTATCGCAAAAATTAAAAGATCATTCCAGAAGGCTGCTTCAATCCTTGCGGGCTTATCAGACAGCAGACCTGAACTTCGACCAATCCCCGTGCCTGTTGAGCGCGGTTTTCGCATACGTTAAACACCTGACGCGGAAGAATAATTTTAAGCATTGATTGCATTGATTTCATCGAGGAAAGAATGACAAAAGCATACAATTTTACAGAAATCGAAAGAATGTGGCAAGAGAAATGGGACAAGGATGGATTGTATCAGTCGGACATTGATCCGCAGAAATCCAAGTATTATGCCCTGACTATGCTGCCTTACCCGAGCGGTGACTTACACATCGGTCACTGGTATGCCATGACACCATCCGACGCGCGCGCGCGTTATATGCGCATGAAAGGCTACAATGTCATGTTCCCTATGGGCTTCGACGCCTTCGGTCTGCCGGCTGAAAACGCAGCCATCAAAAGTGGCATCCATCCCATGGTGCGCACACGCGACAATATAGTGCGTATGCGCAAGCAAATGCGCTCAATGGGCGCGATGTTCGACTGGCGGCGCGAAATAGTTTCTTGTGAACCGGAATATTACAAATGGTCTGAATGGTTTTTCGTCCAGCTGTTTAAGCATGGACTGGCTTATCGCAAGAAGTCCCCAGTGGATTTTTGTCCAAAATGCAATACCACTCTGGCTCGTGAACAGGTCTGGGGTGATGACCGTCACTGCGAACGCTGCAGTACTCCGGTCATTAAAAAAGAGCTGTCACAATGGTTCTTTCAAGCCACAAAATATGCAGATGAACTCCTGAGCTTCGAAGGCATCGACTGGCCTGAGCGCGTGAAAACACTGCAAACCAACTGGATTGATCGTTCTGAAGGTGCGAGCGTCAGCTTCCACACCGAAACCAATGACCTGATCGAAGTCTTTACTACGCGTCCCGATACACTCTGGGGCGCCACCTTCATGGTATTTTCACCGGAACACCCACTGGTGGATAAAATCACTACGCCAGAACACAGGCAGGATGTTGCAGAATACAAAGCCCAGGCTGCACGCCAGTCTGATATTCAGCGTGGATCCACAGATAAGGAAAAAACTGGCATATTTACGGGCAGCTACGCAATCAACCCCGTCAATCAGGCACGTATCCCAATCTGGATTGCGGATTATGTTTTGATGAGCTACGGTACAGGCGCAATCATGGCCGTGCCCGCCCATGATGAGCGTGATTTCGCCTTTGCACGCAAATTTGGGCTGCAGATCATTCCAACCTTTCAGGCCGAAACAGGCGAAACCCTGGATGGAGCCACTATGGAAGCTGCATTCATCGGAGACGGCTTGATGATCAACTCGGCCCAGTTTAACGGTACCCGGGTGAATACGGAAAAAGGGCGCAAGAATGCCGCTATTGCGGCAGTCATCGACTGGATCGAGCAGCAGGGCATTGGCAAAGAAACCGTCAATTATCGCTATCGAGACTGGCTGATCAGCCGTCAGCGCTACTGGGGTGCGCCCATCCCTATGATCTTCTGTGAAAAAGATGGCTGGAATCCGGTGCCAGAAGAACAGCTGCCCGTAACACTGCCAGAAGATGTTGAATGGAAGCCAACCGGTGAAAGCCCGCTGAAACTGCACCCGACCTGGTCTAAAACCACCTGCCCAGTCTGTTCAGGTCCGGCCACACGCGAAACCGATACGATGGATACGTTCATGTGTTCATCGTGGTATCACCTGCGCTACCTGAGCCCGCATTATAACAAGGGTCCATTTGACCCCGAAGAATACAATTACTGGATGCCTGTGGATACTTACACCGGCGGAATTGAACATGCCACCATGCACTTGCTGTATACGCGCTTCTTCCACAAGGCGCTGCGCGATATGGGTATCACCAAGGGTGCAGAACCGATGATACAGCTGCGTAACCAGGGCATGGTGCTGGGTGAAGACAATGAAAAAATGTCCAAGAGCCGCGGGAATGTCATTGCACCGGATATCCTGGTAGATAGGTATGGTGCGGATACGGTGCGCGCGTACCTGATGTTCTTTGCGCGCTGGGAAATGGGCGCGCCCTGGGATAGCAAGGGTATTGAAGGGTCGGCCCGCTGGGTACGACGTACCTGGACCCTGTTTACCGACGATGTGACCAGCGGCAAACCCAGCCCGGAAACACTGCGAGCGCTGCGCCGCAAAACCCACCAAACCCTCAGGCGGGTGACCCGCAACTTTGAACAGTTTGAGTTCAACACAATCGTGTCATCACTAATGGAGCTGTTGAATGAAATGTACAAAGCCCGCGAAGCTGGCGCGGCGGGTTCAAAAGAATGGGCCGAGGCCCAGGAGCTGTATCTGAAGATGATGGCTCCGGTGACCCCACACATTGCTGAAGAACTGTGGGGCGAGATTGGGAAGAAGTATAGTATTCACACCCAAACATGGCCAACAGTGGATGATGCAGCTGCGAAAGAGCATGAGGTCACGATTGCGGTACAGGTCAATGGCAAGGTGCGTGAACGCATCACTGTCGCCGCGGATGCCGATGACGAGACAGTAAAGACTGCGGCGCTGACCCTGGAAGGTATCATCAAGATACTGGATGGGAATGAACCCCGAAAGGTTATCGTTGTAAAGGGAAAACTAGTCAGCATCGTACTCTAACTTCAAAAACGGTTACTTACCCACATTACACGCCAAGCTGAACAGAGTGGCTCCCGTGGTGAGAAAGATGCGTTTGTAGGGAAACCCAACGATTCGCTGGCATTGGATCAGCAAAGTGAATTAATCAGAATAAAAGTGAGGCCCTTTCGCAAAGAAAGGGCCTCACTTTTATTCTCCAAACCGCGTTTTCAGCCAGGTGGCGGGGTTAGCGGGGTTTCTGTGGGGGTAGCAGTATCTACTGCTGGTGGAGGTGTCACCGGAGTGGGAGTCGGGGTCACGGTTGCTGCGGGCGCAGCCGAAGTTGCGGTGGCAGTAGCGGTGACACCAGCGGATGTAACACCAACGGTGGCTGTCCGGGTAGGCGTTGCGCCAGTGGGAGTTACGGTCGCGGTACCGCCACCAACAACAATCACAACGCTAACAAAACCCCCAAAGGGTGAGGCCTTGCCATTCGCCAGGCGCCAATAGCCCTTGTAGGTGCCGGGAGCAGTTGGAGCCGTCAGCTTGACAGTTACGTTTACTTGCGCCTGTGGAGCGACAGCCAGGTTTATCGGCCTGGTATTGCCGCCCATCAGGTCACCATTTGAAAAAATGATGGTATAGCCTGCCGTCCAGGCACAGGTGCCTGTATTTTGGAAAGCCCAGGTTTTATCAAAAACCTGACCTGGCGCCATAACAGTATTATCGGGGATGGTCACATCGGCGACGAAAGCCGAATTATCACAAAAATTTTGCGCCAATGATGTAGGTGAAGAAATCTGGGCAACCGTGGCGGTCGGTGTTGCCGTAACAAGCGGGGTTTTTGTGGCCGGCGCAGTGGCAGTGATTTTTGGTGTTAGAGCGATCTTGGATGCCTGGGCCATCACCGTCTGTGCGGCGGCCGTGTAGATTGCAGAAACCGCTTCGGTGGGTGTAGCTGTTGCAGTTGGGCTACAGGCACTGAGCAGCAACACTGTGATTGCCATTAAAGGGAGCATGATTTTCAGAGTTTGTTTTAACATGATATGTTTCCTTATTTTTCTACTTTGTTTATCCTATTTTCTTTTCGGGCTGCCTGGTTGAAGACGGGGTGTAAAGTATGGAAGCAACCAGGGCTGCGGAGCGCGATTAAACAGCCTGGATAAGACATGGCACTGCTTTTTCATCGGCGCACAGACTGAAAGGTTCCCAACATTTATCATCATAACGGATGGATATGATAATTTTGTTAGAAAAACCTATGAGAAGAAGGGCCTAAATCGACCCAGAAGAAATTTTACATCAAAAAACGCCCCTTTTGTTGAAGTGGGCGTTTTTCAGATACTAGCGAATACCCAACTTTTACTTACTACCCAGCATCAACCCGGCCGCCCGGCGACCAATCTCGACCGCAAAGTTGGTGCCACGATCCCAGGGGTAGACCTGGCTCATGGATGCGAAATAGAGGCCCGCGATGGGAGTCTCAATCAAGGGAATATTTTGCGAATGATTTACAAGGGGCACGGGCTGGCCATAATCTGTACGATATAGCCAAACTTTGTTAATCCAACCTGGATCGAACTCGGGGTTAAATTTCTTCAGGCTGGGGGCAAATTTCTCGAGCAGCTCTTCCTTGGTCAGCTGGAAGTATTCATGTTCGGGTTCAAGATAATCGCCGATGTAAACAATGTGTTCGCCCCCAAAATTTTCAGGCGAGACGTAATTGGTATGTTCCACCACCGCCAGAAATGGGAACCCGGCGCTCTTCGGGATGCTATACCAGTAATAGCCTTCACGAGAAAGCTGATGTTTCAACGAAAGGGTCAGTACAACCGCGCCCATTGACTTTAATCTCAGCAAGCCTTCGAGATATTCTTTGGGCAGTGAAGGAACCATTTTGGCTGCCGCAGTCGGGGAAAGGGTCACCAAGACCCTATCAGCCTTTTCCATGCCACTGGCTGTTGAGAGATCAAATTGGCCGGAGCTGTCATCGCGCTGGATATGGGTTACTGGCATTGACAATTTGATCTCAACCCCGGTTTCCCTAAGTTTATCCGCAAACTGATCGGCAAAGGCCTGGAAGCCGCCCTCAAAGGTGCCCAGACGGGTAGTACGGGCATGCAAACGCGCCCACATCCAGGCCATGTTGACTTGCTTATAATACTTTGCGCCGAACTTGCCGATGACCAGCGGTTCCCACATCAACTTATAGACAGTATCTCCGGTCCACTTGCGCATCCATTCGTCGACAGTATATTTTTCCAGTTCCTTCCAATTGGTAGTAAGCCGCAAAAATAAGCCCACCAAACCAAAGCGAATCTTGTTAATTCCCCAGCCCAACCCAGGGAACATGATAGCCTTGACAATCGAATCAAGTGGGTAGAATTTGCCATCGTGGTACATAACGGTGTATGGACGCGGGAACAAGACCTTATCACTCAGACCAAGCTCTTTGATCAGACCCAGCATATGCCGGTCAGATGCAAACCAGTGGTGATAGAACTTCTCGACGGACCATTTCCAACCCGGTTCTTTAAAGCCGCTCGCCAGTCCACCAACGTAATCCGCGGATTCGTAGATCGTCACATCATGACCAGCCTTGCGCAGGTCCCAAGCGGCAGCCATGCCACTATAACCAGCACCAATAATCGCTATTTTCATTCAATTCCTCCGCGAAGGATTTATCCTTCAGTTATTGTCATTTATGGCCAGGACCGGATTGACGTTCGAGCCTGGAAGCCAGGGCTTTTAAGCTGGTCCAATCCTGCCGAATTACATAAAGCATAGCCAGGGTACACAACCAACGGATTTCGCAGGCCGGGTCTTCCGCAAGCTGTTCAAAAACACGCAAGGCCAGGTCGTCCGTACGCCTGGTGCGGGCGTATTCTTCAGCCAGTTGTTTCAGTTGGGCTGCGCTGGGTCTATTTAACCGGTCAGTATCTGCCTGTTTTCGGCGATTATCCCGCATCAAGAGCGCCACCCGGTTGACGGCATCATTCAGCTCGTCGATTGTGAATGGTTTGAGCAGATACTCCTGCGCTCCAAGTGACATCGCGTCACTGAGCAATTCGATCTCTCCGCGCCCTGTGATGATAATGCAACCTGTACCGGGGAATATCCGGCTGATTTCCCGGTAAGCAGTCAAGCCATCCATTTTGGGCATACTGATATCCAAAACCACCAGATCGGGATGGTGTTCCTTGGCCAAATCGACAGCTTCCTGGCCATCCCTGGCAATTGCCACCACAACCACAGCAGGATTCATGGACAGCATCAAGCGAACACTCCGGCGAGTTTCTTGAATATCGTCCGCAATCAACACCCTTAACTTCGTATCAGGAAACACGTCAGTCTGGGTCAACTTGAAACCTTTTTACTGATAAATAATCATCATCCGAGAAAATGGATAAATCGCAAGGTCCGCAGCACCGGATAAAAAACTGCAGCAGGCAGGTATTTCAAAGATGGATAAAGTTACTAAAGCAGCGCCATTCGAGAATGCTTAAGTTCACTTTCGCAAAATATGGGACCCACAAACAAGTATAACCCAGGGCAGGAAGGACACGTACGGATTATTCTGCTTCTGCCCGTAAGGCATCATTCCACTTAATGCCTTCTTTAGCCAGGTAATAGGCACCCAAAAGAGTGATCGGGATCCACAGCGCGGCGTGCAGGGTAAGGGTATAACCAGCGGCGGTGGCCTGTTCAATCCCATAGGCACCCAAAACCGCAATACCGGGCGCATCAAAGGTGCCGATATACCCGGGCGCAGATGGAATGGTGGTTGCCAGGTTGACGATACCATTCATTAACATAAGCGCAAAAAATGAGACTGAAAAACCAAAAGCGTGCATCACAAACCAATATTTCAAAGTTTCAAATAACCAAATGATGACGGATGTCAGGAATACCATCAGGATATTGAGAGGCGAACGCAGGGAAGCCAGTCCATCCAAAAATTTGTGCATGATCCCGGTGACATTTTGGCGAAAACGGATAGGCAGAAAACGATCAATGAACCAGGTCCCGATCCTGGCGGTAACAGCCGGGAACATGGCAGCCAGCAAAAAGATCACCAGGGCTGCTGAGAATGCAGCAGTGCCATAGATGGCGACTTGCTGAATGTTTCCCACAAAGCCGGAGGCGCTCGTCAGCCTGGCCAGCTCAGGCAGGTTGATAAAGACAAAGGCCAGCATCACGACACCGTCGAAAATGCGTTCGACGATAATGGTGGCAAGCGAGGCCGAAACGGGCACGCCTTCACGTCGTTTGAGTATCACGGCGCGCAGAACTTCGCCAGCCCGCGCCGGATAAATATTGTTGCCCATATAGCCGATGGCGGTGATGGGAAACATGGTTTTGGTTGGAATAACCTTGATGGGTTTAAGCAAATAATGCCAGCGCCAGGCTCGCACCCAGACCGCCACGAAATAGACACCAATCCCTGGCAAGATCCACCAGTAGTTTGCTCGCATGACGACATCCCGAAATTCGCCCAGGCGCAAACCGCGCAAGGAAATCCAAACAAAGAATACACTGATCAACACGCCCAGCCAAAATTGCCATTTTTTCATAGTGCGGTGATTTTATCATGCACGCGGCAGCCGCACAGGGAAGGAAAATACTCCAAGGGCAATTCAACCTCGAATATTGGATATGGCAATTTCCTGTTTTGTTTTGAAAATAAACGAGATTCGACAGACCCCTGACGCTGAAGATAATTTACATGCTACTGGATGCAGGTGTAGTTCGATTTTTTTCTGAGATTATATTCATCAAAATGAAACCTGAGCCGGTCAATTATTGACACACCATTACCCGAGGCTCCCAGCCGAGAATTTCACAACAAGGCATACAAAAGATAGTCTGTAGATGATGATGATGTTAGTAATCTGTCTAAAAAGGGGTAGCCATATCCGCCGGGAGCAGGAGGCGCGAGACCAGCCTTTTCCACGCAGGTGCCCACACTCCCCGACTGCCTGGTGAATGCTAATCAAACGTCGATAATGGATAAAGCACCTTTGACAAAAAAATGTCGAGCTTTCGCGGGGTTTTAACAGGTAAAAACGCAGTTACGGAAATTCCACATATGGGGGAATCCGGCTTTCAAAATCACGGTAGTACAAACGAGTTTGCACATTCGGATGGTGAGTTAATACTCCAGTACCCAGGGTAAGGTAATTGGTTTTGGATTTCTCGACTATAATTTTCATATGCAGACCAATACACTTGCTCCTGACTTTTCCTTAGCAGATAACAATGGTCATTTCCACTGCTTAAGTGAGTACCTGGGGCAAGTAGTGTTGGTCAATTTCTGGTCGGCGGAATGCCCATGGAGCGAGAGAGCTGACCAAGAGCTAGTGGCGCTTATAAACCGATTTCCAGGAAAATTGGCACTTCTGAATGTGGCATCAAACCTGAATGAAACAGGCGAATTAATTGCACAGGCCATTCCCCAGCGCAAGCTCGACTTTGTCCTGATGGACAACAATTGCGAGCTGGCTGACGCCTGGGGGGCGCAGTCAACCCCGCACGTCTTCGTGATCGACCAATCTGGCATTCTACGCTACCAGGGTGCTATCGATGATGTCAGCTTTCGCAAACGAAATCCCAACCGATTCTATGTAGATGAGGCCGTGACAGCTTTGCTAAGCGGCCTTTTACCCGACACAACAGAGACATCGTCCTATGGGTGCACCATTGTGCGGAATATGTAGCCCAACCGACTACGACGTGAGCGTGCCCGACGCACAAGACTTTGCCCGAATTGGGTATAACCTTTCCAAGAAAGAGCAGTAGAATCAAAACGTGGTTGAAAATTCTGTTCGCATCGAGTTTCTCAAAAAACTGCATCTTTTCCGCGGACTGACCGATCCCGAACTGGCGGCAGTGGCGGAAGAATTGCAGGAGCTGACCTACGAGAAAGTCAGCACAGTTTTTGCTGAAGGAGCACCCGCAGACTCACTGCACATCATTTACCAGGGACAGGTACAGATCACCCGGCAAGTAAACAACAAACAGATCAAGGTTGCCGCGCTAGTCAGAGGGGACTATTATGGCGAACAGGGTTTATTACGAAGCAAGAGCAGGAACGCCACTGTAACAGCCACACCCGGAACGACAGTTCTGCTGCTATTCCGAGGACCGTTTTCACGTCTTCTGAAGAAAGTCCCTGGATTGCGTCACAACTTTGAAATCATGATGTCCAGCCGGAAGCTGGCCCAAGATCTGAAGTTCAGTTGGCTGGCAGAGAATGAGATCATTTATTTTCTGGCGCGCAAACACCAATTTCTACTTTTACGCGATCTTTTGCTGCCCGCTGTGCTACTTATCCCGATCCTTGGGATCCTGGGGCTGGCCTTTTTATTCATCAGCGCCACTTTTGGTTTGATTGGTGGTTTTTTATTGGTTGCCGACCTGGCCTGGGGATTATGGCGGTATGTGGATTGGGGTAATGATTATTACATTGTCACCAACCTGCGTGTAATCTGGTTGGAAAAAGTGGTCGCCTTCTATGACAGCCGAACCGAGGCCGGAATGGGGACGATATTATCGGTCAGCACGGAAACAGAATACTTTGGACGCGTGTTTGATTATGGCACAGTGGTGGTACGAACCTATACTGGACAGATCCGCATGGTGTATGTACGCCACCCCAAACAAGCAGCTACCATGATTGAAGAATACTGGAATCGCGCAAAAGATGTTGGGCGCAAAGCAGATGAAGAAACCATGAAGCAAGCCATCCGGGCCAAACTGGGCTTTACCAAACCAGGTGGACAGCCTGTCGGCCCCACACCGGCAGCACCGGTAAAACCTGCGGTACCGGCAAAGCCCGCAAAACAAACTTCATCGCTAGCAGCTTGGTGGAAAAATGCTTTCCGCATGCGGACTGAAGATGGGAACATCATCACCTACCATAAGCATATTTATGGATTCTTCCGCGATGCAGCCCTGTATATGCTCGGAATTGTTGCCCTGATCGCCATGGTCATCATCTGGCCATTTTTTGTAGATGTGAGCATTCCGTTATGGCTGGCAACAGTGATCATATTTATCAGCCTGGTTTTATTCGGTTTTATTGCGTATGAATATATGGACTGGCAAAACGATATTTACCAGGTAACCATTGACCAGATCATCGACGTCAGCCGCAGACCTTTCGGCACAGAAGATCGCAAAGCCGCACCGCTTGAAAATATCCTCAGCACTGAATACAAACGCAACGGGATTCTCGGCATGGTGCTTAATTTTGGCACAGTGTACATCATGGTTGGTGGAGCCCAGTTCAACTTCGATGATGTAGCTGACCCGCCATCAGTTCAGCAGGATATTGTCCGACGCCAACAGGGCCGGATCCAGAAAAAGCGCGAAACCGAGACATCCGCCGAACGCGAGCGCATGTCTGATTGGTTGGCCATGTATCACCGCACAATGGATGAAGTAAACCGTGAGAAAGATCAATCCAGGTCGCCAAATTCAGAGTAAAATCGGGGTTCGAAAGATCGAAAAAAATGAAAGGTTTTTATTGAGGTAGCTATGACAGTTCGAGAAATTGTTTTTGTCCCTGATGTAGTTTTACGAAAAAAAGCAAAAGCCATCACCCGTTTTGATGACAGACTGCAAACACTGATCGATGACATGGTCGAGACCATGCGCGCAGCCCCCGGCGTTGGGTTGGCAGCACCTCAGGTGGGTGCGCTGGAGCGTGTCATCGTGGTTGAGTATTATGAAAACGAGGAAGACGAAGAAGATGATGAGGATGAAACGGTGGAAAAGCCCAAAAGGCTTTATACCATCGTAAACCCTGAAATTACCCGTAAATCCATTGAAATGGAAGAAGGTATCGAAGGCTGCCTATCAGTGCCAGGTTACCAGGGTGATGTAGAAAGGCATCTTGCCATTACCGTTAAAGGTCAGAACCGCTTTGGACAGCCAGTGACGCTCAAACTAAGAGATTGGACTGCGCGCATCTTTCAGCACGAAATCGACCACCTGAATGGGATCCTGTTTACTGATCTGGCCTCCAAAATCTGGAAACCTGATGGGCCGGTGGAAGATACGGTATAAAAGGAGATCGGGCGGCAGGCGGTAAAACGAACCTTGGCGATGCATTTGTTTGGCTCAAGGAAGTCGACAGACTGGTAACAGAACCCTAGAATGGTCGCTGCAAACTCCCCTGGCACATTGATTCAGGATGAAACTGGTTGTACTTAAAACATCTTTCGCTTACCAATTTTCGCAATTTTGCCCGCCTGGACCTGGATGTTCCACGGCGGGCTATTTTACTGGTGGGCAGTAACGCACAAGGCAAGACCAGCCTGCTTGAAGCGGTCTATTTTTTAGCTGCCTTCACATCCTTCCAGACCCACACAGACCGGCAGCTGGTAAATTTTGCGGCTGCCAGGGAAAATCCGGGGGTTGCGCGGATCGTTGCAGACTACGAACGCGGCAACAAGAAACACCGCATCGAAGTGCGCATCATCGTGGAGGCAGTTGGCCCGCTGGGACAACGTACGCGCAAAGAACTGCTGCTGGATGGGGTCAAACGCAGTGCCAACGAGGTGATCGGGCAGTTTAATGCCGCCCTGTTTATCCCACAGATGTCGCAAGTTATGGAAGGCGCTCCTGAAGATCGACGCCGCTACCTGAACCTGGCACTAGCGCAAGTGATCCCCGGGTATGCCAAAGCATTGGGAGAATATCAGCAGGCGCTGACCCAGCGCAATGCACTCTTGAAACAACTGGCCGAGCGCGGCGGGGATGTAAGTCAGCTTGATTTTTGGGACAACAACCTGACCCAAACCGGTTCACAAATCATCTTATGGCGCATCCAATCGATCCTGGAATTGGAACGGCTGGCCGCCCGGACACACCTGAGCCTGACCCGCGGGAAAGAAGTCTTACGCCTGGCTTATGACCCGGCTTACGATCCGCTGCCCCGACCCACCGGCCAATTTGTGCTGCGTATGGATGTTCCGATTGACCGCGGCTCCATCGATCTGGAGACGATTAAAAATGGTTTTATGGGCGCATTAAGAAAGCTGCGTTCTGAGGAGATCAACCGCGGGGTGACAACCATCGGCCCTCACCGTGACGATATGCGTTTCCTATCAAACGGGGTTGACCTGGGCGATTACGGTTCGCGGGGACAGGTGCGGACCACGCTGTTAGCACTTAAACTTGCAGAAGTGGCCTGGATGAAAGAAAAGACCGGGGAGTGGCCGGTGATCTTGTTGGATGAGGTGATGGCCGAACTGGATGCTGAGCGACGCGCCGACTTGCTGTCCACACTTTCAGAGAGCGAGCAATCCTTATTGACCACGACCGATGCGAACACCTTTTCGACCGAATTTCTAGAAGCATCCACGCTCTGGCGTGTACAGGCAGGGTCAGTGATGCCTGCCGCTGAAAATCCGCGGTAGACTCTCAATTCAGGAATTGGTACAATCAGAATAAGCGCTTATCTTTTTAAACCAGGAGGAAAGCATGTCAGTCAAACACGCGCGGGAAGTGGCAGCCGTTGAGGTTTCAAACGGTGTAAAAACCACCAAACAGGTTCTTATTTCGACGCAGGAGGCTCCTAATTTTGCCCTGCGCCGTTTTATCATGGAACCAGGGGGTGGCATGCCACGCCACACCAATACTGTGGAACACGAACAATACATATTGACTGGCAAAGCACGGATTGGAATCGCCGACGAAATTTTCGAAGTTAAAAAAGGCGATGTGGTCTTCATCCCGGAAAACATTCCCCATTGGTACCAAAACATTGGCGACGAAACATTTGAATTTTTGTGCATCGTGCCCAACAAGACCGATAAAACCACGATCCTTTCAGACGAACTTCCGTGCTAAAGCCAACGGCATCGTCTCACTGGCTATACCAGTTGGTGGATAGAACACTCCCTGATAGATGAAATTTATTTTTTGTGGTTATTTGGAAGAAGATCTTCCACCAATTAACCACCTGTACAGCAAAGCACTTTTTTCGTTCCTTTACGGCATTGGTTGTGATGATTAAAATCTGAAACTGGGTACCAGTGAGTAAATATAGCCAACTAAATTTGAGGAAAAACTGACCTGCGCCCATTTCAATGTGGCAGAGGTCAGTTTTTTATATGTCATTCAGCACTTGACCAGCCCTATTTATCGTCCTACAATTCAAAGTGGTCAGACAACTTAACATTTATTGCTACAAATTTGCCAGCTTCACAGGAGAATACCATGTCCGATTTCATTTTTCGCGGCTCCCTGGCTGACCTCGACCCTGAAGTCTATGAACTGACTCAGATCGAAGCAGAACGCCAGGCCCGTAAGATAATACTGATCGCGTCTGAAAGCCAGGCGCCGCTCGCGGTACGAGAAGCAATGGGATCAGCTTTCCAGAATATCTACTCGGAAGGCTATCCGAGTGACGAAATGCGCAGCATGTCTGAGGCGGAGATCCTTAACTATAGCGGCCGTCTGGCCGACTATCGCCGCTACTCAGATCCACGCTATTACAAAGGCGTGGAATATGCCGATGTAGTTGAGTCACTGGCCATCCGACGCTGTGCCGAGGCGTTTGCTGCCAACGGCGTGAGCGCAGAGAAAATTTTCGTCAATGTGCAGGCGCTTTCAGGCGCGCCAGCCAACAACGCCGTCTACCAGGCCCTCATGAACCTGGGTGACACGGTGTTGGGCATGAACCTGCTGCATGGCGGGCACCTCAGCCACGGATCATCGGTCAATCGTTCAGGCAAGTGGTTCAAGGCCGTGCATTACAACGTCGATGAGAACGAAAAGATCGACTACGACAAGGTACGAACCCTGGCGCTGGAAAACAAGCCCAAACTGATCATCGCGGGGTACTCTTCCTATTCATGGGTACCGGATTGGAAGAAGTTCCGAGAAATCGCAGATGAAGTGGGCGCGTATTTGCTGGCGGATATCTCGCACATCGGTGGGCTGGTGGCTGCGGGCGTGATTCCTTCGCCAATTGGCTTTGCGCATGTGGTCATGTCCACCACGCATAAAAGCCTGGATGGTCCGCGCGGCGCAATCCTGATGACGACGGATGCCGCGATTGCCAAGAAGATTGATAAAGCCGTGTTCCCTGGCGAACAGGGCGGCCCGCATGTGCATATCTTTGCCGCGTTGGCGCTGACTTTCAAACTGGCCAAGACCGAACAATTCAAAGCCCTGCAAGCCCAAACACTAAAGAACGCGGCTGCGATGGCAGATCAGTTCATCCAGCGCGGACTGCGAGTACCTTTTGGTGGCACGAACACACACCTGGTCAATGTTGACTGCACGAGCGTCAAGGGGAGTGATGGTACGGCCCTAAGCGGTGACCAGGCCGCCCGTATCCTGGACCTGGTTGGGATCGTTGTCAACCGCAACACCATCCCGGGCGACAAGAATTCCGCCGACCCAAGCGGCATTCGCCTGGGCACACCCTGGATCAGCCAGCGTGGCTTCGACGAAACCAAAACCCGGGCCCTGGCAGATGTGATGGCAGATGTGCTGCTGGCCTGCGCGCCACACAGCGTTGATACTGTTCACAAGGGCAAAGTTCGCCGAGCCAAGCTGGATTTCAACGTGTTGAACGAAGCCCGGCTGAAGGTGCGTAAATTGGCTGATGAAGCCGGTGTGGACTTTGAATATAAAAAACATACCTACCCACATTTCTATTATGTCGATGATAAATCGGCCACGGGTGTGTTCGACCTGGCAGGGCCACGCGTACGACAGTTCCTGGATTACGCTGTCAGCGCTGATCTGAGCGTGCTCAAGCCCGGGCTGGCGATTTCGACCACCATCGCGACGCCCAAATCGATCGTGACAGGCAAGCTGACCAATGTGGACGGCAAGATGTTCCAGCTGGCAGTGCCGGCGGCAGAGGCCGGAAGCGTGGCCACCTGGCTGCGCGATCTGTCTGATGGGTACCTTTCCTTTAACCTGGACGGCTCAAAAGACTTTGATCCGCGGCGCCTGCCGGGACCGGTCAGCGTGAACGAGGCTATCAAGGACGCGGGTGCCGAAAAACGCATCAGCGAAAAGGGTAAGGAAAAAGCCTGGTTCATCGGGTTAACGACCGGTGGAAGCGGCGAAGCCCTGCCAGCCTTCGAGTGGAATGAAGTGGAAGGTGGGCTGAAGCGCACACGCCTGTATGATACGCATAAAGCCCTGGGCGGCAGATTAGTACCGTTTGCCGGTTGGGAAATGCCCGTACAGTACACAGGCGTAAAAGAAGAACACATGGCTACACGGCAGGCGGCCGGGTTGTTTGACGTCAGCCACATGGGCGTTTATGAAGTGCTGGGCGCGGACGCGGCCTCCTTCCTGGATACAGTCTGCGGCAACGATGTGGGCGGGTTGGCCCCAGGCGAGAGCCTGTACTCTCACTTCTTGACCCCAGATGCAGATGTAATCGACGATACCTTGATCTACCGACGCGGCGCTGAAAAATTCCTAGTGGTGGTGAATGCATCGAACGATGACAAGGACCGCACCTGGCTTGAAAACATCCGTGACGGTGTTATTAAAATCGATAATGCACGCCCCTGGGCGCGCACTTATGGTTACGAAGCAGTCATTCGCAACCTGCGAGACCCGCAAGCCGGGAACGATATGCGCGTTGATATCGCCCTGCAGGGACCCAAGAGCCGCGATACTTTGCTGGCAATGGGCGTGGATGCGGCAACAAAGGCGCGCATCATGAAGCTAAAGCGCACAGAATTGTGCGATGCGGTGGTGGGTGGTTTTGACTTGATCGTCTCGCGCACGGGTTACACCGGCGAGAAGATGGCGTTTGAGCTGTTTGTGCACCCCGAGCGAGCCGTGGATTTCTGGAATGCGGTTCTGAAGGCTGGTGAGGCTTTCGGGGTCAAGCCAATCGGCCTGGGTGCACGCGATTCACTGCGCACAGAAGCCGGTCTGCCATTATATGGGCACGAGATGGGTCTAGGCTCTGGCAAGGGCGAGCGCGATCTGGGCGTTGCCGAAGGCGGCTTTGGATCGTACGTCAAGCCGTACAAACCATGGTTCATTGGACGCGAGGCCTTTATGGCACGCGAGAAATCCCGCAAGGCTGTGGTGGTTCGCTTCACACTAACTGAACAGGGCCAGCGTATGGCGCATAATGGCGACCCAGTGGTCGATAAGCGCGGCAAGGTGATTGGCTGGGTGACTTCCTGTTCTTTGGACAGCGCGGGCTACCTGACCGGCCAGGCGTATCTGGCGTTTAGCTCAGTTGCTGAAGGCACACCCATTTTTATTTACCAGGGTGCGCCGAAGGAGACTGGCAAGGCTCCGTCTGAGTTGAGGGCTGGCGACAAGGCTGTACTACCGGCTGCGGCTGTGGTGGTGAGCAGGTTTGCAAAGCTTTAAAAAATAATGGTTAAAAATAGACCTGCACTGGTGTG
>CAINXK010000460.1 GCA_903854805.1 uncultured Anaerolineae bacterium
CCCGATCTGGTTGAATGACAAAGATGCCGATGAACTTGGAATCAAGGATAACGATTGGGTGGAATTGTTCAATGACAATGGCGTGTTCGTCCAGCGCTGCAATGTTTCGGCGCGTATTCCAAGTGGGACGGTGTTTGTCTACCATGCCACCGAGCGTACGATTGGTGTACCCATTTCTCCCTTGCGTGGTAAAAGGGCGGGCATGAATAACTCGATCACCCGTACGCGCCTAAAGCCTGTGCTGATGGCGGGTGGCTACGCCCAATTCACCTACGCCTTCAATTATTGGGGCCCGACAGGTGTCAATCGCGACACGAATGTCTTTGTCAGAAAAGTAGAAAATGTGAAATTCTAGGAGACCGAGCCATGAATGTACGCGCACATATGAGTATGCTCTTCCATTTGGATAAGTGCATTGGTTGCCACACCTGTTCGATCGCTTGCAAAAATATATGGACAGACCGCAAAGGCGCCGAATACATGTGGTGGAATAATGTTGAAACTCGTCCGGGCACTGGTTTTCCCACGCAGTGGGAGAACCAGGAGCACTATAAAGGTGGCTGGGAGTTTGAAAAGGGATTTGGCGAACCTGACAAAATCAAATTACGGCTGCACAACCGGATAACGGCCCTGGCCCGGCTGTACTATAACCCGGACCTGCCCAGTCTGGAAGATTATTACGAACCGTTTACCTTCCGTTACGAAGATTTGTTCAATGCCCCGGAAGGCAATGATCAGCCTACGGCCATTCCGATTTCAATGGTGACCGGGAAACCGCTGCATATTGAATCTGGGCCCAACTGGGATGATGACTTGGGCGGTTCGAAAATATATGCCCGTAACGACCCCAATCGCGAAGGCCTTTCAGATGAAGTCAAAGCCTCATTGGATGAGGTGGATCGCGTAGTCTTCAACTACATGCCGCGCATCTGTAACCATTGCCTGAACCCAGCTTGCGTGGCTGCCTGCCCTTCAGGTGCTATTTACAAGCGTGCCGAAGACGGTATCGTGCTGGTAAACGAAAATCAGTGCCGGGCCTGGCGTATGTGTGTGGCGGCTTGTCCTTATAAAAAAGTCTACTATAACTGGAACACGGGCAAATCTGAAAAGTGCATCCTGTGTTTTCCGCGGTTGGAAACTGGACAGGCACCGGCTTGTGCGCATTCTTGCGTTGGACGCATTCGTTACATGGGCGTGCTGCTTTACGATGCCGACCGGATCCCTGCTGCGGCAACTGTTCCGGATGAGAAACTGGTCGATGCCTTCCTGGATACCATCCTTGACCCCTTTGACCCGGCTGTGATTGCTGCCGCCAAGGAAAATGATATTGAGGATGACTGGATCAAGTCTGCCCAACAAAGCCCGATCTATAAATTCGTCAAGGTTTGGAAGATTGCTCTGCCCTTACACCCTGAGTACCGCACGATGGCGATGATGTTTTATATCCCACCGCTTTCACCTGTGATGAGCAGTATGCAGGATGGCATGGTGCGGCTCGATCTCAATGACCCAGAACAAGAATTCGAACTCTTTAACAATTTAGACAAGGCGCGTCTACCCGTGAAATACCTTGCCAATCTCTTTAGCGTCGGGAACGAGGAGATCATCAGGCGGATATTGCGAAAGATTTATGCCGTGCGGATTTATATGCGCCGCAAGACTGTGGATCACAATATTGATGCTGCCACGCTGAAAGCTTTGGCGGAGGCTGGGATCAGCTCTGAAGAAGCAGAAGCCATCTATCGGTTGACCACCCTGCCAACCATCCCTGAACGCTTTGTGCTGCCTCCGTATCACCGCGAAATGTCACTGGAAACGTGGAAAGACCCGCTGGCGCACAAAGGAGAAACTGGTATTGGATATATCCAACCGCCACAGAGAGGTGAATGATGGATCCCTACATTTTACTGGCAGAAGCCTTTCGATACCCAGAGCCAGGCCTGTTGGAGCAATTAGAGGCTGGTTTAATGGAAATTGCCAAAAGTCCTGTCCGCAAAGGGCTGGCTACCTTCGTTAAAAAAGTTGGTGCACTTTCTCTCTGGGATTGGGAAGAACTGTATACACGTACGCTTGACCTGAGCCCTGCAGCTGCTCCCTACATTGGATTCCAAATTTGGGGTGAGAGCTACCAGCGCGGTGAGTTCATGGCGAAGTTAAACCGCGCCATGGCCGAAAGGGATATTGACCCCGAAGGCGAATTACCTGACCACCTTGTCCCGATCTTGCGATACCTGGCTGTGACTGGCGACCCCATCCCTGATTTGGTCGAGAATTTTTCGCCAGCAACGCAACGCATGGCTGATATTTTGCGCGAAAAGGACAAAAACAATCCTTACATCAAGTTATTTGAAACCGTGCTGCTGGCGTTTCAAAGCCAGTCGCGTGTGAAGGCTTAGCCAGCGGAGGCAATATGGATTGGAACACTCTGTTTTTTGTGATCTTCCCCTATGTGGCGTTGTTCACCGCTACGATCGTTACAATCTACCGGTCAATTTATCGTCCCTTTAGTATTTCAAGCCTGTCCTCGCAACTCCTGGAACGCCGTTGGTTGTATTGGGGTTCCATCTCTTTTCACTGGGGGATTACCATCGTTTTAGCAGGCCATCTGCTAGCCCTTTTCATCCCGCAGAGTATTTTGCTGTGGAACCAGGAACCTCTGCGTCTGTACTTGCTTGAAATCAGCGGTATTGGATTGGGGATCTGGGCGACGATTGGGATGGTCGTTCTGCTCTGGCGGCGGGTAAGTGTGGCGCGTATTCGTGCTGTTAGCACACCGATGGATTACGTTGTGATTGGCCTGTTATTGGTTTCGATGGTGACAGGTGTCATCATCTCAACGTATTATCGTTGGGGATCTTATTGGTTCACGGGTATTTTTACGCCTTATCTCCTGTCCATCCTTACCTTCAGCCCAAATGCCGCTCCAATAATCCCTTTGCCATTCACCATCAAATTGCATGTTCTTAATTTCTTTTTGTTGGCTATGGCATTCGCTTTCTCACGTCTGGTTCATATCATTACCTGGCCGTTGGGTTATCTTCTACGTCCCTGGCAGATCGTGATTGCGTTGAGGCGCTCAAACAGTAAAAAGGCTATCCCCTCCAAATAGGAGAAATTATGACGGCAGACGCAAAGTGGAAATCTATATTTAACGAAATTGAAAACCTGAACCCTGGCTATTTTGCTTTGGTGATGGCAACTGGGATTGTGTCCATCGCTGCCAAACTTGAAGAAATGCAGGAAATTGCCTGGTTTCTTCTCATTTTGAATATCGTTATCTATGCAATTCTCTGGATTCTGACGCTGGTTCGGATATTTCGTAATCCAGCCAAAATGATCAGCGACTTGATCAGCCATACGCGTGGGCATGGTTTTTTCACCATCGTTGCTGGTACTTGCGTGCTGGGCCGGCAATTCGAAATCATTGCCAATCGCCCAGATATCGCTGTGGTTTTCTGGCTTGGAGGTCTGATCACATGGTGCCTGTTCATGTATACTTTTATTACGGCGGTCACTGTTCGTGAACCAAAGCCAACCCTGGAAACCGGATTGAGCGGTGGTTGGCTTCTGATCGTAGTGTCCACCCAATCCATTTCAGTGACGGGTACCCGTATTGCCGACCACTTTGGTACATGGTCTGAATCAATTTTATTTCTTTCGCTGACTATGTATTTGCTTGGTTTTATGCTATATATCCTTGTAATTCCATTGATCTTCTATCGTTTCACATTCTTCAGCATGAAGCCCCAAGAGTTGGCGCCTCCCTATTGGATCAATATGGGGGCGATGGCGATCACCACTCTCTCCGGGGCCATCCTCATTCTCGAAGCAAATCGCTGGTCGCTGATCCAGGAAATTATGCCATTCCTGAAGGGCTTGACGCTATTTTTTTGGGCAACTGCCACATGGTGGATCCCGCTTCTGGTCATTCTGGGCATTTGGCGGCATGGCTACAAACGTGTTCCTTTCGCATACGATCCTTCCTTTTGGGGGCTGGTTTTTCCACTCGGTATGTACACTGTTTGTACTTTCCAACTCGCCAAGGCACTGCAACTCGATTTTCTATATATCCTCCCACGTTACTTTGTTTATATAGCGTTGTTTGCCTGGTTTGTGACTTTTTCCGGCCTGTGTTTACAACTTGTCAGGCGGGTGGTCTTTTTGTTCTCAACACAAAAGCGAGGAGACCAAACATATTAACACGCGAACGCTGGTTGATCTGCTTAATGTCTCATCCGTGCGTCACTCGCATCTTTGTCCGCGCCAGGTGCTAGGGGTGCGCATTGGGCTGACCGGCCTATCTTTATTGGGATTGGAGGCCTCCAGATGCGATAAGCGACTGATGGTTATCATCGAATCCGATGGCTGTTTTGCAGATGGCATCGAAGCCGCTACTTGTTGTTCAGTTGGACACCGTACCTTGCGGATTGAGGATTACGGGAAAATTGCCGCCAGCTTTGTGGACGTGAACACTGAACAAGCGTTTCGCATCACTCCGCAGGCGGATGTGCGTCAAAAGGCTGGCGTATTTGCAGTGAATGAATCCCGCCATTATTTTGCCCAATTGGTTGCCTATCAATCTATACCCGCCGAGGAGTTACTGACTATTCAGGAAATACGCCTTGTCATACCGGTCCAACAGCTTGTCAGCAGGCCAGGAATCCGGGCCTTATGCGAACAATGCGGTGAAGAAATTATAAACGAACGGGA
>CAINXK010000461.1 GCA_903854805.1 uncultured Anaerolineae bacterium
AGTTGGCGGTATAAATGTTTCGGTGGGTGCCGGAGCAGTCATCGTTGGCACGGTCAGAGTCTGAGTGGGAGCAGGCGAAGTCTCAGTTGGTACATCAGTTTCGAATGGGGAACGCGTCGGGGTTAGTGTCGATAAACCGGCCGAAATACCATTCGCTGGCGACTCCAAGACAGTGGTAGTCGGCACAGGCGTCGATGCAAGCACAAGCCTGGGAGCATCTGATTTGGCAATTTCTGCGCTGCCCAAGGCAGGGCCATGATCTTCAGCCGCAAAAGCGCCACTATTAAAGAAAGCAGCTACGGGTGTGGCCCCCTGCCAGCCAGCCCATGCTAAAACCAGGCAGACAACCACACCAAGCAGAGTAATATATGAATAACGGGAACGGGTGGCTGCCTTGCTACCTTGAACCGCTGATACTACCACCGGAGCGGGTATAGGGCCGGAACCGGGAACAGAGTCAGGCTCTGGTTTTGCTATAAGTGCAGGTTGGGTCGCTGATTGTTGCGGCACTACGGTATCAGCCCAAGGTTTTTCTTCCTGAATCACCCGAGCTGGTT
The DNA here is from genome assembly GCA_903854805.1 of uncultured Anaerolineae bacterium. The sequence continues at coordinate 558 of CAINXK010000461.1, forward strand.
GCGGTGTTTCCTGCGGCTTTGCCTCAACAGCCCTGGCATCCTGTTCTTTCTGGACTCGCCCTTGGGCCCAGCTCATACCCTTTTGGGCACGCTCGCTGTTGGGATTAATTTTTAACGCTTTTTCCAGGTAAGTCACGCTGCCATGAGGGGAAGCAAGCGCTGCCATGAGCAACCAGACTTCTTCCAATTCTGGCGCCAACTGAGCCGCTTGTGCAGCAAGCTGACGGGATGTATTTTTATCTCCGGCTTTCAAGGCTTGCTGGGCCAGTTCCAGATTTTTAAAGGCAGCGATTTGATTCGAATTCATAGGATACCTTTGCGGTCAGTCTATGGAGTAGCTATGGGCGCAATATTTTCATTATTAATAAAACAGATAATACCGTCTGCAACACCCGTGGCAACCAGGTTGGTACGTTTCGTTAAAATATCATAATCAAGGTTTAGAAAACCCGTTTCTATGATACCCGCCGGGGTGCCAGGGTCTATTTCATTGAATGCATGGTAAAAGGTCATATCATTGGTAACACTTTCATGCAAGGGCAGACCCGTTATATGTTGATAACGTTCACGCAGGCAGGCTTCCAAACGATTCGCCAGATTTGTATCACGAGTACTCATGGCCGCTGCGACTTTAAAACCCGTAGCCTGATCATTGACATAATCACAAGAATCGTTGTGAATGGAGACCAGCACTGCTGCGTGGTAATTATTCAGGCGGGGATCTTTTTCTTTGAGCAGATCTGTCTCGTAGCCAAGCGCATTTAATTTCTGCTGGACAATGGTTGCAATCCGGAAATTTACATCCGCCTCGGTGGTACCATCTTCACAGACAGCACCCGAATCATTGCCCATATGCCCTGAAACAATCCCGATCTTGACATTGGGTTGGGTTGTTCCGGTAAAGATGGCTGAATCTGGCTCGGCAGTTAACAGGGTCGAGAATGGATCACTAAAGCCCCCTGAAAACGAGTTTGGCGAAAATGCCACGAACAACGTAGCAACTACAAGTGCTGTAATCAGCGCAGATTGTAGAACACGGGGCGATTTCGGTCTTCGCCGTAGTTCTGAACGTTGGACCGTCCGGGTTTCAGGCGGTTGGGTAGGGTTTTCCATATTAAACCATTATATACTACCTGAAAAATTTCGTGTAGGGCAATTGAATTTCGAAGGGGTTTGCAAACACTATTCAGGACAGAAACCTGCCGACAAAAACTAAATCAATATTTGGCTTGACGTCCCCTTCAGCCGGAAGTATGATGGAAAAATCAAATGGAGAATTCAATGACCGTTGAATCAGAACTACTTCGCCAAGCTATGCGCTTCTGGGCTACTGGGGTTACAGTTGTAACTGCCGCACATGCTGGTATTCAGCATGGAATGACAGTCAGCTCTTTTACTTCTGTTTCCCTGGCACCTGCCCAGGTGCTTATCTCTCTGGCACAGAATACACGTACTCATGATTTGATCATGCAATCACATCATTTCGGCATTAGCATTCTGGAAGCCAGTCAGGTGGAGCTTTCTGATCGATTTGCCGGACGCATGGCTGATGAAATGGATCGCCTGAATGGCATAGAAACAATATCGCTCGTAAGCGGCACGCCTCTGCTTAAACACGCATTGGCTCAACTTGATTGTCACGTCGTGACCACACTGGGTTCAGGCACACACACTATATTTATTGGGGAAGTCCTATCTGCCCAATCAGTCAACGCTGGTAATCCCTTGATTTACTATAATAGAGAGTATCAAAAAATAATAGTATCCTGATTTAATAACCGAAAAGGAACTACAAATGACAGAAGAGCTTACAGACGCAGATAAGCAAATTCTTCTTCTCCTGGCAAGGCAAGCCCTCGAAAACGGTGTGCGCGGAAAAAGTCTCCCAACCGTAAACGAGAAGCTGCTTTCACCTTTATTACGCGCCCACGGCGCTTCGTTTGTCACCCTGACCAAGAATGCTCAGCTTCGCGGTTGTATCGGTGCACTCCAACCTTTCCAAGCGCTTTATGAAGATGTGCGTGAACACACCATAACTGCCGCCCTAGAAGATTACCGTTTTCCGCCTGTACACCACAGCGAGCTTGCCTGGATCAAAATCGAAATTTCACGGTTAACGATACCCCAGACCCTCATTTACAAGAATACTGATGATTTAGTGGCCAGGTTACGCCCCGGCATCGATGGAGTCATTCTGCGAGACAGCTCTCGCCGAGCTACCTTCTTGCCACAGGTCTGGGCTCAAATCCCGGAAAAGGAGAAATTCCTCAGTCATTTGTGTGTCAAAATGGGAGCAGACCCCCAATATTGGCAGCAAAAACATATTGATGTTCAAATTTATCAGGTTGAAGATTTTCATGAAGATGACAAACCAGCCGATACGGATAAGTCCTGATTGACTCTGGCAAAGTCACTAAATTACACCCATTACGGATTTACTTACCGGCATCCAGGCTCTGGTCTACCCATCACATCCATTGCAACGATGGGCTGCCCTGCGGCGAGCCACACTAGACAAAGTTGACATCCCCACACAGGGTGCCGTGCGCAACGGAAAAAGATATTTTTTGTAGATTAGGAATGGAAATCACGCTCCGCCAATCTACTTGCCGGCAAACCTTAGATTTCCAATCGCAGCGGTCCGCGCAGCAAAAATCAGCACGGCAAAAAGCAAAACCGATGGCCGTGAGTAAAAACATCATTACACTTTATCGCAAGGAGATCATATTTTATGAATTATCGTCGTTTGGGTCGGTCTGGTTTACAGGTCAGTGAATTATCACTCGGCTCCTGGGTTACTTTCCATACCCAGGTGGATGTAGACGCAGCGATGGAGTGCATGGCTGCCGCTTACGAAGCTGGCGTAAATTTTTTTGATAATGCGGAAATCTACGCAAACGGAAAATCCGAAGAAGTAATGGGGTTGGCACTCAAAAAGCTGGGCTGGCGGCGTTCAAGTTATGTAGTCTCGACCAAGTTTTTTTGGGGCCTGAACGAAGGCGTAAACGAAAAAAATACGCTAAACCGGAAACGCTTATTTGAAGCCATAGATGGCTCGCTGAAACGCTTCGATATGGAATATGTAGACCTGGTATTCTGCCACCGCGCAGACCCAAACACACCAATCGAAGAAACCGTTTGGGCCATGCACAATATAGTAGAACAAGGTAAAGCCTTATATTGGGGCACATCTGAATGGCCTGCCGCAGATATTGTCTCCGCAATCGAAATCGCCGAACGCCATCACCTGCACAAACCAGTCATGGAACAGCCGCAATACAACATGCTAGCGCGAGATCGCTTCGAGATGGAATACGCGCGTTTATTTACTGATTATGGTTACGGCGCCACCATCTGGTCCCCACTGGCATCCGGGCTACTGACCGGAAAATACAACGATGGTATCCCATCGGACAGCCGCGGTGCGCTAAAGGGTTACGAATGGCTGCTTCCGCGCTTCACAAGCGCTGAAAAAATCTCAAAGGTCAAAGGCTTGCAAGCCATTGCAGATGAATTGAGCTGCAGCGCTGCCCAGATGGCGATTGCGTGGTGTCTTAAGAATCCGAATGTCAGCACCGTTATCACGGGCGCCAGCCGGGTATCACAGGTGCATGAAAACATGAAGGCACTGGATGTGATCGAAAAACTCAGTCCCGAAGTCATTGGAAAGATCGAAGCAGTACTCCAGAACAAACCAGGCAACGACTAAAACCCGTACAAACCGTAGAGACTTGTCCGCCAACCAGCGCCCATCGGCCAGTTCGCAGGCAAGTCTCTTTTTTATTATCAAAATCACATCCCGTTCATTAACAACCTTACCTTGCGGTTTCTCTGGCAAGTCGGTCCACGCATTATTTGCCCTTTGGCTTGCGAATAATGAGAAAGCGCGTAATGCGGTGAGCAAACGCTCATACCCGCTTCAGATTGGTTTTCTTTGCGAAGTTTCCTTCATCACGATGTTTGGGCTATCATCAGGATGCGATATCCTGTATTAAACAACCATGCACAGTAAGTTTATCGGAATATCGAAGATACCAAAGGTGCTGGCTCAATTCGGGCCACCAGACAACGCAGCGCTAATCCCCAACCCGATATAAATGAATCCTGCAACGTATCGTTCCGCCAGCCAGACCTGGCGGTGGGATTTTAACCACTGCCCGGCCGAACTGGCCAGCAGCGCATACATTCCATCGCTGAAAATGGCCATCAATACGAAAAAACAGCCAAGCGTGAACAATTGCAGACCAACCTGTCCATTCGCGCGGTCCACAAACTGCGGTAAAAATGCCAGAAAAAACAGAGCAGTCTTGGGATTGAAAACCGCCACCATTACGCCCTGCGAAAAGATCCTGCGCAGGCTTTGGGGTTCGCTTTGAATATGCTGGGTTTCATCCCTTACACTTCGCGCTAGAAGTTTGGACACCCCCAGGTATACCAGGTAGGCCGCGCCTAAATATTTCACAATACTGAAAGCTGTTGATGAAGATAACAGCAGGGCAGAAAGACCCAGCGCAGCCGCAATGGCATGAAAGAAGTTACCCACTTCCACACTGACAACAGAGACAATGCCGGCCATGCGACCCTGGTCGATACTACGGGCAATGATGTACAACACAGCCGGGCCGGGTGTCAGCAGCAGCACGATGGATGCGAAGATGAATAATGGCAGCCTGGAATAATTAAGCACTCAAATCTCAATGCGTATTTGGATTGGTTGAAAACGCTAAAATACTTTAGCCATCCTGCCGCATCCACCTTTTCACTGCGTCCAAGGATGGTTGGTAAGCGCTCATACAAGTCAACAATTCCTGCGGTGTTTCAGCCATGCACAGCATTTCCCTGTGCTCGGGAAAAACAAATCCTTCTTTTTCTGCATGAAGCACCATCGCCCAGAGTGGATCAAAGTAGTTACGCGCATTCAACAGACCAATTGGTTTTACATGCACGCCAATTTGAGCCCAGGTAATGGTTTCAAACAACTCATCAAAGGTGCCAAAGCCTCCAGGCAGAGCAATGTATCCATCAGCAAGCGCATACATCCGCGCCTTGCGTTCATGGATGGTGGGGGTCACTTCAAGGCAAGTTAGTCCCATGTGCACCAGAGCAGATGTATTCATCGATTCGACAATCACACCAAACACCTCACCGCCAGCTTCCAGAGCCCCGTCAGCAACAGCACCCATGATACCGGTTTTTGCCCCGCCGAAAATTAAACGAATACCGTTTTCTGCCAGGCTCTGCCCCATCTTGCGGCCAACAAGTTTAAAGTCGGGGTGAATATTGTCGGATGATCCACAATATATACAGATTGATTTCATCGGTTATTCATCTTTCAGATGTATGATAATTTTAAATTCCACGGATGTCACTGGCATGCAATAGTATATGCGTAATAAAGCTGCCATTCAAGACATAAACCCCCGCAATTAGGTTAGAGTTGCGTTAGATATCCCTAAAGCAGCTTGACTCGGGTATCTTAAACGCCTTAGAATCTAAGATAGTATGGACTATAAAGATTATTATCAAATCCTCGGTGTTTCTCGTTCTGCCAGTGCGGAAGAAATTCGCTCTGCGTATCGTAAATTGGCTTTAAAGTATCACCCGGACCGGAATCCTGGGGATAAACAGGCCGAAGAAAAGTTCAAGGAAATGAATGAGGCCTACCAGGTACTTTCCGAACCGCAAAAACGGGCCCGCTACGATCAGTTGGGGAGTGCCTATTCCAATTATCAAAGCAATGGCGGACGGCCCGAAGGTTTCGATTGGGGTCAATGGTATAGCAACAACGCCGGAGGTCAGCAGGTTAACTTTGACGATCTGTTCGGCGGTGCTGGCGGAGGTGGCTTCTCTGATTTTTTCAGTGCCTTTTTTGGTGGCCAGGGTGGAATGCCGGGCAATGATATCCGCACACGCCGCACACATCAGCATGAACAATCTGTGGCTATTTCCCTACAAGAAGCATGGGATGGCGCTACCAGAATAATAGAAACTGGCGGCCGGCGCATTCAGGTAAAAATCCCAGCCGGTGCAAAAACTGGGACGAAAGTGCGAGTTGCAAATGGCGCACCGGATGGCTCTGACTTATATTTAAAAATATCCGTCCAGGATGATGTGCGCTTTGACCGTGATGGCTCTGATCTATATGCGCCAGTTTCAGTAGATGTTTTCACCGCCATCCTGGGTGGCGAGGTTGAGGTTCCCACCATGAGTGGCAAGGTAAAGTTAACCATCCCAGCCGGAACCCAGACCGAACAAAAGATCCGCATAGCCGGACGCGGCATGCCCACCCTTAAAAATCCACAGGAAAAGGGCGATTTGTTCTTACAAGTAAAAATTCGGATACCTAAAAACATCAGCCCCGAACAGAAAATATTATTACAAAAAGCCCGTGATCTTAATAAATAATTCACGGAAATTCTAGGAGATCAAATGAAGAAGCCATTCCATTTACTGACAGCCATTGCTGCATTGATTTTTGCATCTCTGGCTTGCCAGTCAATTCGACCCACAACTACAACTCCAGCACAAACTAACCCAGCAGTTGCTGTACCAACCTTCGCTCCCATCCTGGTTTCAGCTGATAATGTAAATCAGCAAGAGACCCTCACATCGCTCTATCAAAATGTGCTACCCGGAATTGTGGCGATTCAGGTTACCACTGCACAAGGCGGCAGTCTGGGCACAGGCATCGTATTCGATGACCAGGGTCACATCGTAACCAATCAACACGTTGTGAACGGTCAAGAGAGCATCGAAGTAGATTTTAGCTCTGGCTATAAAGCCACAGCTAAACTGGTTGGAATGGATAGTGATTCAGACCTGGCTGTGATCAAAGTGGATGCCCCTGCCTCAGAAATTCACCCACTGCCGCTTGGTGATTCGAAATTGTTGAACGTTGGGCAGTCTGTTGTCGCAATCGGCAACCCCTTTGGCCTGAATGGGAGCATGACCCTTGGCATTATCTCAGCACTTGGGCGAACCCAGGATTCAAACCGAGAAGTTGCAGGTGGCGGAAACTTCAGCGTAGCTGATATGATCCAGACGGATGCAGCCATTAACCCAGGAAATTCTGGTGGACCACTGTTCAACATCAATGGCGAAATTATAGGCATCAACCGCTCCATTCGAACTGATGCGAGTAACGTAACCGGTGAGCCTGTCAATTCTGGAATTGGCTTCGCCATCCCCATCAATCTGGTCAAGAGAGTGGTACCAGCCATCATAAAAGACGGCAAGTTTGAATACCCATATATGGGGATTTCAGCCTTGCAAAGTGAACTAATGTCATTGAAAGTCATCAATGAATTAGGACTAAAAAGCATGACAGGGGTTTATATTACAGGCGTGCTGCCAGGCGGTCCGGCCGAAAAAGCCGGGATGATCGGTGCGAGCCGGTCCACCAACGTCCCCGGTTTGGAATCTGGCGGCGACCTGGTCGTTGCGATCGATGGCAACCCCGTAAAAATCTACGACGATCTGATCGGCTACCTGGTTGATTACAAATCTCCTGGTGAGCAAATCACTCTGACCGTGCTGCGCGGAGACCAGAAAGTTGACTTAACCCTTACTCTAACAAAACGGCCGTAAAAGTCACATTTAATAAAAGAGAAGCTGAGCATTGTTGCTCAGCTTCTCTTTTATTAAACTAACCGTAGCGCTCTTCTTTCCATACATCTGCCCGGTTATGATAACCTGCTTGTTCCCAGAAACCGCGCCTGTCAGCAGGCATGAACTCAAGCCCACGCAGCCACTTGGCTCCCTTCCAAAAATATGGTGTTTCCATATCCTCCTGTCCAGGGATATAACCCACTACACCCCTCAGCGGGAATCCATGGTCAGGATCAATCGGCTTACCATCGTAATGAGTCGCCATTAGGAAATTATCCTGCAGCACCACTTCAAGCGGTAAATTCACTGTAAAGCCATGTTCGGCATGCTGCATTACGTACTTTGCGGTCGGCTTTAGCTTGATTAGGCCTTGTTCCAGTAAGGTCCTTACCGAAACACCTTCCCAAAGCGTATCAAACTTGCTCCACTTCGTCACGCAGTGAATATCCATCAATAATTTTGTGCGTGGCAGCTGGTTGAACTCGCCCCACGTCCAGTGTTTTTCCTGCTCGACTTCACCCCAAACGCGCAAAGCCCAGGTTGCAGGGTTAAACGATGGCACAGGTCCATAATGCAACACAGGAAATTTCAATGTCAGGGCTTGTCCTGGTGGCAGACGGCCTTCGTTGCGAACACGCTCTTCTTCTTTCCGGCGGTCAGGTCCTTCAAACATAAACATAAATGGACTCCTTCTGTCGGATTTATTATAACAATTTTAGAGATAATAATTCTTACAGAAAGATTAAGTCTGCGTAAGAATTTTGTAACTTATCATCAAAACCGTCATCAACCACGCTTTGCAAGCCAATCCAACAAGCGTTCCGTGGGCCAAGCATTGATCACATCATCGGATGTCAGCCAGGCACGGCGGGCAATGGCAACGCCAAACGGAAGCATGTCGAGATCCGCTTCGGAATGCGCATCTGTATTAATGCTGATGGGAATGCCCATTTCCCGGGCGCGGCGGGCATAAATATCATCCAAATCGAGCCGGTATGGGCTGGCATTGATCTCCAGGGCAACACCCGATTCCGCCGCCGCAGATAGGACGGCATCCATATCCAGATCTGCACCTTCGCGATCGGGAATCAGGCGCCCAGTGGGGTGACCGATAATATCGACATGCGGGTTACGAATGGCATTGATCAGGCGTTGTGTGACCTTCTCGCGCGGCTGGCGCAGGGATGTATGCAGAGATGCCAATACCAGGTCCAAACTGGCTAAAAACTCATCTGGATAATCCAGCGAACCATCGGCTTTGATCTCAACTTCCGATGCATGCAATATCCGAATGCTATCACCCAGTTCGCGCTGGGCGGTTTCAATCTCGCGCTGCTGTTCGGCATGCCGTTCCATGCTCAAACCTCCCGTTATGCCCAGGCTAACGGAATGATCAGTGAAGGCAATCACCCGCATACCACGCCGCGCGGCAGCCCTGGCAAGCTCAAGCATGCTCAGCTTGCCGTCAGACCAGGTAGAGTGGGTTTGCAGATCAGCGTGAATATCTTTGACTTCAATCAACTGGGGAAGTTTACCCATTTTGGCAAACTGCAATTCGCCACGATCTTCTCGCAGCTCGGGTGGTATCCACGGCAGGCCCAGCGCTGCGTAAACAGCTTCTTCGGTGGCGCACAGTATCTCGCCAGAACCATCAGTTTTCGTCAGGGCATGTTCAGAGAGCGACAAACCCTTTTCAAGTGCAAGTTGGCGCAGCTGCACATTGTGGTCTTTCGAACCGGTAGCATACTGCAAGGCGGTCCCAAATCTCTCCGGCGGATGGACCCATAGCTGCGCGCGCATGCCATCAACAAACTCGATACTGGCTTTGGTCTCGCCACTGCCCAGTATACGCACAATGCCTGGCAGAGTAGTGAATGCATCCATCACAGCCTTCGATTCGTTGGCTGCCACGAGGATGTCTAGATCTCCGACTGTGGAGCGCATACGGCGTAGCGATCCCGCTGGGGATGCAGCCTGCACGCCAGGGAGTTTCTTCAACAAAGCAATGATCTCCTCGGCCAACGGAAAAACACGGCCAAGTGGAATGCGTCCCGAGCGCCGCGCCAGAGATTCGAGCCCCGCCACGATCAAAGCTTCGGATTTCTCTCCCATACCAGGCAGGCTGCGCAGTCGGCCCGTCCGTGCCGCGTCTGCCAGATCGGAAAGACTGGTGATGCCCAATTCCTTCCAGATCAAGGCTACCTTTTTGGGACCCAGCCCGGGTACCTGCAGCCATTCAGCCAGGCCAGGCGGTACATCCTGTTTTAATTTCTCCAAAAACTGCAGCTGCCCTGTAAGCAGCAGTTCATCAATCTTTTCGGCGATGGCTTTGCCAACCCCAGGGATCTCGCGCAGTTTGCCTTCCTTCCAAAACTCGTTAGCATCACGCCCGAGCGATAAAAGGTTTTCGGCCGCCTTGCGATAGGCCAGGGTAACATAAATGACCTCGCCCTTAATTTCGAGCAGGTTAGCAATCAAGGTAAAAGTATCTGCCAGTTCCTGATTATTCATGGAAGTTCTATACTCCAGTCTACAAGTAAAAAAGTGATCCAAAACCGGACGCAGCACTCAGGCGGTAATTTCGTCTGCAACCTGCTCTATAATGCTCCAAATTTGGTCGACCCAGTCACCATGCTCCGGTTTCATCAAGACAGAGCGCAGGCAGGTGATGGTCTCAGCATTACGCTGCATACCGTCAGGAAGATCAAAGAATTCGACCGGCAAGTTTGCCAGCGCCAGATATAGACCCTTTTCTTCTGCTGCGGCAAACATCCTGCGCGCCATTTCCGAGGCTGTACTGACACTGCCTGCACGTGGCGCCCAGATAATAATATCCAATTCAGGAGGAAAGCCCGTGATGAAGCGCTCATCTGCACGGATTTTTTGCCACAAAGCCAGCGCTGCATCCCTGCCGCGCTGCAATCCCCGCGCAAATTCGCCGCCTTTCACCAAGGGAAGCAGTTTTTGAGTCGCCCATAATCCGACGGCAGTCGCCCCAGCGCGTGAGCATTCCAGGCTGATTTCACCGAGATGCAATTCGCTTGAGCTAAAGTAGGTATAAGGGGAATCGTGCTTATAGAAACGGCCAACAGCTGGATCGCGGAAAAGAATACAACCGCAGCCATAAGGTTGAAGCCCATGTTTATGGGGATCAACCACGATCGAATCAGCTTCGTTAAAGCGCTCATAAGCATCGGCGGTTTCGGTGGATAGATTCTCTGCCAGCTTAAAGTAACCACCATACGCAGAATCGAGATGGACTCGGAAGCCATATTGTTCGCGAAGTTTAAGTATTTCAGGCAATGGATCGATCGAACCAGTTGCAGTCGTCCCGATGGTCGCAACCAGCGTGCCGATGCCGCCCAGGTCGAGGCGTTTTTTGAGAGCATTAATATCCATCCGCCCACGCCGATCATTCGGGATTGATTCGAAGTCAAGCTTTAAAACAGCGCTGATGCGATTATGCGTATAATGCGCTTGCTGGGATGCCACAATTTTCCCAGATGGGTTGATCTGCCCGGCAACCCACAAAGCTTCCAGGTTAGCCATGGTCCCACCGCTGGTCAGGTGACCCAAAAAGGTATTCCATCCAAACATGCTTGCGATATCGGCGACTGCTTCCTTTTCCATTTGAGAACTGGCTTTGCCACCATCCAGGGCATGATTATTCGGGTTGATCCACATCGCCAACATGTAGGCCAAACGTGCCACTTCGTGAGGCGGTTTAAGCATCTGTCCGGCATACAGTGGGTGAAAATAGGGATAATTATTTTGCAGCCTTTCTGCCACTTCAAAAAGCACATTCTCCAGGTCGGGATGATTCGGGACGTGTACAGCAGGGGTGAGCACAGAGAAACCGGTTTCCAATTTTTCAAGGGCAGCACGCAATATTTGCAATGAATCCTTTTCCAGATGGTTTATCTCATTGTTTTCCATATTTTTTCTCCGTGATCTTCAGCTAAGATTACATGCCATTTCCTGGGGATTTACTGCTTAATTCTACGCCATTACCCGTGGAATAAGAAACCGGGTTCATTCACAATAAGAACTTTTGAATATGCCTGCGCAATTTTTCGGGCTGCAGCAGACTGATATCCACATCATGGGCAGATACGAAGCTGGCAAAACGCGCTAAACCTTTTCCAAGCGCATCGGCAAAATTCGAATCAACAGACAGCGATTCAGCTTCCAGCCAGAAGCCTTTCACCTGCAGAGTGCTGGTCTTACGTTCAAGTTTTAGATCAATCCTGGCAACAAGATCATCACCAAATAATACCGGCAGGGTGTAATAACCCCAACGCCGTTTTTCTAGCGGCTTATAAACTTCCCAGATATATTCGAAATTAAACAGTTGGCTGGCCCGCCCACGGGCGCTGACAATTTCAAGCGGTGCCAGAAAAGTAACCTCATCTTGAGTCGTGGTGCCTAAAACAGACCATTGAGGCGGGATTTGCCCACACTCGAGGAATTCCAACAAGGGCAGATCGCGACTGAGCACAATCCAGGGCTGGCTGGAACCTTCCAGCGTGACAGCCGCAATTGTATTTTGTTCGTACAGCGCGGACAGGCTAGTTTGAGCTGCCAGTGGACTGATCTTACGCTCAAGATAACCGGAAAGAGTGGCCGCCCACTTTTTCTGCGGCATCAATCCAAGAAACGCAATCAATTTTCGGCCAAAATATTGCTCGGCATCTTGCTCTGATGCAATCCGGGAATACTCGAGCGGTGCCACTCGCTCCCTGAGATCATAATAACGGTCAAACCCCTTGCGATGATGGATCATAATATCCCCCATCAGCCACAGGGCGAACAAAGCCAAGGCGGTATCCTTGCGACCGCGATAACTACTAACTCGTTGATTACCAACAAAATCACGATTTCCAAGCGGCCCGCGCTCCCGCAGGGCACTCAAAACCTGGCTGGCCACAACCGGGTTTTCATTAATATAATTTCCCCAACGTGGATGTTCGCGCATGCGTTCCATGGCAGGACGCCAATAAGGTAATTCAGTCATCGGGTAGAGAAATAAACCTCCGCCGTAATCAAAAAACTCTCGCTGTTCATAAGCGACCTGATAAAGGTATTCCGGGCGGTAATTCAATACCCGCCCCCAGAGAGCAATATCATGGCTGCGGGAAACCACATTTAACGGGTCAAGCTGCAGTGCTTCAATGGCATAAAGTGCTTGGGATGTACCGGGCTTGCCTTCAAACCGTCGCCCTGGCCAAAGAGCCTGGCGACCAAGCACAAAACGCCTGGCCGTCAGACTGGAAATGGAGATTGGATTCATCTTATATTTTTTAGTGGAAAGACACCTGGCTCAGGAATAACCCAAAGTTTTAAGGATATCCCGCTCGCTTTTTGGGCCACCCCTATCCCCAAACAGTTCGCGCCAGAAATTATCATCGTATCGTCGCGACCTGACAGGCAGCGGCATGGGCACGCCCCAACCAAGCAGCAGCACCTCTTCTTTGGGTTGCAGACGCACCAGCATACCCTGAATGGCTTCACGCCCTGAAAGGCCTGAAAGCACAGCACGGATATCATCATCATCACCCAACCAGCCGCTGATGCGCGTGCCAAGCTGTGACATGACTTCATCGTAAATCTGTGAGGGGCGCTGATCGACGATCAGCAGCGTAACATAATATTTGCGCAGTTCTCGTGCGATGGTGGCGAATGTAGTTTGTGCAGCCATTTCACGATTGAGTAGCTTGTGAGCTTCCTCAACCACAATAACCAGCGGGCGCGGCTCATGCGTGCCATGCGCGCGAAATGCATTCGTTCGTTTTTCCCAGGCATCGCGGATGTGGCGGGTCAGCAGGTTTGAGACCAGCAGATAATCGAGATCGGCTTCGTGATCGCCAAAGGAAAGCACCACATGCTGGCCAGCCTCCAGCGCTTTGATAATCTCAGCAATGCTATCTGAAACAGGTTTTTCGACAATATAGGTTTTGGCAAACAGACGGCGGAGTTTATCATGCAAGGCTTCTGCCGCCATGACGTTGACGCCGTTCTCGTTGGCCCAGTAAGCCACACTCTCAGGGTGAGGAACTTTTTTTATTTTGCCGTTATCATCTTCTTTTTCGATTTCTTCGCGATTCATGACCTTGAAATGCGCAAACCAGTCGTTTTTAAATGCGTTGTACAACGCATTCAGCGTGGTAGGTGTGGTTTCCTTCAAGTTTAGCTCGCGGGAAAGCATTTCCACATCCGCAGAAGAGATATCGCGCATGGCTATTTCAAGATTGAAATCGGGGGTCTGGCTATTACGGATTTTTGCACCTGCACCCAGGCCGACCACCCGCACCCTGCTCTGGAATTTAGTTTTCAAACCAATCACAGGCATTTTTGTGTCAGAAGCCACATCGTCAAAACCATATTCATTGTGCATATCCAGGACCAACACCGAGGCTTTGTTATAGTGCATCAAACCAGCCAGCACCAACCTGGTTAGAAACGATTTGCCCGTGCCAGTCGCGCCAAACACACCCGATGAACGCTGAACAAACTTCTCCAAATTGATGCAAACGGGATGCCCTTGTTCCCGGGTGTAACCAATAATGAAATTACCTTCCTTGTCAGGATCGCCAAAAATTGTGGCGATATCAGCCGCACCAGCCAGTGAGACCGGCGCATGGTGTAAGGGCACAGTTTTTACTGGTATCGGGCGAGAGTCGTCGGGGTGTTCCACGCGCCAGAGTTTATATTCAGGCGAACCCGGTTCGGGTCCGCGTTCCAGCATCAGCGCTGGAAGAATCTCCAGGTTTGTATAAAGCGTCTGACCGTGCAAAGCCTTGGCCAGGCTGGCGGGCAGACGCGCCTCGGATTGTTCATCCGCAAAGCGCGGATCTGTCGCACCCAGTTTCAGATCGGTTGCCAGGCCATAGAAACGGTAGTTGCCACTGTCGATAACCACGAAGCCGCCCTCTTGCACATCCAGAGGGTTAACAGTAAGTCGCGCTGAAAAAGATTCCTTTAGCCCGCCACCAATGATATAACCAATTTTTTGATCATCTGTCATAAAGTGCTCCTATTTAAAGTACTTCGCCCAAAGCGCCCAGCACACTCATCAAAGTCGGATAATCATCCCTCAGCAAGGTAATCAGTTCCTGCGTGGCGGACTCCTTCCATCTGGCACTGTCTGGTCCGTGGGCCGCTCCGGCTTGCTGGATGTGAGAAGCGAGGATTTCACCAATCGGGGCATCCTTAATGCGCAGCACATGCCGGAAATAACCAAACCGGCCAGAATCTGTAAACCGGGCGAGTTCAACATCATCACACAGGTAAATCACGTCCAGGCTAAGCGGAGGCCGCGGCGGCATAAGGTGGAAAACCCTGCCTTCCTGTTGGTATCCAACCGTCAACACAGACATTTCAACAGGCACAATGCGCCGCTCGCGGTTATCTTTTATGACCTCATCGCTGACCTGTTCAGCCGTGACCAGTTGGCGCACCAATCCATCATCATCAATATGAATATCGTAGATCAGACCGTATACCTGGTAACCTTTGCCCAGATCCGCGCGCACCAGTGAACCAAAAGTTGGGGTATCAAACTGAGAGACAGAACAGCCTGCAACAAAACCAGTTGTCCCAGCGCGAAGTAAGTGTCCAATTTTGTATGATTGCATTTTGTTTTCCTCGTTCATGGTTGTGCTACGAAATTATTGCATTAAAAACCAGCTTGCTCATTAATAGCGTGATCTGCCAGGCTGATCCTTGGCTGATTGCTTGGGTGAACCATCATCCAACGTACCACCGTTACGGCGCAGTTCAAGATCCAACATCTGTTCAACCTGCTGTTTTTCCTGGAACGAAACGACAGCCGTCTCGTGGGAGCGGTGCAACAGGTATGGATAAGGTTTCTCGCCCAGCATGCGACATTGGCTGACCAGCACAGCATGTAAATTACCTAATTTTTCGGGGTCTTCAGCCACCCAGCGTGGAATTTCAACTCGCACTGGCCAGGGACGACCCTCCGTCCCTACATTCAAATAGAAAAAACGCAGTGCTAACTCACCGGTATAATATTTCTCCGCCTTGGATTGAAAAGCAAAGACAGCTGAGCGTTCGCCAGGTTTCAGCATTAGATTATTTTTCTCGCCAAACAGCCAACGATCGCTGACCCCTCGCAAAGGATGATATATGCGCAGAGTCTGCAGATCATCATCTGTAGCGCGAACAATCTCCAACAGGCGGACGACAAGATCTGCGGCTGGTTTATCCACGTAGCCAGCTGTGCTAACGTCGCGCTCCTGTAATTGCGAGAGCACAGACAGGTAAATTTTTAAATTTTTCTCAAAGTCAGCTGCATTCTCGCCGTCTTTTTCACCCCATAATTCGATTGGTCCATCAGTAAAGGTGATGACCGGAATTCCCTCACCGCTGACTTCATTTGCAAGTTCAAGAAGTTTCGCTCGCTCGCTCGTATCGCGGCGTAAAGCCACCATCCCCTCCGTGAGTTGATTACCGGTTGGGGTAAATAGTTCATCATCAAAGAGCAGCTGGCTATCGGTACGAATGACTGGCGCTTGCCCGGAATTAAGCCGCATAATAATAGCGCCAACGTTGATCAGCCCATACCGGATCGCATTGTGCCGGTCGGGATTTATCTGCGAGCCATCCGCTGCAATCAGGATTGCAGTTGAGGGCAGGGCTGGTGGTCCCGTGTGAAAATTCAGAGCTTCTGCTATCGGAAGCGCACAACGTAGATTAGGGTCGATCTCCCAGGCTTTCTTCACTTTGTAACGCAGTGCATCCAGATTATCCGCATTTTCAACCAGCAAGCTACGCGCCAAAACCTGCCGTTCTCGAAGAGTCTTCTGACGCTCCTGCACTTTACTACCGATTTCTTGAATTTTTTGGTAAACCTGTTGGAAATCAATTGCCATGTGATACCCTGATCCAATCGAACCTGTTTACTCACCAATCATGCTGAAACATTTCCCAATAAACCAATTCGCTTGTTCCACGTATGTACTCGCGGGATCCAGTTTTAGGCGATAGCCCATCCCCCCTTCCCCAAAATACGGGAAGGGGGTGAAGGAGCTTTTTTGTGGAGTTTTGCGCACAAGAACAGGCGCAAAAACTCCACTGGCGGGGCAAACCATCGATTTTCAATCACCGAGCAGCAGAACCAGGATGGTTCAGTGCCAAAACAAAGAGCTTGTGAGTAAATACAACTCGTCAGTAGAACATATGTTTAGTATTTTACAGGACTTTGAACGAAAATACAAGCGCCGGGAACTTTTGACAAGCAAGCGCGTCTAGTTTACACAAATACAACTTATAGGAGCAATAAAATGAAAACCAAAACCATGTTTATCTCATTAACCATACTGATAGCCGTTTTCCTGAGTGCTTGCGGTCCAATCGCTCTGCCGGTTTCATCAGCGTCTCAAACTACCCCGCGCGCATTAACCGTCAGTGGTGCCGGAAAAGTCAGCTTGAAACCAGATATTGCATACATTTACGTGGGTATTCATACTGAAAAACCAGGCGCGGCTGAGGCCGTGGCCGAAAACAATACCAATACCCAAAAATTGATCGATGCATTAAAAACCACAGGCGTTGATGCAAATGACATTCAAACTACAAATTTCAGCATCTGGCAGAATACCCAATACGGCCCGGATGGAAAACCTTCCAGCGCTAATTATGCCGTGGACAATACTGTATACCTGACAGTGCGTAACCTGGGTCAATTGGGCGATCTATTGGATGCCGCAGTAAAAGCTGGCGCAAACAATATCAATAGTATCCAGTTTGACGTGGCAGATAAAACCAAAGCTCTGAGCGCTGCCCGCACCGAAGCGGTCAAAACCGCCAAACAACAAGCCGATGAATTGGCCGCTGCCGCCGGTGTAAAACTAGGAGATATCCAGAGCATTCAGTATACCGACGGTTCACCTTCGCCAATTTTCCAGGGCAAAGGCATGGGAGCTGGCGGAGCAGTGGCTGCAGATGTGGCCGTGCCGATCAACCCTGGCCAAATGGAGATCACGGTCACAGTAACCATGTCCTACGAGATCAAGTAATAACTCGACTTTTGCAGAATATGAATGGATAAAACTGGGAGCAATGATACTTGCTCCCAGTTTTTATTCGTGCCACAAGGTCAAATCCCTGACCATAAAAATCTGAACTGGCAAACAGGTATAATCATTTAAAATAATTTTCTAAAGGAACTTAAAATGCTCAAAATTGGCTATATCGGTCTCGGATTGATGGGAAAATCCATTGCCAGAAATATTCTCAAAACCGGCTTTCCTGTAGTTGTTCATAACCGCAGCCGCGCAGCCGTAGACGAACTGGTCGCAGAAGGTGCCGTAGCGGCAAATTCGCCAGCAGAAGTGGCCGAGCAGGTGGATGTGGTCTTTACAAACCTGCCAGATTCCCCAGATGTTGAGAAGGTTGTGCTCGGGCCGGGCGGTCTTATTGAAACAGCCCGAACCGGACTTGTATATATCGATAACTCAACCATTAAACCAGCCACAGCACGCATGATTGCAGCAAAACTTGCCGAAAAAGGTGTATTTGCACTGGATGCCCCGGTCAGCGGTGGCGATATCGGCGCAAAAAACGGGACATTGACTATCATGGTCGGCGGGGATGCATCTGCGCTGGAGAAGGTCATGCCAGTATTTCTTGCGATGGGCAAAACCGTAACCCACGTCGGCGAAGCCGGAGCCGGGCAGGTGGCCAAGGCAGCCAATCAGATCATGGTCGCCGCTCAAATGGTCGCCATGGGTGAACTGCTCATTTTCTCGCAAAAGGCGGGTGTCGATCCTCAAAAAGTGGTGGAAGCCATCAAGGGCGGCGCAGCGCAGTGCTGGACTTTGGACGTTAAACCTCCACGGCTGTTTGCAGGAAATCGTGGACCAGGTTTCAAGGCGTATATGCAAGCCAAGGACCTCAATATCGTGCTCGAAACTGCACGGGAATATGGCGTTCCCTTACCCGGAACTGCCGAGAATGCCCAACTCTTCAATGCCATGCTGCAAATGGGAATGGGCGAGTTGGACAATTCAGCAGTAGTGGGGGTGCTTGAGATCCTGGCAGGCATTGCACTACAGGTGAAATAATGGTCTTATTCAAGCGGCTTTGGCCGTCCATATCTGATTTCGCCCTGGTCATATTTGGAACACTGCTCCAGGCTGTGGCTCTGCGAATCTTCTTTGTGCCGGCCAATCTGGCTTCGGGGGGAGTCAGCGGCGTGGCACAGTTGATCAATCATTTCACTGGCTGGCCAATCGGGCTGATGGTATTCATCGGCAACCTGCCATTATTTTTGCTGGGCTGGCGCTATTTGGGCGGACAACGTTTTGCCATGCGAACCGGCACGGCGATTGTAACGCTGTCCTTTTTAACGGATGCACTCCTATGGCTGCCGTTTTTTCCTCGCAATGGATTGACCAATGACCTGGTGCTGAATTCGCTTTATGGTGCAGTGGTAGCCGGCATAGGCTACGGGTTGGTCTATCGTGGACAGGGCACCAGCGGCGGTAGCGATATTCTCGTACGTATTCTCAACCATTATCGCGGTATTCCTATCACGCAGAGTTACCTCATCACGGATGCAACAGTAATTTTGGGCGCCGGTTTTATTTTCGGGTGGGACAAAGCGTTGTACGCCATCATTACTCTATATGTGAGCGGCCTGGTGGTGGATACAACCATGGAAGGCGCCGGCACCGTGCGCACTGCCCTGATCATCACATCCGAACCCAGGATTGTGGCCGATACCATTATGAAAGAAATGGAACGAGGTGTTACCGTGCTTTCGGGAACCGGGGCTTATACTGGCATAGAACGGCCGGTTTTATATACAGTAGTCACCCGTTCGGAAATACAGATGTTGAAATCGATCGTACACAAGGCAGATGCGGCAGCCTTCATGGTTATCGGCGCTGCCCACGAGGCACTGGGTGAGGGTTTCAAATCTTTTAATAAACAATAAACGGTGCCGCTTTTGTTCTGGGTGATTGGACTCTCAGCATGTATGCGCGAGGAGTGGTAACGGGGAACAGGACTCAGCGAATATATTGGTAAATGGAGCACTACGTAGTGACAAGGGGTGAGTAAACCAAGAATATGATCACACCGGGCTGGCGAAGGTTGACTACGCCAGCCCGGAAAACGTTAATCTATTCTCGGGCAATCAGATATAGGTGAACCTGAACGGGATGGAGGGCGCTTACTTCAAAAAAGAGGCCCCTGGATTTTCAGGGGCCTCTTGAGTTCTATTTTTTCTTTTTAGTCTCGATTTTGTACCCGAAACGCCTCAGCGCAGATTCATCATCACGCCAGTCTTTTTCAACCTTCACTCGCAGCTCCAAAAAGACCTTGCGCCCACTCATCGATTCAATTTCCTGCCGGGCGGTGATGCCAATCTTCTTGAGCATGCTGCCAGCTTCGCCAATCATGATACCCTTTTGCGAATCGCGCTCAACAAACACAGTGGCTGCAATATGCGCACCTTTGTCTCCGCGCTCAATGAATTCGTCAATACGAACATTGACACCATGCGGCACTTCGTTGCGCAAATGGATCAAGCAGGCCTCGCGTACCAATTCAGCGGCAATTTCACGCTCGTAAAAATCAGTGATCTGCCCTTCATCAAATTCTGGCTCGCGCATCGGCATTTTTGCGACCAGGGCTTCCAGAAGCTCGTTACGACCCTCGCCTCGCGTTGCGCTCAATGCAAAGACTTCGGCATTTTGAACCAGGTCAGCATATACAGCAACTTTGGCTGGGATCTGCTCGGGAGTGATCAGATCAATTTTATTAAGCGCCAGGATCAGCGGCGCCCGCTTTTTCATCTGAACCAGGGTGGCCGCAATGCGCTGGTCATCATCGGTCGGTCCTTCGGCTGCGTCCACCAACCACAAGATAACGTCCACCTGGCGCATGGCGTCTTCAGCTTCCTGGTTCAAAAATTGGCCCAATTTATGGTGGGGGTTGTGGATACCAGGTGTATCCAAGAAAACAAGCTGGTACTCGTCAGTTGTCAGGATACCCATCTGGCGACGTCTGGTGGTCTGAGCTTTGGGTGTAACAGCAGCGATTTTTTGACCAAGGAATGCGTTGACGAGCGTGGACTTGCCCACGTTGGGGTGTCCGATAATGGAAATGAAGCCGGATTTCTTTTCAGTCATTTTTTCTTCCAGTTTACTACCGCAATAGATGAGATGATCAGGATGGCGCCCGAAGCTAATTGCCACGAAAGCTGCTCATGTAGGAAAATTACGCCGAGCAGTACGCCACCGAGTGGAAAAATATACGTCACGAGCGTTGCCCTGGTTGGACCAATTTCGTGGACTAGATAATACTGCATGATCATTGCCAACCCGGTCCCAAGCACACCCAACCAGAGCAGCGCTATCCAGGTGATCGGCAAACGGGGGATGACCAGCGGAGATTCTACCAATGGGGCCGCCACCCACATGATGGCACTGGCGCTGAACAAAGGCAGCATGCCGCGAATCTGCCCAGGAACATCTGCCGTATGCCGGCGGGCATAAATATAACTACCGGCATAAGATAACGAAGCCAGAATAACCGCCGCCTGCCCTATGGCAGAGTTATGAGCGTTCGTGCTCAAATCTTTGCTAAGCAGCAGAACTACGCCCGCAAAACCAATCAATAGACCGGTAATTTTAGGGACACTAATTTTATCATCGCTGATGAAGAAATGTGCCAGGATGATAGTAAACAAAGGCACAGTGGCATTCAGGATGGAAGCGACAGCCGAATCAATACTTTGTTCACCCCAGGTGATTAAGAAAAAAGGAATTGCTACGTTGAACAGGCCAAGGACCGCAAAAATTCGCCAGGTCTTCCAATCACCTGGCAGTCGAACACGCAATACAAGCGCAACAACCAGCCCAGTCAGCAGACCAAAGCCTACCCGGTATGCAACCAGAGTCAGCGGCCCAACCTCATCCAGGGCAATCTTAATCCATAAAAAAGAGGCGCTCCAAATGGCGCCCAGTGATATAAAAACAGCCCAATGTTTGGATTGCAAGAAATTCTCCTTCTTTAGCTCTGTGAGTTTATCACATACTCACCCGGATACTGGCCAAAGACAATTGGAGCCTGGCAACAAAGCAATTATTCAAAGAGTTCATCAGATCTCGTCAATAGACGATGAAGCGGAATATATTCTTTTAATGTTCAGCAACAAAGCACTTGTTAATCCAGACTACTCTATTAAGTGGCGAATACACCTTCCAGCTTTAATAACCAGGTTTTTGTTTCCAAACCAAGGCCAGCACCGTAACCATGCAGCTTGCGGTCCGCACCGATCACTCGATGACATGGCAGCACCACCGGCATGGGATTGGTGGCTTCGGCGCGACCCACAGCCCGCGCTGCTCGCGGGCTGCCGATCTTAATCGCAATATCATTGTATGTGCGGGTTTCACCGTAAGGTATCTCAAAAGTCGCCTGCAATGCTTTGCGTTGAAACTCACGCAATACTGACCAATCAATCGTCAGGCTAAACTCTTTACGCTCGCCAGCGGCATATTCCTGCAGCTGAGTCACTGCCTCCCGAACTCTTTCCGGTGCAAGGTCAACTCGCGCAGCATGCTTTTTTTGCAACCAGGCGCTAAATTCAGCCTGCGCAGCCGGAAACTGGACTGCAACCAGCCCAAATTCAGAAACAGCAACCCACAAATCACCAAGTGCAGTAGTACTCGTGTGCCCTATGAAAATTGGTTGCATGGAAAATATCCTTTCTTATTGTTTTTAGTGTAGCACAAGCACAGATCTATTTTTTACTCAGATATATTTACTTTCTTTGCAAACTGCAAGAAAAAACAGTCATCTCAGGATCGAACAATTTACAACTCAAGCCCCAACAAAGGGATCTCCATCTCTTGCGGAGTCAATCCACCATGGTGGCCGTAGTAATTCTGCTCAAACTTTCCCTGCTCATACCACCAGACCGACTCATACCGATAGGCTAGCACCACCAAATTGCCGACATGCGCGCGAAAAGTCGCGGATACTTCTGGACCGAAGTATCCCTGGGCGATAAGATCATCAGTCTTCACCACATCCGCCCGACCCGCCAGACCGTGCACCAGCAATTGCAAGACTTCATCGAGCCGATCATCCTTGATATACAAGAACAGATCGCGGCAGGAACCGCCCGGCACGAGCAGTTCGCCCTTGCGATTGGTTTTGATGAATTTCTCGATACCCGGGAAGGCCTTGTTTATGTAAATTGTTGTAGCTGGGTCGACTTCCGATTGTCCGTGATCGGCGCTTAGCAGTAAAAGCGTTTTACCCTTCGGCCTAGCCTTATCCATTAACTGCTTTTCCATGACATGCAGGAACATATCCACTTCAGCCTCAACCTGCCCGGAATCCGGGCCGTAGTCGTGGCTGACCGAGTCGATACGATCATAGTACATAAAATAATAATTTTTACCACTGGCCTGTTTCAGTGCCGATGATAAATTCAAGACTGTCTCAGGCAAGGATTTGTAACCGCGAGCAGTCGCGCCTTCGAAGACAATGTTGGAATAGGTGGAAGGGGTATATTCACGATGTTGAAAAATCGTTGATGCCACTCCCTGTGTTTTTAACCTGTCATACAGTGTTCCGGCAGGGTAAAGCTTCTTTGGATCAATGCCTGTTTTTTTCAACTGGTCACGTTCAGATGTACCGGAAAAGGAAAATAAAAGCGGTATGATCATGGAATCCAATAATGGCTCGTAATAATTCCATTCAAACACGCCGCTCTGACCAACATTTAATCCTGTGTGGATACAGGTGACATGCCCGGAAGTGGTTGATGGGAATTGAGATGTCAATTTATCGGCCGAGCCACTACGGGTAAACCGATCCAGGAAAGGGTGCGAGCCGAATTTCTCAAAGTGACGCCAACCAAAACCATCGATAAAGCAGAATATCAGATTGTCATACTCATCTTGAAAGTGCGGAAAAGGCTTTCCGCCGCTAAAAACAGATTGGATGGCGTTTGGCAGACTCGCAAATCCACCGGAGTCATAACGTGGTTTGACAAAAGATGGGTTCATGATTTGATTAAAACATGAAACGCTGAAAGCACAAGGTTCTACTGCTAATTCAAAGTCAGCCCGAGGCAGGGATGTAAACAACTCAGAAAGTATCTACGCCTGGCGACAACCGGTAGGCAAACCTAAAACCAAAATTGACAAGCAAGCTCACTGGGCGTGGAAATAAGAATATCCGGTTTCGCAAGCATGCTTATTACTTGAACTTCGAGTGCACCCCAAAAACCAGGACAATCCAACAATTCCGAGATACAGAATATCAAAGTCTGCTCAAACATGCAGGAGCGTTTCTAATCCATTAAATGCAATACCGCATAAGTTGCTTTTTTATATCTTTATCACCAACGTGGTTTCCAAGCTTTTACCGTTAAGCCCGCAGGGAACCCCAATTGGACGCGGATTTTCGCGGATGTACGCGGATAAACCAAAAGATTTTTGCTTTTTC
>CAINXK010000462.1 GCA_903854805.1 uncultured Anaerolineae bacterium
GAGATGCTATTCCCGAAAAGTCTTGCAGCGGGTTGGGCAAACGCTCTGTGATCATCTGCGTCAGAATGTGTGTTTCAAGGCTCCGGATATTGTCTGTCCCGTGCAAGAACCAGGACTATCGTCCCGTGCAGGAACCAGGACTGTTGCCCCGTGCTGGAACCAGGACTATCGCCCCGTGCAGGAACCAGGACTATCGCATATTGGATGGGAGTGGGGATGAGCCGTCTTTTTGAAAAGCTCATTCTCTTTCGTCTCTGCTCTGATTAAAGATAATGATCTGAAACGCATGGAATATGGCTGGAAATTGACAGTCGGAATGAAAATCGAGTTCTTGGGTCTGGTACTGATCCAGTTTGTATTTGGGGGCGTTTTTTGCAGGGTTGTACGCTTGAAAGATGTGCCAGGATCAGGATTGGGCTGAATTTTCATGAAAATCGCTGCCAATCGCCGTTACAATTGGCGGATCGAGATACGAGAGGCCTGCCATGAATTATCCCGCGACTGCTCTGACCATCCTTGAAGCGCTTTACCAAAATGGAACCAACATTTGCGTAGAAATTGAGAAGTTCCAGCCCGATATGGTGATTGGGTTGGCGCATTCAGGTTGGATGCCGGTGGTCGTTGCGCAAACCTTGTGGGCGCAAACCCGCAAGGGTTCGTTCCCGCCTGCCATGCGCACCAACATTGGCCGGGAGAAACACGAGTTTTATTCTGCCAGATTTGGGAAATCCATACCGGCCTTTTGCTGCTGGACGTGCTCCGATTCACCTGACCGTGCCGGCCATTACCTGGCCTGGGTGGCTGAACAAGATGCCTGGCTGGCGACGTTGCGCGCGCAAATTGAGCAAGTCTATTCAGGGATCCCGGCTCGCATCCTGGTGGTGGACGACCTGTTCGGCGGCGCGCGTTCAGGCTATATGGTCATGGCGCTGCTGTATAGCCTGTATCCACAGGTTGCAACGTATGTGATGGCTGGACACACCGACCTGACGGATAATTTTGTAACCGCCTGGCTGGAAGAATTTATCCCTGTGCTGGTCAGGGACGGCGATGAGAAGCCCAAGCGCAGCCAAAGATATAGCAGCCCCTGGCAAGAACTGTTGAAGCCGCTCATCACTGAGACGGAAGACATCAGCCTCGACCGGCTTGACTGGCATCTTCTCAGCCCGGAATCGCCGGCGGTCAGGGCGCTGATCGAATATCTGCCGCTTGAAACCATCCTTGCCGCGCCAACTTGGGCCAGAGAGTTGGCCCGCTGCTATGCGCTGGAACGCCTGCGTGGGGAATTTAGTGGAGATGTTCCAGTCCTTCCGGAGGATGAATTTCACATGCTTCCGGTCGTACGGTTAACGCTCTCGCCAGAATACCGCCTGGCAGCCAGGGCCTGGCAGCGCAACGAAGTAGCCTGGGCGGATATCGTCGAATTCTTTGGCGTCAGCCTGTCTGGAAAGAAAAAAGGGTTGAAGGCTGTTTCAAATGGGGAAGATTGGTTCCGGCGCGGGCCTCGGAAGGATGCCATCTACTTGCCTTTCCTGGCGGCTTATTCGTGGATGACTGCCTACGATCCTTACCGGGCTGAACTCACGGACCCTGGTAAAGCGGTGTACTGTTTTGCCGAGTTTTTGCCGGGGCAGTTGTGGGCTGGCGCTTACCCAAAGGCCTCGGATGATGATGTCAAAGACCAGCCATTTAAAGACTTTTTGGCGCTTGGTATTGATAGTTTTATCAGCCTGGTGGATGCTGAAGATATCACTCACAAATGGCCCTACGAACGGGCGCTTCGAAAGATATCCAAGGAAAGTACTAAAAAGGTTAACATCCAGAGTCTGCCTTTGCCATATCGTGCAGGCCCAACCCTGGCGGAGATGGTGCTGCTGCTTAAGAAGCTAACCAGGGCTCTGAAAGCTGGTCATCGCATTTATCTGCATGCCGGCCACAATCTGGATGGCCGCACGCCATTGGTGCTGACCTGCTTGTTGATTCTTCAGGGGCAATCACCGGATCAGGCGCTTGCCAGGGTGAACAGCTTCTGGTTGGAAACGCTGCCTTTTCTTCTCCACCTTCCATTGGCAGAAGCGCAGCAGAAATTTATTACAGAGTGGGCTGAATATTGCGTGTAGGATTAAGATTGAGCTTGCTGTGGGCAGGAATATCTGGCTGGCAGCTGGTGAAGAGATTAGGATAGTTCTGAATAAAAATTTCAGCCAGTGGTCTGGGCTGTGGTTCGGGGAGAACATTATGAATCTGAAACGTAGCGCCATCATTATTTTCCCCGTAATCGCAATGATCCAGGCTGGGTGTGTTTTAAACTCAGCTTAGGCACCCTGAAACGAGATTGCCATGAGTTCCCTTTTTTCTCAAGTCGATCGTGATGCATGCGCTGCTGGGGTTTAGGCATTATTTTTTTAATCATAGGGTATGA
>CAINXK010000463.1 GCA_903854805.1 uncultured Anaerolineae bacterium
CGTACTGCAGTCCTGTCTTCAACAGGAAGTCAAGGCACCAAGCATTATGCTCAGCTCTACTAGCAGCACCCAGATCATGTGCAAACCACGGTTGCATCACCTCAGGGACTCCTGCTTGCAACTTCTTGGCAAGTGGCATCATAGCCACACCGTAGAGTGTCATCGCAAACCCATCCCCTTGTGTGATCCCCTCCCTATTCAGTATTACCTGAGTAGGTTGCCCAGGTCCTTATTGCACAATGCTTCTGGCGGATTTTGGAGCGGATGTTATCAAAGTAGAGAATCCAGATGGAGGCGACGATACTCGTCAGTGGGGGCCTCCATGGCTGGATGATCAGAGCGCTTATTATTTGAGCGCAAATCGAAATAAACGCAGCATAACGGTGGATATCAAACAACCCAGGGGATATGAAATTGTCCGTCAACTTGCTTTAAAGGCTGATGTACTGGTCGAAAATTTTAAAGTTGGCGTTATGGCAAAATACGGATTAGGTTACGAAAACCTTGCTGAAGATAATCCTGGGCTGATCTATTGCAGTATTACTGGCTATGGGCAGACTGGTCCATACAGCGCTTCGGCCGGCTACGATTTTATTATCCAGGCAGAAGGCGGTTTAATGTCGATCACTGGCCCTGTCTCTGGACCACCGTACAAAGTCGGAGTCGCAATAGTAGACATTACTGCTGGAATGTTTGCCAGCCATGCCATTCTTGCAGCTCTCCATTTTCGTGAGAAGTCTGGCAAAGGTCAATATATTGATGTTGCCTTATTAGATTCACAAATAGGTTGGTTGGCTAATGTGAGCCAAAATTACCTTGTTTCAGGAACTCCACCTGGTCGCTTGGGGAATGCCCACCCTAACATTGTCCCATACGAGGTGTTTCAAACTTTGAATGGTTTTATGGCGCTGGGTGTTGGCAATGATAGACAATACCAGCGTTTGTGTGAAGTGATGGACTGCACTGATTTATGGTTGGATGGGCGTTTCCAAACTAATCCGGGGCGGGTAGAAAATCGATCCATACTTATACCGCTGCTTCAACAAATAATGCTGACGAGAACAACCGATGAATGGATTTCCTTGTTAGGCGCGCAAGGCATCCCTGTTGGTCCAATCAATGACATTCCTTCTGCGCTTCACCATCCACAAGTATTGGAACGTGGAATGCTTCAACAAGTCGATAGGCCAGGAAGAAGCCCGGTTACTCTGGTTGGACCTGTAGCCAAGCTTTCAAAAACTCCAGCCCAGATCTACAGCGCACCTCCAACACTTGGGGAGCAAACCCGTGACATATTGGCGTTGGATTTGGGGTATTCGAACGAGGAAATTGATGATTTGATATTAAATAATATTGTTTGACATCCATTTTTATTTTTTGCTCATAGATTCGAGTTCGATATACCATCACTTAACGCTCATGTATCATGCAAGCGGTATAATCCAGTATTATGAAAATTATGTTTCGAATTCACGCAATTGACCGGATGTTTGAGAGGGGAATTGGTATCAAAGATATCCGAAACGCCCTCGAAACTGGACAGGATATCGAGAATTATGATGATAATGCCAGTTACCCAGCTCGATTAGTATTATCATGGCGGGGAAAGCGACCGCTTCACGTGGTTGCAGCCGATAACATTTCTGGTGATGAAATTATTGTGATCACTGGTTATCGCCCTGACCCTTCCCGTTGGACAGATGATTTTAGAGGGAGGCGCGATGAAATGCCTGATGTGTAAGCAATCTGATCCTCGCCCAGGTTTAACAACAGTTGCACTGGAACGCGGTGAGTTTAGCCTGGTATTAAAAAATGTTCCAGCACTGATATGCCCACAGTGCGGCGAAGCCTACACAGATGAGGCAACAGCAACCAGGATATTGGAATCCGCAAACGAACTCGAGGATGCTGGTTTGCAGGTTGTAGTCCGATCGTTTGTGCCAAAAAGGATTTAGTCCTCAACCCAGTTTCAAAAGGTGATTCAGGGATTGTGTTCAATTTCTCAAAATCAAGTTGGACGGGATAGGACAGTAGGGGAGAGGATGGCTTTTCGGGCAATAGATATGGTATGACGTTAATCAGTTTCAAAAAAACAAAAATATATTATTTTTTAATTCGAATAAGTGTCATCACAGTAAATGTGAACTGAAAATTGAGAAGGGGAGGATTGACAAAGGAGAAATATGCGTTATACTTTTCATGCTTTCGATAAGTATAATTACCGAAAGCATGAAAAAATACCATGAC
>CAINXK010000464.1 GCA_903854805.1 uncultured Anaerolineae bacterium
AGAAGCACCACGATGATTGAAACAAGAAGCTTCCAGAGAATTGGCTTCATGGCGCAGGGGTGCTGGTTGGAATCAGTGTTTGAGCTGGCGGCAGTAGTGTGGCGGTTGGGGCGGCCTGGGCCGGTGTTGGGGTTGGGGATGGTTGGGCGGGCGCAGCAGCCGGGGCCAGGGATGGCAGGGGCAGGATATAGGGGGCATTGTTGGGCACCAGCATGACCTGAATGCCCGGAGCCAGTTTATCCACATAGCGCAGTGTGATCAGGTCGGGATTGAGCCGCAAGGCCTCGGCCAGCATTTTCAAGGCATTTGCTTCGGCCTTGGCTTTGGTTTCGACGGCGTTTGCATCGGCCTGGGCCAGGATCTGGATGGCGGCGGCTTCATGCTTTTTTTCGGTCACTTTTTGCAAGGCGATCTGTTTTTCCTCGATGGCGGTGGCATATTCAGGCGAGAAGGAAATATTGCGCAGCACAAAATGATCCAGGATGATGCCTTTATCGGTGAACCATTTGCGGGTTTCCGCTTCCAGGTCTTTTTCCATATCCAGGCGCTTGGAACTGTTGACTTCATCAACGGTATATTGCGAGACCTGCGTGCGAACGATGCCGCGCACGGCCGGTCGGATAAAGTCTGTAACATAGCGATCTTGCCAGTCGATGTGCAGCCGGATGAGCTGCTCGGGATCCAACTGGAACATGACCGAGCAGTCGATCGAAACTTCCTGTCCATCCGAGGTGCGGGCCGTGATTGAATCATTTCCGGCTGTGGCTGATTCGAGGGGGCTGGCCGACATGGTGTAGGTTTGCATGGAGACTGGATAGCGCACAGCCTGTTCGAGCACCGGGACAATCCAGTGTACGCCTGAGCGCAATGGGCGGTCACGATAGCCATCCGTGGACAGCAGCGAAATGACCACGCCGCCTTCCTGTGGTTCGATAAAGACCAGGCTGGCGTTGAGCAGCGAGATTGCCAGAATGGAGACGAGCATAATATAAAAAAGACTTCCACCCAAGAGCTTGAGCATGGCAGCGCTAAAGCCGTTGGTCAGGGTTGTGCGGATCAGGGTCAAGAGCACGTAAACCGCCAGCAAGACCCAGGCTACCAGCGTGATGATATTCAGGGTATTATCAAGTAACATGAAAAATTCCTCTCTTTTATTAGGGGTGCGCGATCACTAACAAGGTGGCGGCGCGTTTCCGAACACATTCCAGGGCCAGGTAAAGATTTTCGGGATCTAAAGCGCCAAAACTTTCATCCATGATGATCAGGTCGGCATTTTGCAACAGGGCGCGGGCAATAAAAACCCGGCTGCGCTCGCCGTGTGAGAGCTGCCAGCCGTTTTCGCCCACCATTTGCTGCCAGCCAGAAGGCATGCGGGCCAATAAATCAGCCAGTCCCAGCTCGTTGCAGATGGTTTGGGCTTCTTCGAAATCTTCGTAGGAGGGCGGCCAACTGCGTCCCATCAACAGGTTAAAGGCAAAGGTTTCGCTAAAGACGTGATTTTCATGAAACTGGGGCGCGATGACTACGCATTTGCGCCAGGTATCTGCGCCCAGGCTGGGACGATCATAGCCATGCAGTAAGAGTGCGCCGCTTTCAGCCTGGCGCAGACCGGCCAAAACGGCCGCCAGCGTGGATTTGCCGCCGCCCGAAGAGCCTTCCAGCAAAATGCGGTCGCCGGAGAAAATTTGCAGGCTGCAATCTTGCAGCACCAGGCGGCCATTGGCGCGGTAACGATAATTGAGATGCCGGGCAACCAGGAGCGGCGAATTTCCTTGCAGGTTTTCTGTGGCTGGAATTTGTGGGGCTGTATTTTCTTGCGATTGAGATTCATCGGCCTGGATTGGGGCATTTTCCTGGGGAACCGCGGCAGGGTTTGAGGCAAGAGCGCCTTTAATGGCCAGCATTACCACGGGCGCATCCGCTTCGTTGGGCTGGCTGGCAGCCTGAAAGAGCGGTTTTACCTGGCCCCATGCCAGGTTCAAGCGGATCAGACTCTGCAGGCCGGCTTGAATGGCGCCAAAGGCCTGGTAGGCCAGCATGACCCCGCCCAGGCTGACGGCCAGCTTGGTCATATCGACCGGCGCAGCCAGGAGCGCCGGGATCAGGCAGGCCAGTCCGACAATTATCCACGAGGCAGGCAGGCTTGAGAGGACGATGCCGTTTTGGTCATACTGCGCCGAAAGATTCTGGTAGCGCGCCAGTTCCTGATCTTCCCCGGCATGCCAGTGTTGGGGCGATTCTTGTGCCAGGCGGGTGCGGTGACCGACCATGCGCTCGACCAGGTTGTTGGTCATATTGCGATAGGTTTCGGTCCAATTCCTGCCTTTGCGGTAGGATAACCAGCTTGTCAGCAGGATGGCGAGTACCCAGAGCAGCAGGGCCGAGAGCTGCAGCCCGGCTGCCACGCCTTGCGATAGGACCCAACCGGCGGTGCCAAGCTGAACGATGGAGATGAGCGACACCAGGCCGCCATCCAGGGCCAGTGCCTCAATCGCATCCGATTCCATCACACGGCCCAAAAATTGACCGGTGCCCTGGGTGCGCAGTTCGTCCGGCTGCATTTTTAGGGCGCCAAACAACAGGCGCTGTTTGAAAACCGCTCCCGACATGATGGCGAGGTAGCCCTGTGACCAACTGACCAGCAGTTGAAAGGGGATGGCGGTAAACAATACCAGAGCCCAGGCCCAGAGCCAGACTTGCTCAATTTGCCCGCTGAGTATGCCCCGGCCAATCAGGCCCCAGGCGAGAATCTGCAGGCCGGTTTGAAGCAGGTAGGCGCCCAAGAAGGCCAGCATGGGGCGATCCATGTGATTCATGCGGGCCTGGCGCAGCAGGTCGGCGCCGGGTGAAACGCGCAGCAGCCAACCCAGGTTGGTGCTGACGGAGGCGAACTGCTCTTCCAGCATTACCAGCCGGGCGTGGGGGCGCCGTTGTTCGGGGATGTTGGCGCCGGCCAAGAGTTGATCGACCCGGCTGGCCCAGGGCGCGATCAGGGGCAGGTAGAGTGCGTCGTGCACGGCCTCGGGAGAGACCTGCTGTTCTTTTAGGTCCAGCCCCAGCAAGCTTAGATAGCGCCCGCCCGAAAGCAGCACCAGGAAGCGCTGCTCTGCTTCGGTTGGGCCGCCTGGTGCGCTGTCTTCTGCCGCGACGGGCGTGGTTGGGTTGGGCAGGCGCAAAATCGCCGGGGCCGCTTTGCGGACCAGGTTGTCAATTCCTGCGAGGTTGGCTGCGATCGGTTCGGCTTCAATGCCCAGGCGCAGGGTGGCCATGTCCATCCATTGCGTCAGGCTGGCAGCGTTCCAAGCGGGGGGCAAGCCGGGCAGTTCGCCGCTGGTCGGTGCTTGCGCAATCAACCCGGTTCGCAGGGATGCAATTTCAACGGCTTCTCCCAGGCGTTCGGCTGGCCAGGCCAGTTGTTGTAGGTCAAGTGCTTTCAAGGACATGGCTTTACTTTAACACATAGGCGTGACATTTGCGTGACGGGCCAGGACAATTACTTAAAAATTGGGCAGACGGAAGTCCAAAATCACTTATTTGCCAGGTTTGCCCAGGGCTAAAGCCACCGGGCTATAGTAAACAGCGCCCATCCCACTCCGCTACGCTTCGGGGATAATAATAAATGGAGCTTCCCGCTGGTGCAATAGCGATTTATCGAGGTGCGGTCCAGTCAAAAGACTAGAAAATTCATAGATTTATGCGCGTTAATCCGTTGCATATCAAGTACGTAAAGGTCCAGGTTTACAAGGAAATCAGATACGATTGCCCTACGTGATGGGCAGTGAATCAATTTCGCTGTCACGCAAATGTCACGCTTGTTTAGTAGACTGTTTTTATTAATGCTTTGAGGATGCGCTGAAGATGATCACTGCTTTTATTATTTTGCTCCTGACGGGTTGGGGTTGGACGGTTTCGCGAACGAACTCAGCGGTGGTTTTCCCTACGGCTGGGGCTGCTGGCGCGATGGCCTCAAAACGAAAACAGTTCGCCGGTCTTCAGACTCTTTTTGTGAAACGTGCGGCGCCCGTTTGGCCATTCCCGCTGAAGGCCTGGGCCAACGAACTTGGGCTGAAGCAAAACCTTTCTGAGGGGATGAGCAGTTTTATCATCTGGCTTAACAGTCTTTCAGATGCGCAGGTGGATGATTTTGCGCGTGGGCTGGCGCAGTTTTTCGATGCGCAAGGCCTGGATGCGGCCTGGTTGTTGGAATGCGCCAGGCATGATGATGGCGCAATATTATCCGTGCTGATGGAGATGTTGGAATGGTATGCCCTGGCGGTTCAGAGCGGGCAGAACCTGCAGCAGTATATCTGGCAACCTGGCAACCGTGCTTTTGTACGGCAGTTGTATGCGCGACTGGTTGAAGTGGGCCTAGCGAGTACGCCTGGCGACCTGTTGTGGGCATCTGAAAAGCAGCGCTACGTGCACATGCTCCAGGCCATTCAAACTGCTGCGCTGCAGCAGCGGGCGAGTGTGATGGCGTTGGTGTTCGAGTTGCTGGCGAGGCATGGGGATACTGGTTTGAATTGGTCATAAACCAGGCCCCAATAGTGGATTTTTAGATATTTATGTCACGCAAATGTCACTCTTGTTTGATATGCTGAAGACAGATTGATGGTTCGTACACGGCGCGTATCGTTTGAGTGCGCTTCCCGCATCCGATTAACATTTTTGGCATTTCTTCAAAGGAGAAATACAATGCAAACAAAACCCGCAGTCAAAATCAGCAAGAAACCCGGCATGGCAGTGCAGACGGAAGTAAAGGCAGGAAGTCGTTTTGCTAATCCGCGGTAGTAATAGCGTTCCATTATCGTTCATCGGTAAGTAAGGGGATGAGCGTTCTGGCCATATCATATCAACCTGACCCTTACCAGAAAAGCCGCCAGAGCAAACCGATGGATAAGATATAGCAGAATTGAGTAAAGGTTGGGCCGCAGGCGCATAATGGGTTGGGGCTTATTCTGCGTGCGCTATTGCCTGTAAACCAACCTTGCCAGGGCTGATCAGGCCCAAAGATGGACCTGATTGGCTCTGACAAGGCGCCGGGCGGCCAGCACGGAAAAGACCCGCCCCCCCAAGAAAGCCCTGAATATCAGGCTTGTCTGTCACGCAAATGTCACGCTTGCCTGATATGATGAAAAGGATTGTTTCGTCCGCGGCGCGTCTCTGCAGGAGCGTGCTTCTCTTATTTGTTTTTTACATAACAGGAGAAATACAATGCAAACAAAGCCAGCCGTAATTAAAGCCACAATTACCAAGAAGCCAGGAATGGTTGTCGCGACCGATGTCAAGGCCGGAGGAAGGAATCGGGGTTATGATTATTAAGTCATAAAAAAGTGTAAATTAAATGGGACGCGACGCGCCAATTGAAACCAACGGTTAAAAGGGCAGGTGCGAGGAAAACCCTATTACTCTTCGTCAAGGCTGATCAGGCCCAAAGGCGGACCTGATTGGCTCTGACAAGGTGCTGGGCGGTCAGTACCAAAAAGACCCGCTCCCCACAAAAAAGCCCTGAAAATCAGGCGTGTCTGTCATGCAAATGTAACGCCTGCCTGATATGATCTGAATAGATCGATGGTTCGTCCAGGTAGTTTTCGCGAGCAGCCATTCGCGAATGACCAGGTTTGGATTATTTCGCACAGCGAATACGTGACGTTGATGATTGACGCAGAGTACAATATCGAGCTGGAACCGTCGCTGGCGCAAATGGTTGGATTTCCAAATTTGGGTGACAGCCGAGTTTTGATTTGTCTGAGGTGAAAGTATGCGGGTCCAAACGAGATTTTCGAGCGGTTCCAGCCTGGTAATGAACCTGCCTACGCGCCCTCTGTCTCTGGATGGACTGCTGAACGACGAACAAGTCGGGCAGATCGAGAACACCTCGCAGGCCATGCGGGAGGCCTGGGAGGCCGGGCAGCGTGCCTATGGCTATTGGCGTGCCTATCCGCGCGATTCGGCGCTGATCGTCTCTGGTTATGTCGTGATGCGCGGCGCGATGCTGCTGTTGTTGGTTGGCCCGGGACTGGTTGTGGATATGGCAACCGGTGAAATCGACCGCAAATTTTTGAATGGACTGATTGGGGTGGCGGTTGGCATGTTCGGTCTCAATGTTGGCGCACAATTGATGACCACGCGCCTGGTGGCGCGCACCAGTGCCAAAATTATGAACGACATCCGCTATGAACTGTTCCAGCACTTACAGCAGCTTTCCCTGACCTATCATGGCAACGAGCAAAGCGGCGATCTGGTGGCGCGCTTTACTAGCGACCTGGCGGATATTGAAACGATGATGACAGACCGCCTGCCGGAGGCCATGCTGGACAGCGTCGGGCTGTTGATGAGCATCCCACTGGCGTTTATGTTGCAATGGCAGTTGACGCTGCTGGCCCTGGCCAGTTTCGGCCTGGTCAGCCTGGCCTCTGTACCGCTGCTGCCCGCGACGGTGAAGGCTAACTTTCATCGCAAACAAGCCCAGGGCGAGATGGCTGCCTGGCTGCAGGAACGCATGCAGGCGCAGCCGGTGGTCAAGGCCTTTGGGCTGGAAAATCTGTCGCTGCAACAGATGAAGCAGCGTTTGGCCGATCTGGGCAGTAAGAGTGAACATTCGCAGTTCATGAGTGGGCTGATGGAATTGCCATTCGCGCAGGGCAGCCTGTTGACACAGGTGCTGGTGCTGGGCGTGGGCGCGGCCATGTTCTTCGATGGCGGTATTTCGTTGGGTGCGTTGGTGGCCTTTTCGCCGCTGCTGCTCAGGATGAGCAAGGATTATTACCGCGTCACCCAAAAGACGGTGCCGGGGCTGGCCAAGATGGCGAGCGTTTTCAAACGCATTGACAGCATCCTGGAGACGCAGCCGCTGATTGTGGATGCGCCGGGGGCTCAAGCTTTGGCCAGGTTGCAGGGCGAGATTCATTTTGATGATGTGAGTTTCAGCTACCAGGCTGATTCGGCGCAGCTGGAGCATGTTGAGCTGCGCATTCCCGCCGGCAGTTGGGTGGCGCTGGTGGGCCCGAGCGGGGCCGGCAAAACCACGCTGCTCAGATTGCTGATGCGCCTTTATGATGTGGAGGCGGGCGCAATCCTGCTGGATGGGCAGGACATCCGCAGCGTGACACAGGAATCGCTGCGCGCGCAGATGGGTATTGTTTTTCAGGAACCGGTGTTGTTCAACGCCAGCCTGCGCGAGAATATCCGCATGGGCAAGCTGGATGCGACGGAGGCCGAAATTGAAGCGGCGGCGCAGGCGGCCGAAATTCATGAATTTATCGTCAATTTGCCCAAAGGTTATGAAACCTCCGTTGGTGAATTGGGCAGCCAGTTATCAGGAGGTCAGCGCCAGCGCATTGCCATCGCGCGCGCGCTGGTGCGCAACCCGGCCATTTTGCTGCTGGATGAGCCGACCTCGGCCCTGGATGCCGTGACCGAAGCT
>CAINXK010000465.1 GCA_903854805.1 uncultured Anaerolineae bacterium
CGCTTGCGTATCTTTTCAACGGTCATGAACGCTAATTCCCAGCTAAGCCAGCGCGGGCGGCAGGGCCTGATCGACATAGCCCTGATTTAATTCGATAATATTGCCTTCTGGATCGGCAACCCAGGCGCCCTTCCAACCAGGGATAAAATCGCCAAAATCAGCCGGGCCCAACATCAGCTTGACAGAACTGCCCAGTTCAACCAGCTTGGCATCCACGCTTTCAACTTCAAAAGCCAGGTGGCGCAGACCGGACCACGGATAGCCGTCATCCTTCGGGTCGGCGATCGGCGACTGCTCCCTGGCTTTGAACAGCTCAATATAAAAATTTCCAGACTTAATGAAGATGATCTGGTCATCGCCCAACGGAATGACGCGCGCGCGCCGGAAGCCAAAGTACTTTGCATAAAACCGTTCCTGGCTGGCCGGATCCTTGCAGGTCATACCGATATGAGAAAAAAAGGTCGGAACACGTTGTTTTGCAGGTTCAAAAAATGGAATCATCTCTGCTTAAATCCTTATCAATATTTCCCAAAAAGGCTCTTGCTCTAATCTGCGATAGTGCCCGTTCTAGCAGAGCCAGGGCCGCTTCAGACACTTGCACTTGCTCTAATCTGCGTAAATCTGCGGTTCAGACACGGGCCGGTTCAGACACGCCCTGGCATGCCAATGCCGGCTTTTCCCGCGCCTGCCAACATATCGATAATGGTGCGGGCAAACTGGTGACAGTGACCACCCGTGCGCCCGGTCACAAGATCACCATCCACAACAACATCCTGGTTGGTATAAATAGCACCCATATTACGAGCATCACCGATCAGATTATTATGCACAACCACCTTGCGGCCGCGCACCAATTCCGGAGCGGGCGCAGCCAACCACATCCCATGGCAAATAATGCCTTTCAAGATGCTCTTTTCGGCGAACGCCCGTTTCAGGAACTCAGTAGCGGGAGGCAGCTTGGTGACATCCTCGGTATAGCGCAACCGGTCGGCCACCATCCCGGCGGGAACAATGATGGCGGAAAAGCTCCTGAGCGCAGCATCATCCATTCCCTCAAAACTTTCTACATAGCCATCGAAGGGAATCTTATATTCATGACCCTTGAACCCGGCCGCCATCACCGCAGAAGTCTGGCCCCACATGCGCGACAAAAAGTGCAGGTCGATTTCCTCTTCCGCAAAGCGATGTTTGTAATACCAAATCTCCGGCTCGTAATAATCGCCTTCAATCAAAATGCCAATCTTCTTGCCCTGTAACGTCATCGTCTAAACTCCAAAATTGGGTAGGCTCTTGCCCTTGCTCTTGTTCTTGCTCTAATCTGCGTAATCATCGAAATCTGCGTAAAACTGCGATAGTGCCCGTTCTAGCAGGGCCGGTTCAGACACGCCCTGTGACTACAAACCGTATTCCTTGCGGATCATATCAGCGCCTTTTTCGGCGATCATCATAATGGGGGCGTGAATATTACCAGTATTGATCTCGGGCATAATGCTCGCATCAATAACCCGCACTCCCTCCAGCCCGTGAACCTTTAGCTGGGGATCAACTACAGCCATAATATCGGTGCCCATCTTGCAAGAACCCACCTGGTGGTGGTATGAATCACAGCGAGTGCGCACAAACTTGTACAGGTCTGCTTCAGTTTTATAATCCGGCCCCGGCAGCAATTCCTTGCCAG
>CAINXK010000466.1 GCA_903854805.1 uncultured Anaerolineae bacterium
ATCTTAAAGATCTTAAAGTTTTTAAAGACTCTAAAGACTTTAAGATCTTTAAAGACTCTAATACTAATAATAGTACTACTAGACTACTTCGGAAAAAATCAGATTCGTGCTATTCAAAACCCCAAAAAAGACCAGCAAGGCTGCATCTTCGCTGGAATTTTGGTGCTGGAGAATTTTGTTTTTTTGTGCAAAAAATCCTGGCTGACTCGCCTCGATCGTGGTGGTCAGATTCCAGCTGCCCAGGTTGGGGTGTGTTTGTTCAGGATGCTAAAAATAGCAAATTGGCCGGGAATAATTACTCCCGGCCAACCTGTCATTCGGAAAAGCCTGGTTTTTTACAGACAACCAGGGAATTTGAAGGACGCGATGCGCGTACTCCAGTTGAAACTTCCCGTGGTTTTGAGATATTCACTTGTGAACCAGAAAGTGCAGTCATCGACCGGGTCAATCGTCATGGCGCTATAATCGCCCCAACGATGCAGTGCGCCGTTTTGGGAACCGCCGCCAGCCTGGATGACATTTTCAGTTTGCATCGTGCCAACGGCATCAGTTGCAAGCCGGCCGGTATAACGGATGCCTGGGAAGACCGAGCTGGAAGATGCGCTGTACCCAAGCGCGATATTGCCCTGTTTATCCATGGCCAGGCTGCCCATCCAGCGCGAAATTCCATCTGTGGTGCTGAGGGTGCTTTGTTGGAACACAGCAGGTGTTCCGTTTGGATTACGAATTTCATACCAGCGCACACTTGTGACCGCAGTTTTTCGACTGCCGACTGCCACAGAATGATTGACCAGAAGCGATTCAGTTCCGGCCCGGTTGCGGTAGGCCAGGCGGTACATCAGGCGGTCGGCGAGCGAGTCCAGCTGGTTTGTCGTGCCTGGTTGTGGGATACAGGCCCCCCCGCCCGAACAGGCAGCGCTAAAAGTAGCCACCGGGATGCTGGTTGGCCCTGAAAAAGTGGAATTTGCTGAGTTGGCAAAGTCGACATGGAACTTCCACAGATTCAGCGAATTTGCTCCGAAATTCATCAAGAAATTCGGCGAATTTGTGGGTGGGGCAGTTGTGCCATCCAGATCGGCAGGCAGCAAGCCACCGTAGCTTGTGCTCAATTGAAAGCACTGCTGGGTTGCGGTGGGGTCTCCGACCAGCATTTTTGCGCGGTTGAAGGCGCAGGCCTTGCTACCAGCAAAGGTTCTGGCATTGTTGAAGATATTATAGGTTACGTAATAGCCATCAGGCCAGACACCCACCTTGGGGTAGTCATTGAATTGTGTGTTGCCATAGCTGAATGCGTAACGATAGTACGCGCCTGTGGCATCCGATGTTTTTGAAACGGCCACACATTGTAAATAAGGTGTGGTGGATACAGAAAATTGAGTCAACACCCAGCGTTGGGCCAGTTTATCATACTGAACGATCGGGTCGCCATCGTTATTGGTTTCGCAGCCACCGCCAAACCCGACCCATAGCGAATTGCCGGGTTTTGGGAAGCCCGCCGCAATTGCGCCTGTGGATTTATTAAATACAGCAAAATAGGTATTTACCCATTGTACATACTGGGTTGCGCCCACCGCTCCGTTGGTATCAGGAGGCGCGTACTGGTCGGAAAAACCATAATCTCCCTGTCCAACACCGGCAAAATTTAAAGCCCCGGTGGTTGAAACCAATGGACCGCTGCTTGTTTGCAAAGCACCATCTGCCTGGTTGAGGGCATTGCCCATATTTGGCAGGATTCGGATCGGTTTTTCTTTTTTCTCTTTGTCGGTTGGCACGGCAGGCGCTACGCCAACCAGATCACTGACTGGCCCAGATAAGTCTGAGTAGACGGCGGACGATACTTCGACCGGACCGACCTGGTCAGCGGGTGGCGGTGGGGCAGCTTGTGCAGAAAACGTATTTCCCATCAGGAAAACCAGCACCAAAAGCAAGGTTACAGCATTTTTTACCATTTATTTGCTCCTGTCATGTCTAAGGATAAAAGATTATCTTATTCGTAGAAATAAGATAATCTTAGTTTGCATTTAATTAGGCGAAATACAAGTGAGAAATTCATTAGAAGATGACTCGCGCCCCTGTGTTCGGACCCTTCAATTTTGGGCTATGTCAGTACCACAGAGTGTCTACCTGGCGAAAGCGAAATTTTCCCCACCGAGCAAATATAAATAAAGAGCGCAAAACTGAACCTGCCCGCGCTCTTTATCTTTTTCATGGTTTTACTCACAGGTATCCAGAGTTAGGCGATAACTCATCCCCCTGCCCCGCAAAAAAGGCTCTGGCAGCCTTGGGATTGAATATATTTCCAGGGGATGCAAATTTAGGTGACATCTAAACCAGATGGCAGTATTGAATTGCGGGAGTACTGGTCTGAAATTAGCAGTGGAATGAGCGCGAAAAACCAGGTCATGTAGCCATCGTACAACACGCTGTTAAAATTGATAAAAACTGCCATGATGAGCATGGCTAAACTATATTTATTCCCAATTTTTTTATACGCCATCCAATATATGGCAAGGATCAACACTAGCATTGGGATGCGGGCTGCTGGTCCACCCAATCCCCAAATAACATCCAGACTTTGTGCTGAAAACTGATTATCTGCCAGGCGTGTTGCCGAAAACAAGACCGATTTTATCAATCCCTGAGCATTCCAAAATAGAAATGGGATGCTTGAGAGTAACGGGATACTTGCGAGTATGCCAATGCTTAACAAGCTTTGCCGGATTTTTTCTCGATTGGATTCTGCCAGTTGGTATGTCCATATTACAAACAACGGGGCAATAATGATAGCGATTTGTTTAAAACCGAGAGAAATGCTTAATAAGAACAGGCTCAGCCATTTTTTTCGAGGAAACAATACCAGCGCAGCAAGTAGAAAAAATATTGGAATAAAATCAAAATTTACTGTTTCTATCATCTTGAGGGTCCAACGGTTAAATAGCCAAAAACCGGAAGCAAAGACCCCGCCCCATTCCAATTTTTGCCGGCTCAAAGTTAAATAGATCAGAATGGAAATCCCATAATTAAACAATTCAAATATCCGCCCCCAAAAAGTTATCCAGTCTTCAAAATTACTCAAACCGAGCTTTTGGCTAACAAATGAAATTTCGTAAAATAGCGGAAAATAGGTGGCGTATTTTTTATTTTCGAGCATATTTCCTGTGAGTATGCGCTCATAAGGATTATTTCCTGCACTGATCCTTTGTCCCTCCACGAAGGAGTAATATATATCCTGCTTGGTAAGCTTGGGGTTCGGTATCGAACGGTTTACTCTTATGGCAAAAAATATCATCAAACCTAGAATAAGACCGGAAGAAATAAAAGAAATGTTTCTACGCATTATGTTCTTTCCTCATTTTGATTACAGCCCTGGCCCAATTGTCCATTTCGGGTTTATTTTTCTTGATTGTCTGCGGATAGATGCCATTCAGCCTGACTGGCATTCGCCCTTTCAGACGGCCAAAGTCTATTCTAGCCGATTATGGATGCAACCAACAAGCGTATCTTGATCGGGTTGTGTAGATCTGACCACATGAAACCCAGATGGAATAGTCTGCTCAGAATACGCAGATGGTTGAACAAAGCCTGGCGAATGTCTATTGGTAAAAGCAGTTGGCATGCTAGCTTCTACCGGTAATCGTTTGCGCCACCAGAAGGGCAGTAAATAATCCAGGCTCAAAACATTAGCAAAATTTGATAAGTCCGATATAATTTTAGTTTATAGGGTTGGCAATAATACGCCTGAGGTCGGACGCGGCTTAGGGACGCATACTTTATCGCCGTCAGGGACCCTTGTCTGTGAATTTATAATTATCCAAAGACCAGCGCGGAACGAATCAAGTCTGAATTCAATATTTCATTTAAGTGATGTTGGTGGAAGTGACTGCATAGCTGTTCGTAGTTTTCAACCTTCGTATCCAGATTTGGGGTTGTTATCATCAAACTTATGAAATCTTATCATTTCCCCTGGCCAGGATAAGTAATGAACCGTAAATCTGTATCCCATGTAATAATCAATCTTATTAAAGTGTTGCTGGTAGCCGCGCTTTATTACCTGACGGCGCAGCTCGGCTTGTTGACGATGCTGAGTTCGATTGGCATACCTGCCCTGTGGGCTCCTTCTGGATTAGCCCAGGCAGCTGTGTTGATTTGGGGCTGGCCAGCCGGGTTGGGTATTTTTATTGGGGCACTGCTTGTCTTCCTGGGAATAGCGAAAACTCTGACAGTTGCCGTTGCCTTGGCCTGCGGTGGCCTTGGGCAGGCAGTCTTGGCTGCCTGGTTGTTGAAACGTTATGTGCACCCAATGCCGCCCGAGACGATCCGAAGCACCTTATTGACATTGGGGATCTCGGCCACGGCGGCTTTACTGGCTCCCCTGCTGGCAGTGGCGGGTAGATGCTATTCGGGTGTGCTGCCGTGGAGTGAATTTGCCAGCCAGGCCTGGTTATGGTGGCTCAGCGGCATGGTTGGAATTTTGTTGTTTACACCCGGGTTGGTGTATTTATCAGTGCGTTTGCGCAAAAAGCAGGTAAAAGAAACCTTGATCTGGATGCTGACCTCACTC
Organism: uncultured Anaerolineae bacterium; assembly: GCA_903854805.1. The sequence goes on from CAINXK010000466.1 coordinate 4,562, forward strand.
GTGATAGGGGTGACGCTGTCATCCGTTTTGGTGCTCAGCAATTTCGAACGTCAAAATGAGCGCGAAGTACTGGATCGCGGTACCGCTGGAATTGCGAGCATCATTCAAAATAGCCTCGATCATGATGTTCAAAATCTCAACGCAATCGTTGCATATTTCAGCACTTCGACCCAGATTCGACGCGATGATTTTGGGAACTTTACCAACGCGCTTTTATCAAAATCTCCGGCTGTATTTGGGCTGTATTGGCTGCCACGTGTGTCTTTTGCTGAGCGTGAGGCTTATCAGCAAAGTTTGCGCGAGCAGGGTTTTGTCGATTTTACCATTTTCGAAAAAGACCTGAACGGAAACAACATCGCCGCCATCGAACGTGGCGAGTATTTTCCTGCCGATTTCATCCAACCTTTTGAACCTAACCGGACGGTCCTTGGCTATGATCTCGGTTCCGAGCCTGAGCAGCTGGCTGCCATCCAGCGTGCGCGTGACAGCGGTTTGCCGGTTGCAACCATTTTCACAGGCTTCAATCAGCAGACCAGTGACGCCAAGCGTATTATGGTGCTTGTGCCGGTTTACCACAAAGCAGCGCCAATTGGCACGCTTGCTGAGCGTCGTGCCAACCTGTCTGGTTTTGTG
>CAINXK010000467.1 GCA_903854805.1 uncultured Anaerolineae bacterium
GGGCTTCTCGCGCCTGGTCTCGTTGGTGGAGATTGAAAAGAATGAATTCAACCTGAACCTGCCGCGCTACATCGACAGCCAGACCCCCGAGGATCTTCAGGATATTGGTGGGCATCTGCAGGGTGGCATCCCGGCCCTGGACGTTGAGTCACTCGGCAGCTACTGGGCGGTTTGCCCGCAGTTGCGCGAGATGCTCTTCCAGCCCAGGCGCCCCGGTTATTTTGACCTGACCGTTGAAAAGAGCGCCGTCAAAAGCGCCATCTATGAACACCCGCAGTTTGCCGCCTTCTTGGCGGAGATGCGCCAGCACTTCAATGCCTGGCAGCAGCGCAGCTCCACTGAACTCAAACAACTGCAGCCTGGCTTTCTGCCCAAACAATTGATTGTCACGCTGGCTGAAGATTTTCTCAGTCACTACACGAATAAGCCGCTGGTCGATCGCTATGATATTTATCAGCACCTGCTGGATTATTGGGAACAGGTTATGCAGGATGACTGCTACCTGATCACTCAGGATGGCTGGAAAGCCGAGACAACTCGCCTGATTGAAACCGACAAGAAAGGCCACGAACGAGACAAAGGCTGGGTCTGTGACCTGCTGCCCAAGCCCCTGCTGGTGGCGCGCTATTTTGCAAAAGAACAGGTTGCGCTTGAGCAGCTATCAGCCGATCTGGATGCCGTCAGCGCCCGGCTGGCTGAGATGGAAGAGGAAAATGGCGGCGAAGAGGGGCTCTTCGCTGAACTGGAGAAGGTTAATAAGGCTAATGTGGGGGCACGCTTGAAGGAGATCAAAAACGAGCGCGAGGCTCGTGAGGAAGCTGCCGCGTTGACTGAATAGCTCAAACTCAACGAAGAAGAAGCCGCGCTTAAAGTGCGCCTGCGTGAGGCCGAAGCCGCGCTGGATGGTAGGGTCTATGCTCATTACCCCAAACTGAGCGAGGTTGAGATCAAGAGCCTGGTTGTGGATGATAAATGGCTGGCTACACTGGCGGCTGCCATCCAGGGAGAAATGGACAGGGTCAGTCAGCGCCTGACCGGACGGGTGAAGGAATTGGCTGAGCGTTATGAAAGCCCCATGCCGCAAATGACTGCGCGCGTGGCAGAGCTGGAAGAAAAGGTCAACCGGCACCTGGAAAGGATGGGGTTTTCATGGAAGTGAGACCGGGGTACAAACAGACGGAGGTTGGGGTGATCCCTGATGATTGGGATGTAAAGACTGTTGGCGAAATTTCTGATGTAAAAACTGGCCCTTTTGGTTCCGCATTGCATGAGAAGGATTATGTTAGAAACGGAACTCCAATTATTACAGTTGAACACTTGGGGGAATTTGGAGTAGATCACTTTAACCTACCTTTGGTTTCTGATAACGATAAAATTCGATTGAAGAATTACTGGCTTCGTTTAGGCGATATCGTATTTAGTAGGGTAGGGTCAGTTGATCGAAATGCTCTTATCAAACAAAGCGAAGAAGGTTGGTTGTTTTCAGGGAGGTTGTTGAGAGTAAGGCCAGTCCGTAATCTTATTGTTTCGACATATCTCAGCTATCACTTTCAAACTGAGGAATTTAAGCAAAGGGTGAAAGAAGTTGCTGTCGGTCAAACAATGGCGTCAATCAATACGAAAATTCTAATGGGCGTAATGGCTGTTGTTCCCCCCACTCTCTCCGAACAAACCGCCATTGCCGAAGCCCTGAGCGATGCGGACGCGCTGATCGAAGCCCTGGAGCAGTTGATCGCCAAGAAGCGTCAGGTCAAGCAAGGGGCGATGTCAGAGTTACTGCGGCCAAAAAGCGATTGGATAGAGAAAAAACTCGGCGAAACTGCTATTTTGAAAGCCCGTATTGGCTGGCAAGGCTTGAAAACGGCAGAATACCTTGATACTGGCGATTATTTTCTTGTGACGGGTACCGAGTTTCGCAATGGGTATATTGACTGGAATAACTGTCATTACGTTACTCTATCTCGTTACAAACAAGACAAAAATATTCAACTGCGAGAGCGCGATGTTCTCGTAACAAAAGATGGAACGATTGGAAAAGTCGCACTAATTACCGATTTGCCTAAACCAGCAACATTAAACAGTGGCGTTTTTGTCATACGCCCTATTGACGAAGCTTTTGATCCAGAATTTTTCTATTACCTGCTTTGCTCAAAAATCTTTATCGACGTGAATGGGAAGA
>CAINXK010000468.1 GCA_903854805.1 uncultured Anaerolineae bacterium
CTCTTAAAGAATAACCTTCCAATTTGCGATCGGCCAGAATACCACGCACAGCCTCGACTGCGCTGGCGGACATGGTGACAGTATCTGTATTGTCTTGAGTTTTGGTTTCGATTTCTTGTAACATGGTTGTCTCCTTTATATCCGCTAAATTTGATAAATCATATCAAATTTAGCGTAGTCTGTCAACATATAGATAAAAGCCTCGCAATTTGCGAGGCTTTAAATTCTTTATAAACTATGAAGTCGGCAAGCGGTTTTTCAAAGTGCGGTTCATGATTTCATCTTGGGCATTATCACCAGACTTGTTGTTTTTCTTAGCTCTGGCGGCTTTTTCTGCTTTTTGACGGTCAAGCGCAGCCTGCCATGCCAATTCAAAAACAGTTGGTTCTGGCTCGGATGGGGGCTCGGTACCCATATCGAAATTTTCGATGCGGGGCTTCCCTTTTTTGCTGGGGCGTTTGGTGCGATCAGGCCGGGGTGTAGCCGGCTGTTCGGGTTCTTCTTTTTCTTCTGGTTTGGGCAGGGTCGCCTTCATGCTCAGTCGAATCTGTTTCTTTTTGCGATCGACATCCAAAACCATTACATCAACTTCGTCGCCTTCTTTAACGACATCGCCAGGGGTTTTGACATAGCCGTGCGCCATTTCACTGATGTGAACAAGACCAGGACGTTCGGCCCCAATCTCAACAAAGGCGCCGTAAGTTTCAAGTCGGACGACTTTGCCTTTTAGTACCAATTCGGGTTTGAGCTCACGCCAATCCATGCCCACTGGTTCGATCATGGTCAATTCAACGCGATCCGCTTTTACTTTTCGTACCCACACATCTACTTCTTGTCCAACTTGAACTACGTCTTCGACGCGTTTCACGGCGGTTTCTGAAAGCTGTGAGATGTGGATGATGCCGGGGATTTCCATGCTGAGGTCAACAAGCACGCCCGCGAGAGTGGTTTTAACAACTTTCCCCGTCAGTTTTGTTTTTGGTTTTAGTTCGCTGGCTGGGGTAGTGATGGTTTCTGCAGGTGTAGTCATAAATTGTCTCCTAAATTGCGGGAATAATGCCGAAGATTGATTATACTATAAAGCGATTAAATGTCAATTGCCAATTGTGTCGGTTTGCACGATTTCTGATAGAAATAAAACCAAACAGTTGACTTAATAGCAATTGGAGAGTAAGATTTTGTAAGAAAAAGACATAAAAGAGGGCTTCAATGTATAGAATCGACAATATTGATTATGAAATTGTTAACATGTTAATGGAAGACGGCAGAATGAGAGCTGCAGAGATCGCTCGCCGCCTTGGAAGTAAATCTGAACGAGCTGTTCGCTATCGAATCGACCGTATGATCGAGAATAATGTGATCCGGCTCAGCGCTATTGTTAATCCAAAGGGCCTTGGAATGAATGTCGTTGCCGATGTGCTCATGGAAGTTGAGTCAGATTCGATTATTGAAGTGGCTAAGAAAATGACAGAGTATGAAAATGTAAGCTATGTCGCCTGTTCCATTGGTGAAACTGATATCAGTGTTCAGGTTATGGCGGGTGACACAGCTGAAGTATACCGTTTTGTTACGGAAGTGATAGGAAAGATCCCCGGAGTACGAAAAACAACAACTTCCATCGTGCCACTGGTTCTCAAGGATGTCTTTCAGTGGAGAATTCCGCTTAGCATGGTGAATGAAAACTTAATTGAAGAATAAATCCCAGACGATTGGAGAATGTAATGAAAAATTTTGAAAAAAATGCAGAAGTTCAAAAACGAGCAGAAAAAGTGCTCCCACTTGGCGTCAATTCGAATTTCCGATATTGGGGCGAAGGGATTACCCCTTATGTAAAGAAGGCCAAAGGTTCACATCTTTGGGATGTGGGCGGAAATGAATATATCGATTATCGTATGGCCTTTGGGCCAATCATCCTGGGTCACGCCTATGATGCTGTAGATGAGAAGGTGATTGAAGAAGTGCGCAACGGTGTCTTGTTTGCCATGACTGGTGAATTAGAACTGGATGTCGCCGAAATGATCGTGGATATGTGCCCGGCTGTCGAAATGGTCCGAATGGCTTGCTCTGGAACAGAAGCAACCATGCACGCCATTCGCGTGGCCAGGGCTTTTACTGGGCGTGAGTTAATTCTTAAGTTTGAAGGAAATTATCACGGCTTTCACGATTACACGCTTTGGTCCACATACGCGCCTGTCGAAGCGTATGGTAACCGGCGCAGCCCGATCCCAGTGCCAGCCTCGTCTGGTATCCCGCGTGTACTAGGCGAAAAAATAATGACTTTGCCCTTCAATGATTTCGAAGGGTTTGAACGGGTTATGAAATCGTTTGGCGACCAAATAGCGGCGGTTATCACCGAGCCATGCCAGGGCAATTGCGGGGCAATTTTGCCTCAACCTGGCTTTCTGGAATTGATCCGCCAGAAGACCACGGAATATGGGGCTGTTTTTATCCTGGATGAAGTCAAGACTGGCTTTCGGATCGCCAAAGGTGGCGCGCAGGAATTTTATAATCTAAAACCTGATCTGGCTACTTATGCCAAGGCGTTGGGCAATGGTTACCCGGTTGCGGCTTTTGGTGGAAAAAAAGAAATCATGAGTATTATCGGGCATGGCGTCTCGCAGGGTGGCACTTATACAAACAATAAACCTGGTATCGCCGGTGCCTGGGCAACCCTCAAGGTGATGAATACTCAGCCGGTTTTTGAGACCATTAATCAGCGTGGCGGTCGTTTAATGCGCGAATTAAAGGAAATATTTGACGATAACAGCATCCCATCTGTCTTTAACGGTTATCCCGGAATGTTCACCTTTGCCTTGGGTGCAGAGAGTATCACCTGTCAACGTGACTGGGCGCTAAGTGACCGCGATTATTATTTGCGTCTTGCTGAAGCTGCCATCGATCGGGGCGTAATGCCTGATTTCGATGCGCGCGAACCCTGGTTCTTGTGCTATTCGCATACCGAAGCCGATATTGATAAAACCCTTGAAGTCTATGCCGATATAGTCAGAAAAGTTAAGTGATCTTGAATTAGTGATGGAACCAGCCATATCTCGAATGGCTGGTTCTTAAATTTGGTTGTAACAAACAGGAGAGTGTAATGACCAGGCTAACATCGCAAGAGATCGTTGAAATGAACCGGGAGTATACGTTTTTTTCGTGGTCAGTCCAGGGCCAGGCGAATCCTATTCCGGTCGAAAGAGCTGAGGGGGTCTATTTTTGGGACACTGATGGAAAACGCTATCTTGATTTCTCTTCCCAGTTAATGAATACCAATATCGGACACCAGCATCCCAAAGTGGTTAAGGCCATTCAAGATCAGGCTGCCAAACTGTGCTTTGTCCATCCGGGTAATGCCACGGATGTGCGCGGTTTGTTGGGTAAAAAACTTGCTGAGGTTACCCCCGGCGATCTGAAAAAGACCTTTTTTACCCTGGGGGGTTCGGAAGCAAATGAGAACGCCATCAAAATCGCGCGTTTTTATACCGGGCGTCACAAAATCCTGGCTCGTTATCGCTCTTACCACGGCGCCACGCATGGTTCGATTGCTTTGACGGGTGATTACCGTCGCCTGGCCGTTGAGCCGGCCATGCCGGGCGGGGTTCATTTCCTGGATCCATTCTGCTATCGCTGCCCGTTTGGCCAGAAGCCTGAAACATGCAAACGCGAGTGCATTTCGCACCTTGAAGAAGTCATCCGATATGAAGGTCCAGATAAAATCGCAGCCATTATTATGGAAGGTGTGGTCGGTTCCAACGGGTTGATTGTGCCTCCAGACGATTACTGGCCACGGGTTCGCGAAATTTGTGATAAATACGGAATCCTGCTGATCTCGGATGAAGTTATGAGCGGCTGGGGCCGGACGGGAAAATGGTTTGCGGTTGACAATTGGGGCGTAACCCCCGATATCATTACTACTGCCAAGGGCATCACCAGCGGATATGTACCGCTCGGTGCGGTGATTGTTTCCGAAAAAATAGCCAAGTTTTTCGATGATAAGTATATGTATGCCGGTCTCACCTACAATGGCCATGCGCTGGGTTGTGCTGCTGCCCTGGCAACCATTGAAGTCTACGATGATGATCACCTGATCGAGAATGCTGTTACCCAGGGTAAGTATCTGGGCCAGGCGTTGGAAGCGATCAAACAGCGGCATGCCTCAGTGGGTGATGTCCGCTACATCGGTCTATTTTCGACGCTTGAGCTGGTGGCCAACCGTGAAACCAAGGAAATTCTATCTCCGGCTGTCATGGCTGAAGTGGGTAAAACCTTGCGCCAGAATGGTTTGTTTACTTTCCTGATGGCCAATAACATGGGTAGTATGCTCTTCGTAGTGCCACCTTTGTGCATTACCCAGGCTCAGATAGATGAAGGCCTGGCAATTGTTGAGATGGCGCTGGAAGTAGCGGACCGGTATTGTAAATAATCATAAGTGACGTCTCTTCCTGGCAGGAAGAGTGGAGAACAAGACACAATGATGAAAATATTGAATTACATCAATGGTGAATGGGTCGATCCGAAAGTCAGCGAGTACGTGGATGTGATCAACCCGGCCACCGGGGTGGTGGAAGCGCGTACGCCGCTGTGCGGCAAAGAAGCCGTGGATGCTGCCGCGCAAGCAGCTGCGGATGCTTTGCCGGCCTGGCGCAGAGTTCCGGCCCAGGATCGAGTCCAATACCTGTTTAAATTAAAGTTTTTGCTCGAAGATAACCTGGATGAAATCACGCGCACCATCACAAATGAGTGTGGCAAGACCTATGAAGAAGCCAAGGCTGAGATGCGCCGCGCCATCGAAAATGTGGAAGTAGCTTGTGGCATTCCGATGATGAGTAAAGGTGAGATCAGTGAAGATATTGCCCCAGGCATTGACGAGATCATGCTGCGCCAACCTGTGGGTGTTTGTGCCACAATTGCGCCCTTTAACTTCCCCGGTATGATCCCGTTCTGGTATCTGCCTTATGTGCTTGCGCTCGGGAATACCTATGTTGTCAAGCCGTCTGAACGGGTGCCGATGACCATGATGGTGATATTTCGCCTGGTGGAAAAACTTGGCTTGCCCAAAGGTGTAATCAACATGGTACATGGTGCAAAAGAGGCAGTCGATGGCATCCTTGACCATCCAGCCATTCGCGCCATTACTTTTGTGGGTTCCTCGACGACTGCGCGTTATATTTATCGCCGTGCGGCTGAGAACGGCAAGCGCGTCCAGGCCCAGGGCGGCGCCAAAAACCCGGTGATCGTGATGCCGGATGCAGATATGGAAATGGCCACCAAGATTATCGCCGATTCGGCTTTTGGGTGCGCAGGTCAGCGCTGCCTGGCGGTTTCATGGGCAGTAACGGTGGGCGAAGCACGTAATTCATTTATGGAATTGATTTGCGATGCGGCAGCCACACGCAAAGTGGGCTATGGTCTTGATGATGGCGTTCAGATGGGGCCGGTCATCAACCAGAGCAGCCTGGCGCGTATTGAGCAACTGATCAGTAAGGGTGTCAGTGATGGCGCCACAGTTCCGGTGGATGGCCGTGGCACGCAGGTAAAAGGCTATGAAAAAGGTACTTTTGTTCGCCCGACGATTCTGGCGGATATCAAACCGGGCAGCGAGATCTCAGGGATTGAAATTTTTGGCCCGGTGCTTAGCCTGATGCATGTCAACACGATCGACGAAGCTATTGCCCTTGCGAATGCTGGCCAGTATGGCAACCAGGCCAGCCTGTTCACTTCCAGTGGATCGGCAGCCCGCAAGTTCCGTTATGAGGTCGATGCTGGCAATATTGGGATCAATATTGGTGTGGCGGCTCCGATGGCTTTCTTCCCCTTCTCGGGATGGAAAGATTCTTTCTTTGGCGATATGCATGGCCAGGGTATGGACGCCGTCGAGTTCTTCACCCAGAAGAAGATCGTGGTCGAACGTTGGCCCAAAGATTGGACGCGAAAGTTCTAACTTTATCTGAGTAGGGTAATCACCCAGCTTGTGATCTATGTTTTGGAGAAATAATATGGCGCGAGACATTAATCATGCCCTTGAATATGCAGAAAAATGGACGAATATTATCAAGCAGCCGGCGCTGCCGGATGAAACAACTGCCAAGTGGATTATCGAAGAATCTAAAAATAATTTTGCCGAGCATTTTAACCGTAACTGGTTGGAATATCGGAAGTCAGTAACCGAAGCTGGTCAGTGGGCTGCGGTCGAGTGGACCGGTCATGGCGCCGAGTTCGAGGATGTCTTGGGCCGCAAATACATAGATTTCCTGGGTGGCTACGGCATGATGAGCCACGGCTGGGCTCACCCGGATATTATCGCATCTGTCCAAGCCCAGCTTTTGCGCACCCCCATGCCCAGCCAGGAATTGATCGATCCTCTACGAGGAGTCCTGGCACGTTTGATGGCAGAAATCACCCCGGGTGACCTATCGTATTCCTGGTTCGCTGCCAGTGGCACCGAGGCAATTGAAGCAGCCATCAAGATCGCCAAACTGTATACCGGGAAATCCGCCTTCATTGTGGCGGTCAAAGCATTCCATGGAAAGACCATGGGGTCGCTCTCAATGATGGGTAAGGCCGATTATCGCCAACCCTTGGGAACCTTGTATGGTGGTCAGGTTTATCATGTGCCATTTGGTGATGCCGATGCTGTAGAAAAACAGCTGGAGATCTGCGAGAAAGTCGGGATTGGTGTGGCTGGTGTACTCTTGGAACCGATCCAGGGTGAGGCTGGTGGCATTGTTCCTCCGGATGATTTTTGGCCGCGCGTTCGGGCTGCAACCAAAAAATATGGTGTCTTGCTGATTGCCGATGAAGTTCAGACCGGGCTCGGGCGTACCGGAAAATTATGGGGTGTGGATCATTGGGATGTGACTCCAGATATTTTGGCGGTTGCCAAGGCCCTCGGTGGTGGTGTCATGCCCGTTAGCGCAGTTTGTACTACCGAAGAAATTTTCACGCCGATGATGTATCCGAATCCATTCATGCATACTACAACGACCGGTGGAGGTGCATTGGCCTGTTCTGCGGCTATTGCAGCGATCAATGTGACCCTGCGTGATGATCTGCCTCGCCAGGCTGCCGAAAAGGGTGCTTATATTATCCCCAAGGTTCAAGCCCTGGCTGACAAGTATCCAAATATCTACAAATCTGTCACTGGTAAAGGCTTGTTGATCGGTCAGCACTTCCAGACCCCAGAGCTGGGCTATATGGTGGCCTCGGGCATGTTTAAGCGTGGTGTGGTTGTAGCCGGAACCCTGACCAGCGCTCAGACTATCCGGATTGAGCCTCCATTGGTGATTTCCTATGCTGAGATTGATGAAGGTCTCAACCGTTTGTATGATACTGTTGCAGAAGTTGCCAGAACACAATAACTACATTCCGTGCTTTCAAAGCCCTGGGTCTTTCATTTCGTTGGACCCAGGGTGTACTTTTTGCCAAAGGTAGATCTCTGAATGATCCGACGCCCAGGATATTCAATTCTTCCAGATCAGTTCAATAATTGTTTTGAGGAGAACAGTGCATGAGCGATTTTGCTGTTGAATTACGTGATGTAGTCAAAACATTTCAGACGCCGGAGGGAGGCTCCGTAAACGCCGTCGATCATGTTAATATGCAGATCACAAATGGGGAATTCTTTTCCCTGCTCGGTTCATCAGGTTGTGGCAAAACCACCTCTCTGCGCATGATGGCTGGTTTTGAATGGCCAACAGCCGGCGAAGTTTATATAGAGGGTCAGGCTCAAGGACATAAACCACCCTTCCAACGCCCGGTTAATACTGTTTTCCAAAGTTACGCTTTGTTTCAACACCTGACGGTCTTTCAGAATGTTGCCTTTGGTCTTGAAATGGAAAAGGCGCCTAAAAAAGAGATCACATCCAGGGTTGGTAGGGCGCTGGAAATGGTCAAGCTAACCGGCATGGACCGGCGTTCTCCCCGGCAGCTTTCCGGCGGTCAGCAGCAGCGCGTGGCGTTGGCTCGCGCTCTCGTAAAACTGCCATCGGTTCTGCTGTTGGATGAACCACTCGGCGCATTGGATTTAAAACTGCGTAAGGAAATGCAGCTCGAATTAAAGACGCTTCAACGCGAAGTGGGCATCACTTTTGTATTTGTAACCCATGACCAGGAAGAGGCTCTGACGATGTCAGATCGGATCGCTGTCATGAGCCATGGCAAGGTGTTGCAGGTGGGCGCGCCGGTCGAAATCTATGAACGGCCAAACTGCAAATTTGTGGCTGATTTTATTGGAGATTCGAATTTTCTGGAAGGCGAAGTCTCCAAATTTGAAGATGGCCGGGTGACTACTTTTGTGCCCAGGCTTGGCGCAGAGCTGGTTGGAATGAGCCAGAACAAATTCAATCCTGGCGATAAAGTTGTAATTTCAATCCGCCCTGAAAAGATGCGTCTTTCAGACCAGCCCGCCCTCAATCTAAACTGCTTTGAGGTCCGTGTGACTAACTCTGCCTACATCGGCTCCGATACCCGCCTGGAAGTGGATGCCAGTGGTGTCAGATTGAAGGTTTGGGAGCAGAACCATATTTCCACGCTCGATCCGCGCGCCTACCATCAGGGCGAACAGCGGGCCTGGTTATCCATCTTCCCAGAAAACGCTCTGGTTCTTCCTCAGGAATAGGAGCCGAATATGCTGCGCAAACTCCGAGAAAGCAAGTCTGTTCAGGGCACCCTGTTGGTGACCCCCACGCTCATTTTTATGGTGGGGCTGCTGATCATTCCGTTGATTCTTACGGCGATTGTAAGTTTTGGCAAGCGTAATTCTGACGGTGGTGTGATCTATACATTTACGCTTGATAACTATACTCGTTTGATGGGTCTTTCAACCAACTGTGACAATGGCGCTGCCAGTTGTTTTGATCCGCTCTATGTAAATATCCTCGGCCGTTCGTTGTTGCTGGCTTTTGAAACGACGACCCTGGTGATCTTGCTGGCTTACCCACTCTCGTATTTCATCGCTCGCTCTTCTCCAAAAAAGCGCAATACTTTCCTTTTCATGGTCTTGGTGCCGCTCTGGACAAATTTCGTTATTCGCGTATACGCCTGGATGATGATCTTGCGCACGCAAGGGGTGTTAAATGGAGTACTTGGCGCCGTTGCGGGATTTTTGCATATTCCCTTTGTGCCATTGGAAATGCTTTACACGCCTGGCGCAGTGTTGGTAGGTATGGTTTACGAATTTTTGCCCTTCATGATCCTGCCAATTTACACATCCTTAGAGAAGATTGACAATTCTTTATATGAAGCCGCGGCAGATCTGGGCGCAAGTACCCTGCGCACGTTTTTCCGGGTGACTTTGCCACTTTCCATGCCTGGAGTAGTGGCCGGAACCATTCTGGTCTTCATTCCGGTTATGGGCACTTTTATCGTCTCGGATATTTTGGGTGGGCGTCAGGTGATCCTGGTCGGTAATCTGATCCAGCGCCAATTTCTGGATGCTCGTGATCCAACCTTTGGTAGTGCGGCTTCTTTGATCTTGATGGTCATGACCCTCGTGGTGACTTACTTTTACACCCGAAAATTCGGCTTTGGCGAGGAGATTATTGTCGCATGAACCCAAATCGACGCGCTCCCCTCGTTCTGGTGATGACATTTCTGGTGTATTTCTTTTTATACGCACCTATTTTCGTGTTGGTCACCTACTCTTTTAACTCGTCCAAGACAAACATCGTCTTTAATGGATTTATCACAAAGTTCGGCGATACAAAACTTGTTGATGGAAATGTTATCCAGAGCCCCTGCGGTCCATTCCACTGGTTTTGTGAACTGGCCAAAAACAGAGAAGTGATGAATGCCGCCAAAAATACGCTCACAATTGCCTTCATTTCCACTTTCAGCGCTACTGTGATCGGCACACTGGCAGCCCTGGCCTTGCAGCGCTACAACTTCAGGCTAAAGGCTTTTTCGGAGCTGGCTCTATACATTCCCATCGTCATTCCTGAGATCGTCATGGGTATTGGGATTCTGACCCTATTTAGCCAGGTATTTAATTTCTTGAACAATTCACTAGGTTTGAGTGGGGATGCGCGCCTGGTGCTTGGATTGGGTACGGTGATCGTTTCGCATATCACCTTCAGCGTGCCTTTTGTGACCCTGGTGGTCCGTGCCAGGTTGCAGGGTTTCGACCAATCTTTTGAAGAAGCAGCCATGGATCTCGGTGCCAACGAACTGGTTACCTTTTGGCGGGTGACTCTGCCCATGCTTCTGCCGGGGGTGCTTTCCGGGGCGCTGATGGCCTTTACGCTCTCGCTGGATGATTTTGTAATTACCTTTTTCACCAATGGACCAGGCTCCACCACCCTGCCGATTTACGTCTATGGTTTGTTGCGCCGTATCATTACGCCACAGGTAAATGCACTTTCGACAGTCTGGATCATGGTAGTGTTGATCACCGTATTATTATTGCAGTGGTTGCAAAACCGTGAAGCTAAAGCATGATGTTTGCGCCGTAAATTTGCTGGCGCTTTAATTAGTGAAACAAAAAAAGGAGATAGGAAAATGAGAAGCTCGCTTGTTTGGAAGCTATTGGGGGTTTTGATAGTATTGAGCCTTGTACTGACAGCCTGTGGTGGAGGGACCACGAAGCCTGCCAGCAATGATCAGCCCACGGTTGCCGCTGACGCGGTACAGAAGACAGCCTCATCTGGGTTTGTCTGTCCAGAACCCAATCCACGGATCGATGTTCAATCCAAGGATCTCAATCTGTTTGTTTGGACCGAATACATTCCCGTGGATATGTCTGAGTGCTTTGAGAAAGTCTACGGTATCAAGGTCAACCGCGATGAATATTCCAGCAATGAAGAAATGTACGCCAAGATCTCGGCTGGTGGCACCAACTACGACCTGGTTCAACCGACGGATTATATTGTGGCGTTGATGGTCCGCCAGGAATTGCTGCAAAAGCTGGACCCGGCCAAGCTTTCCAATATGAAAAATCTTGATCCGAATTATATGAACCTGGAATTTGATCCGGGCAATGCTTACACTCTTCCATATCAGGCTGGTGTCGATGCGATTGTCTACAATTCGGATAAAGTGAAGAATGCCCCGGTTTCCTGGGATGATCTGTGGAAACCTGAATACGCAGGCCGCATGGTCTTTTTGGATGACTCACGCGTCACCATTGGTCTGACTTTGTTAACCCTTGGTTTTGATGCCAATACAACCGATCCGGCGCAGTTAGACCAGGCTAAGACCAAGCTTGCCAAACTTGTTCCGAACATTAAGTTGTTTGATAGCGATTCTCCAAAGACCGCCCTGATCGCTGGAGATGTGGATCTGGGTATGACCTGGACCGGCGAAGCCTTTCTGGCCCAGCAAGAAAACCCTGCCATCAAGTTCATCTATCCAACTGAGGGATCGATGTTATGGCAGGACAATTGGGCCATACCCACCGGTGCTTCACACCTGGATGCAGCCTATGCCTGGTTGAACTATACCCTACAGGGTGATGTTTTCTGGCTGATGCTGCGCGATTTCCCCTACATTAACCCGGATACTGCTGCCCTGGATTATGCCAAGACCGCCCAGCCGGAATTATATAAGAAATACATGGATTCAAA
>CAINXK010000469.1 GCA_903854805.1 uncultured Anaerolineae bacterium
GGTACACAGGATGATATTCATCAGGTGATTTTGCGCAGCGTCGATGGTGGGGTGTCATGGAAAGGTTTTTCGCCGCCTGAATCAAATACAGAAAATTTGCAGGCGCGGACCTTCTTTTTGGATGAGAAGCGCGCCTGGGTGACTTATGCAGGCGACCCGAGTGCCCCAGGCGTCCAGCCCTCGAAGGTATGGCGCACCAACGACGGTGGACTGCATTGGGCCAGCAGTGAGCCGGATGTTAGTGACTTGCCTGCGGAATACCATATTCCTGATCAAATTGGCTTTTTTGATGCGCAGCACGGCTGGTTGTGGATGCACCTAGGGGCTGGAATGATGCACGACTATATCGCCATCTACACGACTTCTGATGGTGGAGAGAGCTGGAATCGCGTAGTGGACCCTGGTACCGGCAACTTGCCCATGTCGTGCTACAAAAACGCGGTCTGGTTTCGCGACGCCACACATGGCTTTGTGGCGGGGAGTTGCTCGGGCGTGCAGGCCGGGCTATTTTTTTATCAGAGCGCAGATGGCGGCATGACTTGGGACGAGGTCCATTTGCCCGATCCGGTGGGTGGCAGTGGAATTTTTAGCCGGGATGGGCTGAATAATTCTGCCGATGGCTTGGTATTCTTTTCGCCCAATCAAGGCAGCCTGCTTGTTTCGAGCATGAATTCGAACCAGGGTCAGGAGCTGGGCCAGCGCTGGATCTACGCCACCCACGACGGCGGGATGACCTGGACATCCCAGCCATTGCCGGGCTATTTGGGTGAGGTGACGATTCTGGACGATCATAATGCCTGGTTTTTAATGCATAAAGATCGGGAGACTGAGACGGATTTGCGCCTTTTTCAAACTGTAGATGGCGGAATGTCGTGGAAATCATTAATTCAGCCTGACTGGCATGGGCAAATCCAATTTGTCGATGGTCTGTTTGGTTGGGTAATCGCCCACAGCGGCGACCAGCAAGATTTTATGACCACCCATGATGGTGGGGCGACCTGGAAAATATTAAAGCCCGTCATTATCCCCTAATTGTGCGTCGGATGCTTGATATTGGCCTGATCGCTTATAACTTTAGTTTCCGCTAAGTGAAGAGCAAAAAAGCACGGGAATGGGTCCGAAGCGTGATAATCTTGTTTTTGTAGAAAGACAAAATTATGCGAGGAACCCATTCCCATGATGAATCATATCATAGCAATCCTGACCAGGATCTGTCAGCGACTACCAATCGGAACCAATTTGGCAATGGTCTACTTTTTTTGGATGTTGATCAGTGGGGCGCTGTTGCCCAATCGGGGAGCGATCATCCCGGCCTTGAAGTCGATCGGGTTGAGCGACGAGGAAACTCGTCGCTCATGGGCTGCGTTTGGGAGTGGAGTGTGGGGCATCCAGGAGCTATGCAGCGAGTTCGGCAGCTATGTTCGGGAACAGCCCGAGTGGAAGGAGCGGCGCTACGAGGGGTATCTACCGATACCGGTCGATATCACTGCCTATTTTCGTCCAACCCTGCGGGATTGTCCAGGGGTCCACTTTCATCCTGGGGCACAGCGAGCTTTGCCCGCGATCAACATCGGGCTGATGGGGGAGGTAGGTGAAATGAATGGGCAACGGCTGGCATTACTGCGTAGGATCGAGCGATCTAACGGAACGGAAGTCACTGAACCCTCTTTGTGGAAAACACTTTTGCCAAAGGTCGCAAAAGAGCTAAAAAGGGACGAAGTGGCCGTGATTGACGCAGGCGTGAAAATTAGAGCCGTGCAAGAAGCCGGAATTACCCGCTATGTGCTCAAACAGGCCCAAAACATGACCGCGCGCAGGAACTTTTTGCCGGAGCCAGCCTTACTCGGGCGTAAACCTGAATATGGAGCCATCCTGCGTCCTTTGGGACGTACGCGCAAGGGCAAGAAACTGGAAGCCAGCCTTCCAGATGAGACTCGTTCCCTGACCCAAGATGGCCGCGAAGTCCGGGTGGAAATTTGGCGCGACCTGGTGCGGACTGACCAAAAACCCAGCCCGAAAAACGAAACCTTTGATCTCTATGTGTTTCACGACCCCAAGTACAAGACGCCTTGGGTCTTAGCCACACCCCTCAAGTTGAAACCAGAGAGTGTTCACCAGATTTACGCCGACCGCTGGCCGGTCGAACAAGTCCCTTTGAGTTCCAAGCAAATGCTGGGTGCGCAGCGCCAATTTGTTCACAGCCCAGAATGTGTCCAGCGTTTACCCGAAATCACCCTGCTGGCTGGCTCGATTTTGAGTTTCCTGGCCGCTTCTTTCCCGCCGGTTCCGACTGGGTTTTGGGACAAGAACCCCAA
>CAINXK010000470.1 GCA_903854805.1 uncultured Anaerolineae bacterium
GCATTCTCAAAACAGGCAGGCGCCTGTCGGGCGAAGGATGCCCTGGCGCAAGTTGCCTAAGCTTTCATACCTACAGCCGTCTTTATTGTCGGTTTGTAAGGTTCAAGTTCCCTTTATTGAAGGGTTTTTCATAGCACTCCTAATCATCCTCCACCCGAATTGGTGCAACTGCTGGAACCAGCGCCCAACGGGTAAGCCAAAAATAGACCGCCAGCGCGATAACTCCACCTGCCAACAAGATGGGCAGAGACTGTTTGAGATAGACACTGATCAGCACCCATTCATTTCCAAGTAGGTAACCAACGCCGATCAGCAGGGTGCACCAGAGGTAAGCGCCGATAAAAGTGGCGATGAAAAAAGTGACGAAGGGCATACGTGCCAGCCCGGCTGGGATACTGACCAGTGTCCGAACGCCGGGTATAATGCGCCCAATCAGCACCAGTCCGGCTCCCCAACGGTGAAATTGGGTTTCGGCGCGGTCAATATGGGCAGCGTCAATCCGCACCCAGCGGGCAAGTTTATCTACCAACGGCCGTCCGCCCAGACGCGCCACCCAGTAAGCGATGGAGGCGCCAATGACACTGCCGAGTGCAGCGTAGAACCCGCCGAGGGGGATCATCGAGGCTGGAAGCTGGTGCTCGGCAATCAGCATCCAGCCTGCCAGTCCCAGGATGATTTCGCTGGGGGTGATGCCGGTGGCATTTTCAAAGACCAGCAGCGCCGCCACGCCAAACCAGCCCCAGGCATCGTAAATGGTTTGGGCGGCAGATAATATGATGGTTTCAAGTTCGGTGATCAAATTTGTATTCTCCTAGAAAGTTTGGCTTTAGTTTGCCAATAGCGAACCAATCGCCAGGAAAGATGTATTTCGCGTTTGAAGGTAAACAAGCGGACGGTATCTTCGCTAAAACATTCGTGCCATTTCATCTCACCTGCCGCAGTTTTTTTTGTGATTTTGTCCAATTCGCCGCGGTCAAGCCAGACACCATGGCATTGTGGACAGTAATCAATCTCAACTTCCTGACGTTGAGAGATCAACATGGGAATGATACAGATTGGGCAGTTCATCATTTACTCCGTAAATCGAAAGGTTGAGTGTTTTTAATCACCTGGTCTGTTTCCGGGTTACTTTCCGATATGTACGAGCGGCGCATCGATAATTTCAAACCATCATCGTGATAGATCAAGGCTTTTGGGCGGTTAGCGCTACTCCACATCACGCGCTCGTGAGGGTAAGAATGCCGATCGATTTCCAGACCATTTGCGTCGAACAATATGGCTTTATCCCAATGGCTTTTCCAGATCTGGTCAGTTGTCCACCATAGATTTACCACCCGGTAAGCTTGTAGATTGGAACTTTTTTCTGTCTCGGTTTGACCGCTGTGAATCACTACACCCATATCTGGGTGGAGCATAAAATTCTCATGGAAAAGGTAGATAATTTGTCCGCGCAGACTCGCAAGTACCCATCCTGACATTGGTTGAACAACCGTGCCTCGATTAATGATTGTGACAGATTCTTGCAAGCCGTCATTATGAACTGTTTCGATCTTCATAATTGCACCTTCCATCTGACCGGCATGGAGACTGTATGGAGTTTGTTTTGGCATAGAATTTTCCTTGGGAACAAGCTTTTATCCGTTTCGGTACCCGCATTGCAGACAGAAGGGTGCATTGACAGGTAACCTTGAACCACAACTGGCACACTTGGCAACCATCTCGAGAGCCTGGCCACAGCCGTGGCAAAATCTGGCGCCTTGCACAGTTTGCGTGGAACAATTGCGGCAAACGATGTCTGGTAGCAAAGCCGAAGGGTTGGCCAAGGCTTGCTGGAATGAGTTTCCCGGAGGTTGTTGGCGATGATCATGGTCATGGTCTTGATCGTGATGATCCCCGTTTTGGAACATTCCACCGGTTCTTCGACGTTTGCGGTCGCCAAAATCGAGCAGGTCTTCTAGAAAGTCCATCTTTAGTTCCTTTACAATATGCACGCCAATAGCAATCTCTAGCTTAAAAAAGCCAGGTGGTCTAATGCGCGCCCTGAGAAAAGGAAATGATTTGAACCATTTCCTTACAGAAACAGGTCACAGCAGCCAGAGGCTGTTGTCTGCTACCTGGATGGGCATCTTTTTAAATTAGGAGTGTTTTGGAGGGGGAAAATGGGGAGATAAGGAAATGGTTTGAAAATCTAGATTCACGGGTCTGGATTTTGAAAAAATTAAATCTGCGATTGTGGCGCCAACAACTGTTATGATAAAAAGTTCTTCATCAGTCTCAGCCAGGTTAAATAGATTGCAATTCTCAGATGCAACTTCGGGAATCTCCAACACAGGCATATCGATAGCATTTAAAATCGGTATGCCTGTCAGACTGCTTAAATAAAAACAGAAGATCAGGGTTGCCCAAAAAACTTGAGAACTGCGTAGCTTAACCATTTTTGATGTAATTTACACCCAATTGAACAAGGTTAGTAATATTCGGTATCGAAACAACTCAACTTCATCGCAGATTTTATATTACAAGCTTGCCAAAACAAAAAGACCAACGCAAATAGATAGCGATGGTCTTGCATTTTCTTTCAGACAGCCGGGAAATTTCTTTCCGTCTTGACGACTGTCCATCCCAAAAGCTGGGCGGCTACTCCCCATCGGAGTAATTTAAGTGTACAGGATATCGATGGCGAAGTCAATGGTTTTTCTGTCAGTTTTTCTGTCAGTTATCAGGTCTCTTTTTGTGTTTTGCCTTACTGCTCAGGTATCGAAAATATAGGGTTGTCAAAAGAATAAAAATCGTGGACAATCAAGGCGTGGAAAAGTTACGCTTGCCAACGGACGAAGAAATCTGGAAATCATTTGATCAAGGCCAAGAAGCAGTGATTGTGCTTTTTCACGACACATTTGGGCAATTGATCGTCCATGTTCGGGCTTTAGAAGATCGGGTAGCAAAGAATAGTAGTAATAGCAGGAAAGCTGCGCGGTGCGGGTCGCATACAACAGTAAAGCTGCGCTGGATTTTGTGCACGATGAACGACCTGATTGCATTGTGCTGGACCAGAAACTGCCCAAATAGAATTCAACCTTGAATATCTTCAATGAATGAGACGCAAACATGACCATAACCCGTAAAGAACGCATGCGAAAAGCCCTGCAGCACGAACAGGTCGACCGCCTGCCAACGCAAATCAACTACACCGCTGGAATGGGCCAGAAAATGGCAGAGCATTTTCGAGTCTCTGAAAAAGACCTGCCTTCATTTTTGGGCAATCACATGGTCAGGGTCGATCTGAACACCCCGGCGCACTTGAGCACAGACGGTAAAGTCAAATTTGATTGGTGGGGAGTAGGTTTTGATACCAACGAAGAAGGTTACTTTGCCGCAGTCAACCCGCTCAAAGACAATCCCAACCTGGATGCATATCCATGGCCGGATCCATCTGACGTTAAGCTCTTCGAGAAAGCCAAACAGGTTATTCAAGAAAAAGGGAGTGAGTATTTCATCACCCCCAATTTTGGTTTTGCATTGTTCGAACGCGCCTGGACACTGCGCGGTTTTGAGCAATTTTTCATGGATATGGGCAGCGACCCAACCTATACCGGCGAATTGCTCGACCGCATCACAGAGATCCAGTTAAAGCTCATTCATCAATATCTCGACCTGGGCATTGATGGCGCTTATTTTGGTGATGATTATGGCGCTCAGAAAGGTCTGCTATTCTCTCCGGCAATGTGGCGGAAATACATAAAACCTCGCCTGCAAAAAATGTTCAAGCCATTTATTGAGCGCGGAATGCCGATCCTGATGCACTCTGATGGACAGATCCAAAAAATTCTTCCCGACCTGCTTGAAATTGGCCTGACCACCCTAAACCCGGTACAGCCGGAAGTTCTGGAGCATGGCTGGCTGGCCGACAACTTCAAAGGTAATTTGGCTTTCTATGGCGGCATCTCCACCCAAACAGTGCTGCCTTATGGTACTCCTGACGAGGTTCGGAATGCGATTGGCACCTGCGTTAACACCCTCGCACCTGAAGGAACTGGTCTGGTACTCGCGCCATCTCACCGCATGATGACCGATATTCCCATGGCTAATATTTCCGCCATGTTGGAAGTATTTGGCGTATCACATTGATCCCTGGAGTTGGAATGCAATTAGCTGACCGAAAAAACCTGATAAGTGAACAGTTTCGCCAGGCATATGGCGAATTACCCGAAATCTGGGTGCGGGCGCCTGGTCGCGTTGACCTGATGGGCAGCCACACAGATTACAACATGGGCTATGTAATGACCATGACGATCAGCCAGGATACCTGGATCGCCGCTCGGCCTCGCTCGGACGAACAGGTCTGCCTGCGTTCATTGAACATAGACGGAGGGAGCTGCTTCGAACTGGGCAATATCCTGCACGATCAAGATGTACCCTGGAGCAACTATGTGCGTGGGGTTGCAAAGATCATGCAGGCAAACGGCCACAGACTGAAAGGTTTTGATGGATTGATCCACAGCACCATTCCATTTGGCAGTGGTTTAAGTTCATCTGCCGCGTTGGAAATGGCCAGCGCCATCATCTTTCAGCAGGTCAGTGGATTTACGCTGGATCCTGTTCAGATGGCGCTTTACGGACAGGAAGCCGAAAATAAGTTTGTGGGGGTAAGTACCGGTATCCTGGATCAATACAGTTCTGCCATGGGCAAAGAAGGTTGCGCCCTGCTCTTGGACTGTCGCCACCTTAACAGCCAAAACGTCCAAATTTTTGAGGGACTGCGAGTTGTGATCTGTGATACCCGTGCAAAGCGGAATTTGGTTGGGTCTGAGTATGATGATCGCAGAAAACAATGTGAGGCCGGTGTAGCTTTTTTACAAAAATTTTATCCAGACGTCAGGGCATTGCGCGATGTTTCCCTGGATAAATTTCTACCTCATGCAGGAAAAATGCCCGAACTGGTTGCCAGACGCTGCCGCTTCATCATTGAAGAAAATCAGCGGGTATTAGACCTGGCTGCTCCTTTAACTGCAGGTGATTTTGACACCTTGAGACAGTTATTATCTGCTTCTTATGCCGGAGCCCGTGATCTCTTTGAAATAGGTGCCCCCTCCATGCTAGCCATGATTGACGCAATATTGAATAGTCCGGGCGTCATTTCCGGCCGGCAAGCAGGCGCAGGTTTTGGTGGCTGCATGGTCGCGCTTGTCAAGACAGAACAGGTCGAAGATTTTTCTTCGCAGGTGCAAAAACAGTATCAAGAAAAGACAGGGATTGCCCCTCGGATTTTCAGCATCGCTGCGTCAGCGGGAGCGGGCCTGATAAATTGGTAATAAAAAATCCGAATGTCCCCAGGCTGATCTGGCGAAAACATCTCGCCACCAGATTCGTTGTCTGAATTTTGCGTGACAGGTGAAGGTGCCAGACTAGAGCAGGAATCAAAAAAACGTATTTACTTCCGGGTGCCCGTTTTAGGCGATAACTCATCCCAACCAAAAGCACCAAAATAGATGGGCTGCCCCGTGGGTGTTTATTTTACGGAAGTGTTTCCGTAAAATAAACACCCAGAGAAATCTTTAAAATTTGGTAATCACTTCGACCAACAGGTTATAGCTGCGGCTTTCGCCGGGCTCGAGGTGCGGCAGATGACCCGCTTGACGTGTCGCCGCACGCCCACCCAATCCGTCACAGTTGGCTGGTTCTATACCAACCACATACGCACCCTCTCCCATCATCTTCCACTCCATCAAATAGGGCAGCTCGGCAGTTTTATACGTCCATCTCAAACCCAAACCCAGCTGTGGATTGCGCAACTCAACCTGGGTTAGCCCTTTTTCGGCCGCAACAGGCCGGTGGATGAAAACCTGTTCCTGGTAGCCGTGTGTAGGTACCTGAAAGCGATCCCAATCAGCCAGGCCACTCTGGGCAGTTGCATCGCGGGGCAATGTTTCCTCAGACTGAAGTTTAAGTTGGGTATGCTCACTAACCAGCGGAAAGCCTAAGTTAAAGTGATACAGCAGCATATGGGGAGCAGGCTCAAAGCCTTCATTGGTGACGGTATCCTCAATACTGATTTGAACTGAACCCAGCGCTGTTGTAATTCGCCGGCGCAAAACCAGGTTTTCGCTAAAGAGCGCCGCCTGCCGAACCTCGCCAGTGATCTCCAATTTGTACTCGTTGCCATCCCAGAAAGTACGATAATTTACCTGGTTGGCTGGCTGATTACTGATCCGCCCATGCAAACCAAATTCCTGACCGTCCTCCTGGGATGGCAAACCGAATTGATCCAGACCACAAGTCGCCAGTAAGCCCCCGGGGAATGATCGCAACCAATCGAAGCGCTGATGCTCAAAAAAGGCAGGGTGAACATCCCCGGCGGGAGAACGCCAGGCTATCGGCAGGCCCATGAAATCACAAGCGGTTATGTCCAAAGCACGCTCAGCATTGACCTGGAAGCGCAAACCGGATCCCGTCCACACGTCCAGCAGCCTGCATCCACGCGCTTTTCCATCATCAGCCTCCGACAGACGAATACCTGCCAGCTGGTCCATCTGGCCCACCCGGCTCAGTAACTCAGCCTTGCTCCACTCGCGATCGAAAAGTATAGCCATGGCTTACTCCCTTTATCCTTGTTTATGCATATCAGCTGATGATTCGCGCAGAAAATCAGTCATTAGCGGCCCCATCTGTCGATAATATTGAAAACGAGCCTGGTAGCGCTCATGTTTGTGTAAGTCTGGCTCAAAGCTGCGCTCAAGTCTGACCATGGCAGAGACAGCCTCGGTATAATTTTTGAAGACTCCAGCTCCAACCCCTGCAATAATGGCCGCACCGAGAGCGCCTGCTTCGGTGATGACCGGCCGGGTAAATGGCTGCCCAAAAATATCGGCGCAAGTTTGTACCCAGGCATCGGAACGGCTGCCACCACCAACGGCGCGATAATTCTCGATCTTGATGCCCGTGGCTGGCAGTGAATCAACCGATTCTTTGAGAAAGAAAGCTACCCCTTCGATGATGCCCTTGAGCACCTCACCACGACTTGTTCCCAAGTGCATCCCGGCCATTAAACCCGCAGAATCTGCAATAAACCTAGGAGGGCCGGTCGGTGAAAAATGCGGCAGGACCATCACATTGCTGGGTTCTGATGGAATTTCAGCGAAGAGCGCCGGGTAGATAGAGCGTCCTTCTGCTTGGGCCTGATGGTGTTCGACAGCGGCGAAAGTATCCCGATACCATTTGACCAATGCGCCACCCTGGTTATAGATAAAACACACATAGCGGCCAGGGATGGCATGATGTTCAGTGTTCAGACCGCGCGCAATCATCACGGTTGGATCGGGTGGGGTGGAAAAGACCGGGGTAATGCAATGATATGTACCCATGCCATAAACACTCGTGCCCGAATCTACCACACCACAACCGACGGCATTGGCACATTGATCGTGCGCCCCGCTGACAATACACACACCGGGTGGTAGGCCCAACTCGGTTGCAATATGTGCAGCAACTGTTCCAATCACCGTGCCCGAGGGGGCTGTAGCCGGCAGCTTTGATCGGTCGAGACCAGCAATTTCAAGCAGGGTGTCTGACCAATCTCCGGTATGGATATCGAAGAGTAATGAGCGGTTAGCCAGTGAATAATCCACCACCGGATCGGCGCCCAACATAAAGGCAATGAAATCGCTCCAGTGCAAAAATTTATAGGTACGGGCGTATAACTCAGGTTGGTGAACGCGAATCCACTTGAGTTTGGTGAGGGTATATTGATTACCGAAAGTGTTGCCGTTGATGGCGTACAGGCGTTCATTCGGTAAAACCTTCGCAAGATCTGCCAGGAATTCCTCACCCCTGATATCATAGTTCAACAGTGAAGGCCCCAAAACTTGACGCGCAGCAGAAACAGGAACAGCTGCCTCGGCCAGGGATGAAATCGAAACTGCCTGAATTTCTGCTCCGGGTCTGGCTGCCGTTACAGAACAGATAGCCAGTTTCACAGCATCCCAAATCGCGGCTGAGTCAAGCTGCGCCCATCCGGGTTGTGGACTTTGGAAATCGTATTCACAATAAGCCGAAGCCAGCATCTCGCCCTGAAGTGAGAACAAAGCCACCTTACAGCCAGTCGTGCCGACATCAATCCCAAGCAAATTCATGACTGCGCCTCATGAACAAGCAATGGCTGAATGTTTTTCAAACCAAAATACTCTCCTATCAGCCAACTGGTGCGCTCGTAAACGGCATCCTGGGCAGAAGAAATTTTCCCGGAGGATTGCAACTCGACCTCATAAGCCTGCCGAATTTCGGTACCGATATTTATTTTTGTAATCCCCTTTTGAAAAGATGCCAATACATATTCACGGGGAATACCAGAACCGCCGTGTAGAACCAGCGGCAACCCGGTCGCCAGGAACAAACTCTCCAGATGTTTCAGGTTCAAGCGGGCAGCAATTTTCTTCTGATCTTTATAGCCACTTGAAATGGCTCCATGAATATTCCCAATGGCCACCGAAAGCCAATCGCAGCCAGTTTCAGCTACGAAACGGTGGGCTTCATCTACTTTCGTAAATCCTTCCCCCGATTCAAACAACACATCGTAGGGTGGCAGTGGGCCAGCTTCATGGCCCAGGACGGCACCTAGCTCAGCCTCACAGGGGATCCCAGCCTGGTGAGCCAGCTCTGCGACCTGATAAGTAGCGGCGATATTTTCATCCAAGGGCAAACGTGAGCCATCCACCATGACAGAATGATAGCCCAGACCAATCGCCTGTTGAATAATGGCCAGGTAATCAACCCGCTGGTCATCTTCATCGATCACGGGAATATGGTCGAGATGCAGGCGCACATGTTCTGGGGTCTGCCAGCGGTAAAATTCGCGAGCTACCGCATCTGGTCCGCCCGCTTCAAATTTAAACCATTCCAGGCGCGCCGTTTCAATCAGAGCGAAGCTGTTTTGGTCAACCACAGCCCGCACAACCGGTTCGAGCATGGGCAGATAAGGAATATTAAAGGCTGGCAATGCCACGCCGGCTTTGGATGCATTCTGGATGATGACCTTGAGTTCAGGCATGGACTACTCTGCCTGGGGGATGCTGATATCGAAGCCAAGGTACTTTCCCAGGGCCTCTTTTAAGGGGGCAACGTGCTTACCAGGGGTAACGCCGACATGATGGCGATAACCGTTCATGCCCACGTGCAACAATACATCCTGTAACTTATCAATCTCGGCCACCCCGGCCGCACCAAAGAAATTGCCCGGGATGGGGTCCTCAGTGAAACGGCCATCGCCGAGGAAGATCTTGACTTTGCCCGCATCCGTCATCATGCTGCCAAAAGTCAAATCGGTGGGTGCGATGCGCCCGACAACACAGCCGAAGCTATTATTTGGGCCAACAGAATTGGCCAGAATCAGGTGATCCGAAATGTGGCCTTTATCAATCATCAATTCGCGTGGCACTGGCCCACAATGGAATAAGATGCATTTGTCATCTTCATCCTTATAGTTATTGTTCCAGTCCAACACCGTAGCGGGACGGCCAGAAGCGAAAGACAATGCCGCCATCACCACTGCATTATAGATATCCACCTCACAGGCCGCAATCGTGCCAGTATTATTTAGCAACCCCATCAACACACACGGCGAAATACCCAACTGCTGCTGCAGTTCAATCCAACACCGGATGGCAATCGCGTCCATTTGGTTTTCGGCAATCAGTTCATCCAGAACCACGCCCAGGCGGGTGATATTGTTAAGGGCCGCATCCGGAACACCATCCCAGCTAGTATATTCCTTCAAAACTTCCATTTTGGCTTTGTAAGAACTGCTATCCGCAGAAAGAGCCTTGACCCGCGCGATCACTGTGGAAAGATCGAAAGTCTCAACTGTTACCCCCATACGCTGCAAGGCAACTTCATCATAGCGGACCGTTTTGAAAGCCGAGGTGCGGGCACCAATCGCCCCAACCACCAGGTGCCGGAAACCCTTAACCACGCGGCAAACCCGGTCGAAATGGTCGAGATTAGCCTGAAACCGCTCGCTGGTCGGGCTGACAACATGTGGTTTCAGAGCTGTAAATTTCAGGTTGTGCTGGTAGAACACGTCCATGATTGAGAACTTACCGCAAAATGCATCCCGCCGAAGAGTTGGCCCCATGTGATCAAAATCATCGGGATAAGCCTGGACAAAAATAGGAACTCCGGACTCCTTAAGGGCCGCCACGGCTCCATTTTCATCGCCAAAGTTCGGAAGGCTTAATATCACGCCGTCATATTTTCCCTGGTTTTGTCGCAGAAAATTGGCGAAAAGCTGGCCTTCCTGAGGAGTTTCAACCGCGCCGTAGCGGGTGGCTTCTGATTCCAACATGATAACTTCATGTCCCGCCGCTTTGATCACTCGGGGAAGTTCCTCGCGTGCCTCAGCTTGGAGCGAGGCCGGGAAGAAACCGCGGTTTCCGAAAAAGAGTGCGAATCTGGATTTCTGTGTCATCTTATTCTCCTGAAGAAAGGCCTTTATAAAGGGCAATCGCTTGGTGAAAATAGCAACCAAACACCTGCTAGAATGTCAAAGCAGCTTGACCCCGGCTGCCGAAAATTTCCATCTGTTCGGCCACCACGCTGGCCACTCGGTCTTTCACTTGATTCAACATCAGCGGGTAATCGTTATAGCGCTCGCCAGCGGTACTCATGTAACTGGCAGTAACCTGCATGGCTGCTTCCGACATCCCGGTAAAAAAATTAATCTTGGCAATCCCAAGCGAGATGGCTTTACGAAAATCGGCGGCCGAAATACCCGAACCGCCATGCAAGACCAGTGGAATACCAGTCACATCACGGATCGCGCGTAAGCGCTCGAAATCCAGGTCTGGCTGACCCTTATAGCGGCCATGCGAGTTACCGATTGCCACTGCCAGGGCATCGATCCCGGTTCGCTCCACGAAAGATTTTGCCTGAGAAATATCTGTATATTTGGCAGGGTCAGCCATACCCACCAGGCCACCACCCTCTTCTCCACCAACGGCGCCCAGTTCCGCTTCCACAGAAACATTCCATGCATGACACATCCGAACCACTTCACTTGTCTGACGGATATTTTCCTCGAAACCCAGATGTGAGCCGTCGAACATGATGGAAGTAAAACCGTTGGACAAGGCTCGTTCAATCGTATTGAACGTCAACCCGTGGTCCAGGTTGAGAACAATGTCAAACCGTTCCCGCCTGGCAATCTCCTTGATCACAGGGACAATATTTTCCATGGTAACAAATGGCAAATGAACTTCAGCAATATTCAAAATCACGGGCGAAGCTGAACGACGAGCTGCCAGTGTAATGGCTTCCAAAAATTCGAGATTGATAACATTAAATGCCCCAACAGCATATCCATTTTGATATGCTTTATCTAACATTGTTTTCAGTGTAACTAGAGCCATTTTGACCTCTCGATAGAATATTTGATAACAATTACGGCAATTAAAACGTTTTAACTACTATAATTGTTATAATAGTTAAAACGTTTTAACTTGTCAAGTGTCTTTTGACACAACTTTATAAACCCGGAGAAACTTTTATGAAAGCCACCATTGAGGATGTTGCTCGGCATGCGGAAGTCTCCACCGGAACGGTCTCCAACGCCCTGACAGGCAAGCGGCCCGTTGCCAAAGCGACACGCCAGCGCATCCTGGAAGCAATGACCGAGTTAGGTTATCGGCCCAATTTAATGGCACGCGGGCTGGTTAATCAGCGCAGTCATGTGTTTTCGATTGTCATTTCTGAGTTACAAGATCTCGGCTTTTATGGATATTCTTCTGCTTTGACTGGTATTCAATTAAAAGCAAATCAATTGGGATATTCACTCATGCTTCATTTTGTCAACGGATCATCGGAGGATGAAATTTTTGCCACTTTGGACCAGATCGGTGCCCGCCAGGCAGACGGCATCATCTGGGCGATCCATGAAATTGAAGGCAATCGGGATTGGGTACGAGATGTTCATCCGGAAAAATATCCCCCGATTATCTTTCTGCACATGCACGGAAACCCAGCCTTGCATGTAGTTTCAATTGACAACCAGACAGGAGCCTGCCTGGCAGTTTCCCATTTAATCAATCAGGGCTGCCGCAAAGTTGGAATCATCACCGGGCCGGCAGGCTGGTGGGAATCGCAAGCCCGTTTGGCGGGTTGGCAGCAAACTTTGCAACAAGCTGGCCTGGAGACAGACTCATCGCTAATAGTCGAAGGGAATTGGCTGGCAGAGAGTGGTCAAAAAGGCATGGAAACACTATTAAATCAACGACCAGACATCGATGCGGTCTTCGCCTGTAACGATAGCATGGCCCTGGGTGTGATCCATACCGCCCGCCTGCGTGGGCTATCGATCCCCGATGACTTGCTGCTGGTCGGATATGACAATACGCCTGAAGCAGCTTCCTATTGGCCGCCTTTGACATCCATACAACAGGGTTTATTACAATCCGGGCAGATAGCGGTTGAAGAACTACATAAAATTATTGAAACCGGGAATAATGAACAAATCATTCCCGGCCAGCATATCATTCAACCTGAACTGATTATTCGGCAAAGTTCAATACGGGTAAGATAACCCAGGCACCATTCGGCGTGGTTTACGTTTTCCATCAGCAATGCTCTTTTCGGAGGCTTTGTCAGTGTGCTTCGGCATGCTATCGAACTGATCTGGCAGGATTTTGGGTTTAGAGGCCGGTAGGATGGGATCGCCTAAAACTGGCGTCCCGTGAGTAAAAACAATTATTTACCCATAAAAATGCGATCATGTTGTTGAAATACAGAACAACATGATCGCATTTTCTGCGGAGGGATGTTTTTTGGATGCACATCCAGATGGTCCAGGGTCAACCCAGAACGGGTACAAATAGCAACTGCCCAGGCTACCAAAAAGTTATAAAAGCCAGCGACCTTGACTGCTTATATTCTCGCCGATCAGTACAACGCCAGCGTATTTTCAAGCACCATTTCGCCAAATTTTACATCGCCTGTCAGTGAGGCTTTTGCCCGGGCTTCTTCGTAACTAGAGCGCCTCGAAACGTAAATATTAAAATCGAGTACATCCATCTGAATCGTGGATATCGAGTCGCCCCCACCTATTTTCCATGAGCCACCGGAAGTGCCCGAGAGCTCGAAAACCACACTTCTCTTGCTGGTTATTTTGGAGAGGACTTTCGCAATATCTCTCATCACCAATGCCACAA
>CAINXK010000471.1 GCA_903854805.1 uncultured Anaerolineae bacterium
CCGTGATGACGATTCGCAAATATTGAAGAAAATAAGAAAACCGCCCTTGTATTTACATTCCTGGATGTGGATAATTTCGCCTTTCTGAAAAGAAAGCGGAGACAGGCAATTCTTCTGGAGATGCAATCATGTTTCGCTTTTTTAAAGATCACCGGGCAATCGAAAAGGTGCTGTTCGGATAGCAATCCTTATATGCCGCTGCTCGTCACAGCGGCAGAGATCAACCAGCGCTCTTTCATCGCGAACGGAGAATTGCATCCCACGTCGGCCACTAAGGCCTGGGCGCAGTATGATGCCAACATGAACAATGACTATCTGGGTGGTTTGAAGATCTATCCTGACATTACTTTGATCCGGATCAATGATGCCCATGACACGGTTTTCGTGGGTATAGAGCGGATATCTTAGCGCTGGTCTCATTTGATGTGCCGGAAGTAATCGTGGAATAGACGAAGACCGGGCAGGGTAGGTTACTTAGCCGGTCGGAGTGGCGGGAAAACAGGGTAACGTAAGCGGACTGCGACCAATTCCGCAATCCGCTTACGTTTATTATATGCGTATCGTTGTGTGGTTATGGCCAGTTAATCAGCACCACGCCACTGAAAGCAAGCAAAATGCCAGCCACTTGCACGCGAGTCAGGCTTTCGTGGAAGAGAATTGCCCCGGATAACAGAACAATCAGTGCGTAGAGGGCAGTCTGCAGAGCACCGATGATGCTGAGCTTCCACCCGGCAATAAAGGCGATGGTGAAGATACTGATTTGCAACAAATACAAGCCAATTGCCATATACAGCCAGGGACTTTTCAATGTATTAACCTGACTAGAATTAGCCGCTTTTTTGAGCAACACATCAGCAACAGCTACGGCAGTGACCGCAAGAATGATAAGCATCTCCTGAGTCAGCTTGGGGATAGCAAAGTTTTCAGTATTTATGAGTACTCCCTTATCGACAGCTATTTTTCATCACGAGGGATGTAGCACTGCGATGATACAGTAAGTGTCGGTCCTGATCATAGCTGTGATTGGCGATGGAGGACGTGGCGCTGCGATGATAAAGCAGATGGCGTGTCTGCTGAGAAGGACAACCTGCCATCCAACGCGGCGGGTCCGAACGTCCTGCGCTCACCTTTTCTGCCTGAAAATAGAAACGATCAGCCATCACAGTTATCAAAGCCAGCACAAAAATGATATTTAATAAACGGTTTGTAAACATTTCTTCTCCTTGTATAGTAATTTGGTTTGCTGGATATCTGGATTACGTTAGCCGCATCCGATTAATATATGCATATTTGACCAGAGAATCCAACCCGAAATGATGCCAAAATGGATATAATTTGTGATACCAATGGATCAAACCGTGACAGAGGTCCCTATGTTTGGAGAATGGCTACGGCAGCAACGTCGGAGGCTTGATTTAACCCAGCAGGCTTTGGCAGATCAAGCGGGTTGTGCCCGTATCTCCCTGCGCCGAATCGAAAAAGGGTCACTAAAGCCATCGAAGGATCTGGCACTTATTCTTTTGAAAATAATGGGTATTCCAGAATCTGATCGCACGAACTGGATTCCTTTTGTGCGTGGTCTTGCTGATATTCCCACCAAACAAATTGATTTTAATTCAACCAGACTCCAAACAAATTTCCCTGCTTTTCTGACTACTTTTATTGGACGCGAAAAAGAGCAGGCAGAGATTATTACGCTTATCAGCCACCATCGGCTTGTGACACTAACAGGGTCAGGCGGGGTTGGTAAAACGCGGCTAGCGCTAAAAGTTGGTGAACAGATCTTGGGAGATTATGTCAACGGTGCCTGGATAATAGAACTGGCTTCACTAAACGACCCTATGCTCCTGGCGCAGACAATCGCTGTTCAATTTGGCATTTCGACACAAGCCGATGATGCCTACACCGAATTGCTGATCAATTTTTTGCATGGTTCAGAAACCCTGCTTATCCTCGATAACTGTGAGCACTTAGTGGATGCTTGCACTCAATTAGCTAATAAGCTGTTGAAGAATTGCCCCAATTTGAAAATCCTGGCTACCAGCCGTGAACCCTTGAGCATTACCGGCGAAGCCACTTATCGCGTTCCATCGCTTGAATTGCCTGATACTCAAAAAGTGCATGAAAAACTCTGGATTTGCGAATCTATGCGCTTGTTTGATGAACGCGCGAAACTCGTACAAACGGATTTCGCGCTGACCGTAGAAAACGTTTCCTTTGTCGCTAAAATTTGCCAAATCATCGACGGCATTCCCCTGGCAATCGAATTGGCTGCAGCCCGCGTAAATATGTTTTCCACAGAGCAAATAGCCGAAAAATTGAGCGAAAGTTTTAGCTTACTGACTGGCGGCAGTCGCTCAGCCTTACCTCGGCAGCAGACAATTCGCGCCTCAATTGATTGGAGCTGGGATCTACTTTCAAACTCGGAGAAAATTCTCGCGCAGCGACTCTCCGTCTTTGCGGGAGGCTGGTTTCTAAACGCCGCAGAGTCTGTTTGCGTGGGTGATGGTGTTTGTAAACCTGAGATACTGGGTTTGACAACGCAACTTTATAATAAATCCATCATTCTCGTTGACCACCAATCAGGACGACCTCCTCGATATCACATGCTAGAGACGATCAGGGAATATGCCAATGAGAAGCTGAACAATTCAGGCGAAATGAGAAATATTTATTCTCGCCATCTGATATTCTTCGCTGAAATGGTCGATGAAGCCGCGAAATTTTTCAAAGGTTCAGAACAAGCGTTATGGTACAACCGGCTTGATTGTGAACTGGATAATTTGCGCGCTGCATTGGCCTGGTTGGATGGGGGCGAAAATACAGAGTTGAGATTGTTTTTTGCCGCCGGGTTATGGCGTTATTGGAAAAATCGCGGGCTGATCAATGAAGGTCGCCTGCATTTTGAACGGGTTTTGAAAATACCATCTGAACCAACCTTGGCCTTTGCCAGGGCGCTCACTGCCGCTGGTTCATTGGCTTACTACGCAGGGGATTTTTCCTATTCAGAACAAGGTAGAACCAAAGCGTTATTAATTTTCCGAAGCTTGAATGATAAAGTTGGAATTGCAGATTGTCTGAACGGATTAGGAAACACGGCAATCTCTCAAGGCAATTATGCTGCCACGCGAATGTTCTACGCAGAGAGCCTGGCAATCAGGAAGGAACTGGGAGATCAATGGGGGATCGCGCGCCTGCTTGGTAATTTAGGCTTGCTGGCCTACTTTCAGATTGATTACACTCAGTCGCGTTCCTTGCATTTGGAAAGCTTGGCTTTGTTTCGAGAACTGCAAGATGATGAAGGCGTTGTCAACGAACTCGTTAATCTTGGCGATGTTCTCTTTTGTCAAAAAGAGCTCTCGACCGCTAATTCCTTTTATCAAGAAAGCGCAATGATTGCCAGAAAAAGTAAGGAGCAATGGGGGCTTCCCTATGCCATAAAGGGCATGGCGGATGTTTCTTCTGAACAAGGGGATTTGTCGATGGCGTCTTCCCTTTATAAGGAATGCCTGGCTATGTTTCAAGCAGAAGCGGATTATATCGGCCTGCCCTTTGCCTTAGAATCAGTTGCCGGGTTGGTGCTTGTGAATAACCGGCCAGAAAAGGCCGTGCAGATTTTTGGCGCGGCGGATGCTTTGCGGAAGACAACCAATTCGCCTTTACCTCTTTCAAATCGCGCTACTTATCAGAAGAATTTGGATATCTTGCAGCAAAAGCTTGATTCATCCAGGTTTGATTTGGCCTGGGCAATAGGCAGGACTATGCCAATAAGATTGGTGATTGCACTTGCTCTGGATGAGCTTGTTTGATGGGAGCATAAATCCGGCATCCTTTTCCATTAATTCTGTGCCTAGCGTAAAGGTTAAAAAAGTCTTTTCGATGTGAAAAATTCCAATTAGAGGTGGATGTGGTTTTTCGCTGGTACTTTAGCTTGGGTGAATTGGCATTAAATTCCAGATATCAGCCTGGTTAGGGTCTCGGCGTGCGGTTTAGTTTAGCTGGATAGATGCGGTACGCTGGCATCTTCTCTGTTTTGATTGTCGCTCTTTCTGCCGCATCTATCCTTTATTCGTTTTACAGAATGGATTGGAGCGAGACTCATGTTTTGTTTGGAAAAAGTGACATATTACATGATGACCATCATATTGACTTTACCTTCAAACTCGTGTAACCTTATTAAGCACGACCAAAGGTGAAAACCCATATGATTTACGTGCAGGACATACTACTCAAAAAAAGCGGGCACCCGATCCGGGTGCCCGCTTATAGTTTTTTTTAAATTGAGTCACCTAATACAGGAGAAAAAATGGCTGGACAAATCAATGCATTTGAAATGGCTCAGAAGCAGTTTGATGGTGTTGCCAAACTGCTGAACCTGGATCCACAGATAGCTGAGGTCTTGCGTTGGCCGAAGCGGGAATACAGTTTCCGCATTCCCGTGCGCATGGATGATGGTTCTCTGCGAGTCTTCCAGGGTTATCGTGTACAGCATAATGACGCACGTGGCCCAAATAAAGGTGGTATTCGCTTCCACCCGAATGAAACGTTCGACACGGTGCGCGCCCTGGCTACATGGATGACTTGGAAGTGCGCAGTGGCTGATATCCCATTGGGTGGCGGTAAGGGTGGCATTATTGTTGATCCATCATCAATTACCACCCCAGAAAAAGAACGTCTGTGCCGTGGTTGGGTCCAGAATATGTGGAAAAACATCGGTCCACGCCAGGATGTTCCGGCCCCGGATGTTGGCACCACTCCCCAGATGATGGGCTGGATGATGGATGAGTATTCCAACCTTGTTGGTCAATATACTCCTGGTGTCTTTACTGGCAAGCCTCTGGGTGGTGGCGGTTCTGAAGGTCGAACTGAAGCCACTGGCTATGGTGTCATTTACACCGTACGTGAAGCCATGAAACACCTTAAATTGGACGCTACAAAATCTGTGGCGGCTCTCGAAGGTTTTGGAAATGTCTCGCAGTATGCCGCGATCGGTTTTGTCGAAATGTTAGGCGGCAAAGTAGCATGTGTTTCTTGTTGGGATCGCAACGACAAGACATCCTACACATATAGCCACAAAGATGGTGTCAATCCTCGCTTCTTATTGACGATTGTCGATCAGTATGGCACCATTGACCAGAAAAAGGCCAAAGAGGCTGGTTATGTGATGGAAGATGGTGAAATGTGGATCGAGAAGGAATGTGATGTACTCATTCCGGCTGCCATCGAAGGTCATGTCAACGGCGATACTGTCAAGAACATGTCCAGCCGTGTCAAAATCGTGGCTGAAGGCGCCAATGGCCCTTGCACACCTGAGGCAGACGAATACTTCAAGAAGAATGGCATTTTCAACATCCCTGACTTTTTGTGCAACGCAGGCGGAGTGACCACTTCTTACTTCGAATCCGTTCAGAACGACATGAACTACTACTGGACCAAGAAAGAGGTCTTAGAACGCCTCGATACCAAGATGACCAGTGCCTTCCACGCTGTGCTCGATATGAGTGAGAAAGAAACTGTCTATATGCGTGACGCGGCTTACATGGTAGCAATTGACCGTGTGGTCAAGGCTATGCAGTTGCGCGGCTGGATCTAAAGTTCTGCCCGATTTATTCCGATGCTTTGAAAACTGGCGGTCATCTGATCGCCAGTTTTTAATACTCTTGTCATGAGTATTATTTCCAGTTGTTTGATCATAAGGCCTGTTGGTGCTTCTCACTTTGGTTATTTGGCGTAAACCCGAAAGAACTCATTTTCCATCTATGATAGCTTTCTTAAATCCCTAGTAGCATCTCAGGGCTGTGTTAGAATCCTAACTTGCTTATGGAAACTATACCTTCACTTTTACTCGCTTCAAATTCTCCTCGCCGCAGGCAGCTTCTCGCCCTGGGGGGTTGGTCTTATGGCCTGGATGTTTCCGATATCGATGAAACCCGGATACCAGGCGAAACTCCGGCTAATTATGTGCGTCGTCTGGCAAGGTTGAAAGCGCAGGCCGTGCTTCCCCGCGCTGACAAAACCCAGATCATCGTCGGGTCTGATACTGCCGTGGTGATCGATGAAGATATTTTGGGAAAACCAGCCAACCCGGATGATGCTCGTCAGATGCTGCAGCGCTTGCGTGGCAATACGCATCAGGTCTACACAGGCATCGCTATTCTGCGTGCCCGTGATGGCAACCTTTGGACAGATGTGATTGTTACAGACGTGCCTATGCGCGAATACAGTGATGTCGAAATTGATCTTTATATCGAATCCGGGGATCCGATGGACAAAGCCGGCGCTTATGGTATTCAGAACCCTGATTTTCAGCCGGTGGCCCGTATGCAGGGTTGTTTCGCCTCAGTTATGGGGCTGCCGTTATGCAGTCTAAGTACCTTGCTTCGCCAGGTTGGCATAATGCCTCGCGCAGATGTGGCCCGGAATTGTCAGGACACGCTTAATTATGAATGTCCAGTTTTTGGCACATTCCTGCGTGGTGTAGTTTAATAAATAAGGTGAGATTATGAAATTCAATCAACTATTAAGCCTGGCTCTTGGGCTGGCTTTTCTGGCAGGTTGTACTGGGCAGGGCGGAAATGAACCAACGGCAACTAGCCAGAATTTTAACAATAACACTACTCTTCCAGCTCCAGCTGTGCATATAACCAACGCACCAGATCCACAAACCGCGATAAACAAATTCCTGGAAGCCTGGAAAAATGATGATTATGCTGCAATGTACCCTTTGCTTACAAAGGATAGCCAAAGCAGCATCTCTTTGGATGATTTTGTTACCCGTTACCAGAGTTCGATGGATGCTTTGACTCTGAAGGAATTAACGTACGAGATTTCCCCATTCGTCGATTCTCCAGCTGCTGCTCAGATCAGCTTTCGGGTAAACTTTAAAACTTTAGTGGCAGGGGATCTTTCGCGCGATATGACCGCCGATATTAAGCTGGAAAATGGCCAGTGGCGGATTGCCTGGGATGACGGTCTGGTTATGCCAGAGTTAAAAGGTGGCGGCCATTTGCAAATGGATTACAGTGTCCCACCTCGTGGTCTAATATTCGATCGTAATAACCACGAGCTTGTCGTCCAAACTGATGTGATGGCGGTTGGGATCATTCCTGCACAGATCAATCCGAACACGGAAGGGGCATTGATCGGTGAATTAAGCCGTATTACTGGTCTCTATCCGGGGGCGATCACTGCACTATACGCTGATTCGCTTGGCGCTAACTGGTACATTCCGGTCGGCGAAGCAGTTCTAACTGAAGTAAATCGTCTGGCTGGCTTGGGCGGGGCCGTGTTGACTCAATATAATTCGCGCTTTTATTTTGAGGGCGGGATTGCGCCACAAACAGTCGGATATGTTTCCCCGGTGCCGAGGGAACAGCTCAGCCAATACCTGCGCAGCGGCTACTCGCCGGCTGCACGGATCGGCCAAACTGGGATCGAAAAATGGGGTGAACAATACCTGGCTGGCAAAACTGGCGGGACAATTTATGTGATTGATAAGGATGGCAAGGTGCTGAGCACTCTGGGAAAGTCTGATGCTGTTCCGGCTTCTTCCATTACCTTGACCATTGATCAGAGTTTGCAAAGCCAGGCGCAAAAAGCTTTGACCGGTTTTCGAGGCTCGATTGTGGTCATGGAACGGGATACTGGTCGTGTATTGGCCATGGTTTCATCGCCGAAATATGATCCAAATCTGTTTGAACCAGAAAATACCAACAGTGGTTATGCCCTGGGAAATTTGCTAAATGATCCGTCTACTCCCATGTTGGATCGAGCTACACAGGGGCAGTATCCGCTCGGATCAGTATTCAAAGTGATTACATTTTCGGCGGCGCTTGAAAGCGGAACGTATACGCCAGAAACAAATTATCCTTGCGGCTATGATTTCACCGAATTGCCTGACAGGGTTTTGCACGATTGGACCTGGGAGCACTTCATGGATGAAGTGCGAAATACGGGCGAAGGCAGGACGCAGCCTTCGGGTAATC
Organism: uncultured Anaerolineae bacterium; assembly: GCA_903854805.1. Next base: position 7,986 of record CAINXK010000471.1, read on the forward strand.
TTGATCTAACCGGTGGGTTAATGCGATCCTGCAACCCATACTTCTGGCATATTGGTCTTGATCTGTATAATCAGGGCCGTGTATCTGCCATTGCTGATATGGCGCGCGGTTTTGGGCTTGGCTCTCGGACTGGGATTGGACAGGTTGATGAAGCTGCGGGAACCATAGTCAACCCGCCTAGTTTGCTGGATGCTGTTAATCAGGCGATTGGTCAGGGCGATGTGTTGGTAACTCCGTTACAAGTTGCCGATTTTATGGCTGCCATTGGTAATGGTGGAACACTCTATCGACCCCAGGTGGTTGAAAAGACTACGGATGGTAGCGGTGTCCAAACATCGGTCTTCAAGCCTGAGTCACGCGGGGTGCTGCCAATGAAACCTGAGACACTGGCTGCTCTGCGAACTGCCATGTTGGCAGTCATCAGGAACAGGCGCGGGACTGCATACCAGCGTTTCACCAACCTTACCAGCATTCCCATTTACGGTAAGACAGGAACTGCAGAATCAAATACGGGTACTCCGCATGCCTGGTTTGCCGGATATACAGATGCACAAAACCCGGCACTGCCCGATATATCAATCGCTGTAATTGCTGAAAATGCGGGCGAGGGCTCGGTGATTGCTGCCCCAATCTTCAAGCGTGTGGTCGAAATCTACTTCTTCGGTAAACCGCGCACGCCCTATTCGTGGGAATCTAACATCGGGATTACGCGCACGCCCACACTCCCTGTCACACCTACCCCGCCGCAGTAATCTGACATGGTGCCGTGCGTCCTTGAGACGCATGGCACTATATTTATCATGAGAGCCTGTTTTAGATTTTGCAGGAGACTCATGCGAGGATAAAAAATATTGGATATATCTGTTCCTGGTTTTTCCACTGGTTTAATTATTCGGGCTCAATCTGGTTTTTTCTTCGTACTCGAAGATGGACAAACTCGGCCCGTCACCTGCCAACTCCGGGGTCGTTTAAAGCAGGGCCGTAGAGAAGGTGATATTGCGGCCGTGGGTGATCAGGTGAATTTCACTCTTCTTGAAGATGGCTCTGGTTCCATAGAAGAGATTTTGCCGCGCAAAAGTGAAATTGTCCGCCTGGATCCTCGTCCTCAAGGTGAATATCGCCAGATTTTGTTGGCCAATCCAGACCAGGCTGTATTTGTTTTTGCGTGTGCGAACCCTGAGCCGCGCATGCGTATGCTTGATCGGTTTCTGGTGATCGCAGAGAAACAAAATGTGCCTGCGGTGATCGTCGCCAACAAGGTGGATATTGCTGGAATGGAAATGGCAAAAGCCAAATTCGGATTTTATCCGCTGCTGGGCTACAAGGTCATTTACACTTCCGCAAAGGAAAATATCGGTATCTCAGAACTTAACGAAACCCTAACTGGCAAATTGTCTGCGTTGGCGGGGCCATCCGGAGTGGGAAAATCCAGCCTGATGAACGCCATTCAACCAGGGTTGGGTATTGCTGTTGGCGAGATCAGTTCTTATAATGACAAAGGCAAGCACACCACAAATTTCAGGCAGCTGCATCCGCTTGTAGGCGGCGGGTGGGTGGCTGATGCGCCCGGATGGAAATCCCTGGCCCTTTGGGATACCCGTCCCGAGGAGATTGATGCATACTTCCCGGAACTTTGCTCATTGGTACAGGATTGCCAATTTAGTGATTGTAGTCATATCCATGAGCCGGGCTGTGCCGTGTTGTCAGCGGTCAAAGCTGGTAGTGTACGCCAGGAACGTTATGACTCGTATTTGCGATTGAAAGCCGGGCAGGAATAATTTCATCGTATTGGGACTGTATTGTCATCAGCCCGGTTTCTTTTTTGCTGGCAAGCCGGATAGATATGACTTTGTTGTAATGGATATTTATGAATAACTGGGAAATTTTTGGGCACGATTGGGCCGTTGAGATGCTTCAGCAGCAAGTGGTTAATGCCAACTTGCGGCATGCCTATCTGTTGACCGGGTCTGCCGGTGTTGGACGGCGAACACTAGCCATTCGGCTGGCGCAAGCGCTTATTTGCACCAACCCTTTAGCGCCTGGTGTACCTTGCCGCACCTGCCGTACTTGTAAACAGATCGATTCTGGACAACATCCCGATTTGTTGGTAATAAAAAAACAAACTGATAAAAAAGACTTGATCGTGGAGCAGGTAAGAGAAGTAAGTAAATTCTTATCACTTAAGCCGTATATGGCAGCTTACAAAATTGTGCTTATCACTAATTTTGAGGATGCCAACGCGAGCGCGCAAAATGCCCTATTGAAGACGCTTGAGGAAGCTCCCGATTTTGCGATTTTGCTGTTGACCGCGGAGAATGGCGAACAGTTGCTACCCACGATCGTCTCGCGCTGTGAAGTTGTGCGCCTGCGCCCGCTCAAGGTGGATCTGGTGTCCGATTTTCTTGTTTCGCGAGGTATTGCCGGGCCGGCTGCCAGTTTATATGCACATCTGGCGGATGGAAGGCCAGGGTATGCTTTGCATCTATCCACAGACACGCACAGTCTGTCTTTCAGGACTGAGAAACTTGATGATTTGAATAAACTACTGGCTGCGAGACTCCGTGACCGGATTCAATATGCTGAGAAATTGGTTAAAGATAAGGATGTCTTTCGCAAGACCCTTTTCATCTGGTTATCGTATTGGCGGGATGTGCTCATGAAAACATCTGGTGCCACGGTGCCGCTGACAAATATCGACCGCGCGGATGATATTGAAACCCTGTCTTACAAATTGGATATTAACACGGCGCGGATCATCACAGTTGCGGTTGAAAAAGCGATTGATATGTTGGATCGGAATGTTAATCCCAGGCTGTTGGCTGAAGTGACTCTGATGGATTGGCCCAGGGTAAAGTGAGCGTATAATGGGTTTTGCATCTGCCCCAAATCCAAAGCAATTTCAGGCCACAGTCTGGGAGATAGCCCGACAGGTGCCGGCTGGTAAGGTAGCCACGTATGGTCAGATAGCAGCCATGATCCCGCCACCTGGCACTTTAAACCAGAAGGACTATGAAGCCTTTGGCGCACGCTGGGTGGGCGGGGCGATGGCTAATTGTCCGCCCGATGTTCCTTGGCAGCGGGTTATTAATTCACAGGCTAAAATCAGTGCACGCCCAGGCGCTATCCTGCAGAGGGAACTGCTCGAGGGCGAGGGTATTGACTTTGACGAAAAAGACAGGGTCGATTTTGATCGATTCGGATGGAATGGTCCCGATCCGGAATGGTGCAAATCTCTAAACCTGTTTATGCCAAAAGCGCTTGGGAAATCACAACCATTCCTGTTCTAAAGTCTGGAAGTATTTGCTCACGTTTTCCCAGGTTTTGCTTTTCGCCATGTTGATTGTTGTTGTGCGGACTGCTGCGTGTGCTGATCAAAGGTTTTCCGGCACAAAAAACTTTTTTCCCCTTCGGGCGAGCGAACTCTGCCAAGTGTGGCTCGCCCTGTGATGTAATATGGTGATCGATAGAACACTCCCAGATAAGGAAGATTTTTTAATGGTTTTTTCGGAGCGTACCACCGGTTTTCGTTCATTCGGACACACTGGTTGTGATGATTAAGAGTTGAGGGTGGGTACCAGTGCGTAAATACTTCTAAAAAGTGGGCACCAGCACCAAAACTTTATAGTATATTCATACAGGTGGAGCGAATATAAAGTAAAATTCTGTATTATGATCATCCCTTGGATATCTATCAATGAGCTGGTAGTTGATGGTATCTGGTTGCATCTGGCCTTTCTGATGATTATCCTTATGGTGATTGGATAGGCAGTGACTAATTTTCAAAGCCTGCGGGCTGGATTTGGAAGGTAATTTCAACGGCACTCTGATATCGATATTTGTCCAATGTATTTAAATTTGCCCAGACCTGAGTTCACATTTCTTAATGCATTGTGGACAGATCTGCATCCCCAGAAACATTTCTCTTTTCAGGCTGCTGGGTGATGCATCAGAATACGGAATATCATGATTGGGTTTATTACCCTCATCCTGAGACAAAATTACGTTACTTTCAAAACCCAGTGATTGCCAGGCGGTATCCAACTTGTAACATGGAGATGTAATCCAGGTCAATTTGAATACGCTGTAATCGCAGTTTTATTCTCGACGGTCTAGAAAGTTCGTCTTCAGGTTTGCCATTGTTTTTGTATTCAGAAACTATTTCAACTCTCTCTTTTCTATTCAACCAAAAATATAACCCTATGCCATCTGATACCCAGGTAATTTATTCGATGAACAAGGTGGGGCGTATCGTCCCACCAAACAACAAACAGGTCCTGCGTGATATTTCGCTCGGCTTTTATTATGGTGCCAAGATCGGTGTGCTCGGTCTAAACGGTGCCGGTAAATCCACATTGCTGCGCATCATGGCAGGTATTGATATTGACTATGTTGGCGAAATATCCATGTCCAAGGGCTACACCGTGGGCATGCTTGAACAGGAACCCAAGCTTGACGATTCCAAGACTGTTATTGAAATTATTCGCGAGGCAGTCCAACCAATTGTTGAAATGCTGGCCCGTTTCGATGAGGTTAATGCCAAATTTGCTGAGCCGGATGCCGATTTTGATGCCCTGATCGAAGAACAGGGCAAACTGCAAGATCGATTAGACCGGGTAGATGCCTGGAATCTCGATTCACATCTGGGCGTGGCCATGGAAGCCTTGCGCTGTCCGCCAGCTGATACGCCGATTTCGATTTGCTCGGGTGGTGAGCGCCGTCGCGTAGCGCTTACTCGTTTGCTGCTAACCGAACCCGATATATTGTTGCTGGACGAGCCGACCAACCATCTCGATGCAGAATCAGTGGCCTGGTTGGAACATCATCTGCGTGAATACAAGGGTACTGTAATCGCTGTCACGCATGATCGTTATTTCCTGGATAATGTTGCCGGATGGATCCTGGAACTTGACCGAGGATACGGCATCCCGTGGAAGGGTAATTACACTTCCTGGTTGGAGCAAAAAGGTGAACGGCTCAGGTCAGAAGAAAAATCTGAATCGCGTCGTCAGAAAACGCTTGAGCGCGAGCTGGAATGGATTCGCATGTCACCCAAGGCGCGACAGTCTAAGGGCCAGGCGCGTGTTACTGCCTATGAAAAGCTGCTTAGCCAGGAAAATGAGAAATATCGTGAGGACCTCGAAATTTACATCCCGCCGGGTCCGCGTCTTGGCGATATTGTCATCGAGATGAACAACATTACCAAGGCCTATGGCGATCGGCTAATTATTGACAACTTTAGTGGCACGATCCCGCCCGGTTCCATCGTTGGGATCGTTGGTCCGAACGGCGCCGGAAAGACCACCCTGCTGAAAATGATTACCGGGCAGGAAAAACCCGATAGCGGCAGCATCCGCATCGGCGAGACCATCACGCTTGCCTACGCTGACCAAACCCGTACGCTTGATGCTGAGAAATCCGTTTATGAAGAGATTTCGGGTGGCATGGAGGTACTGGACCTCGGCAACCGCAAGGTTAACGCGCGTGGTTACTGCTCTTCGTTTAACTTTCAAGGCACCGATCAGCAGAAAAAGATCAGCATGCTTTCAGGTGGTGAGCGCAACCGTGTTCATCTGGCAAAAACCCTGAAAGAAGGTGCCAATGTCATTATGTTGGATGAACCAACCAACGACCTGGATATCAATACCTTGCGTGCGCTTGAAGAGGCCCTGGAAGAATTTGCCGGGTGTGCCGTCGTTGTCAGTCATGATCGTTGGTTTTTGGACCGCATCTGCACCCACATTCTGGCTTTTGAAGGCGACAGTCAGGCGCGGTTCTTTATGGGTAACTGGTCAGATTATGAAAAAGATTACCATGAACGCTATGGTAAATCGGTTGAAACGCCCAAACGGGTTCAGTACAGAACCTTGAAACGCTAACCGACCTGAAATAATTAGGCTGGGAGTAAACGGGTGGATGAGTATTTTGTACTCGATCCACCCGTTTGGTATTATCTTCGGCGTTTCTCGAATACATTTCTGGGCGGTCGCGTATACAATAATAAGGGTAGATGATTATTATTGATAAATTTGGAGTATGTATGCTTGTGGGCAAACCTCTTATTGAAGCTCGTAACCTGGTTAAGCAATATGGCAGCAAGCTGGCTGTCAATGATGTCAGCTTTGAAGTTTTTGGTGGTGAGGTATTCGGATTCCTCGGTCCGAATGGCGCAGGTAAAACAACTACTATCAAGATGATTGTGGGCTTATTGCAGCCTAGTTCTGGTACAGTCAAAGTTGCCGGATATGATGTCCAATCTGAGCCTTTGCCTGCCAAAGCTTCGTGTGGCTATGTTCCAGATACTCCCAATCTTTATTCCAAATTGACGGGGCGTGAGCTGCTTCGGTTTGTTGCCGACCTGTACGATCTTGACCGTCAGCAGGTGGCACGCCGGATTGAAGAGTTGCTGCGTACCTTTGACCTGATCGATGCTGCCGATGACACACTCGATTCTTATAGCCATGGGATGCAACAAAAAGCCTCGCTCTCTGCTGCTTTGATTCATGATCCGCGTGTGCTCGTGCTTGATGAACCTACGGTTGGGCTTGATCCCAAGTCTGCCCGTCTTATCAAAGATATC
>CAINXK010000472.1 GCA_903854805.1 uncultured Anaerolineae bacterium
ACCTGATCAGCAATTCCAAATCTGAACCATATTTGGCAAAAAACAGATGGTTTTTCAAAACCAGATTTCCAAAAACTTAAATTTATGTTTGAAAAACGCCAAAAATAGCCCGTTTATTGCCAAATGGAAAAATATAAATAATTAAAATCATCTGATTTGGAATTGCTGTTATCGAAAACTAAAGTTGACATAACCTAAAAATCATGGTAAATTATAAATTATAAATTATTTATAATTTATAATAAGATAGATCATCTTGTCAAGGTAGTGCTATGAAGTCAAATAAAGATGCAATAACGGGTCAGCCAATTCACTCCATGGTTTCGGAACGTATACGTACGTCGATCTTAAATGGTGAACTAAAGCCGGGAGCATTTATTCGCCAGCAACACATCGCTGATAAATATGGCGTCAGTCAGATATCTGTGCGTGAAGCACTGAAGGATCTTGTTTCAGAGGGATTGGTAGAGCATATTCCCTATTGTGGAGTTCGTGTTATCAGTTATTCTCTGGAGGATCTCTCAGATCTATTTGCCCTTCGAGCCTTCATTGAAGGCCGCACAGCCAATACTGCAACGAAGTTAATAACAAAGGCTGAAATTGAATATCTATCTCAATTAATAAATGAGATGAAATCTGCTGTGGAAGCTGAGCAATTTGCATTATACCGGGAGCTGAACCGTCAATTTCACCTGACCATATACCAGTCCAGCAAAAGTTCTTTCCTAATTCGAACCTTAGAAGTATTGTGGTCAACTTATCCAACCATGCTGCAAGGTAATTTCCCGCAAAATGATATTCCGCAAGCTCCTGACCGGAACCAACGAGATTTCATGGAGCATAGCAAAATCGTAGATGCCCTCGAAAGACGTGATGCAAACGCGGCAGAATCTGCCATGTATGAACACATTGAAAATGCTGGCAAGGAATTACTCGCTTCCTTGAGAGAAAGCAAGCGACAGGAGGTGCCAGGCAAAAAACAAGGCGAATTACGACTGCAAGGAAAGTTGGAAGAGGTGAATAAATGAAACATCAAGTCGTTCACCGCTGCAAAACCCACTATCACATGGAAACGATTGATTATTAGGCTGTCACTGACTGGATTGTGTAATGGGTCTTGCAGGCGTACCCACCATCAATAATCAAACCAGAAAGGAAAAAATCATGAAGAATAAGGTTTTTAGAATAAGCATATTTGTTCTCGTATTCGGGTTGCTGCTGGCTGCATGCGGTCCAGCAGCTGTGAAAGAGCAATCAGCAACAACATCCTCTCCAACGGAGATCGTTCCAACAGCTGTGAAAGAGCAACCAACAGAAAAACCAACTCAACCACCCGAACCGAAAATTGCCACCATCGGTTTTCTGCGAGAATGGACATCACTCAACCCCATGTATGATCCGAGTTGGTATTCAAAGGTCACTCAGCAGATCTGGAATTGCGATCCCTGGGTCAATAATGAGAAAGGCGAAATGGTGCCTGTCCTTGTTACAGAAATACCATCGTTGGAGAACGGAGGTGTATCTGCAGACGGAACGACAATCATAGTACATCTGAGAAATGATATCAAGTGGTCGGATGGAGTACCTATCACCGCCGATGATTTTGTCTTCACCTGGCAGATGTTTACCAATCCTGCCAACACCTCTACTCCCTTCCCGTACAACCTGATCAAAACCATGGAAGCAGTTGATTCCACAACGGTTAAGATCAGCTTCGCAAAGGCTTACATTCCCTGGCGTGCTACGATTCTGCGAGAAATCCTTCCAAAGCATGTCCTGCAACCGGTGTTTGATGCGGATGGCACTCTGGATAAAGCTTCCTGGAACCATGAGCCCAAAGTAGGCTGCGGTCCGTATGTTTTCTCCGATTGGGAATCGGGTAGCTTTACCCATTTTGTCCGTAATAAGAATTACTACGACAAACCGGCCAAGATCGATGAGATCTACATCCGGATTATTCCGGATACCACCGCACAAACAACTGCCCTTGTGAATGGTGATATTCTTCTTAGCCCCCTGCCACCTTACTCTGAGTTGCCGGCACTTTCCGATGCCAAGATTGTCATAGCTCCCGTAAGCGCCGGTTATAACGAAGGATGGTTCGCCAACCTGAGCAACAATCCCATTATGAAGGACGTGAAGGTCCGGCAGGCGGTGGCGATGTGTGTTGATCGCGCCTCTTATGTCGATAAAGTTTTATCTGGCTATACCTATGTTTCCACCAGCTTCTGGACGGGTACTCCTTGGGAGGACCCAAGCCTTAAGCCCTGGCCGTATGATCCGGGGAAAGCAAAACAATTGCTGCAAGATGATGGCTGGACTGACAGCAACGGCGACGGAATTCGGGAAAAAGCTGGTGTCAAATTGGAACTTCACCACGTGACAATCAATGACAACTTCAGAAAGGATTACCAGGCAGTTGCTCAGCAGAATCTTGCAGACTGCGGCATCCAGCTTGATATAGCAAGCTACCCCATCAATGATCTATTGGCAAGCGGGAAAAACTCGCCATGCGCTAAAGCCGATTTTTGTCAATGGGGATGGGCGCCCAGTTACCCTGATGGAGACACCAATCGTTTCCTTTGCGCATCGATTCCCAGTGATAAAAATCCAAAGGGAAGGAACTTATTCCAAATGTGTGATGCCCACCTGGATGAGCTTTTCACCGCAGAGATATCTGAGTTGGATACATCTGTGCGATTACAGAAATTTTATGAACTCAGCCGTTACATGACTGAAAATGTGTATTTCTTGGGCTTATATGAAGATTCTGGTTTCACTGCATATAGTCCGAGACTAACAGGTGTAGTCCTTGCGGAACCGAATCAGTTCTACACAATAGCTCAATGGGACCTGAATCCGTAAACTCATGATTGCAGCAGTGAGCAAGGTGATCTGCACCTTGCTCACTGCCTCTGGAAACGACAACCTTCCCTCCAAAACCTGCCTGGAGTCCTGAGATGCCTCGATATATCGTAAGAAGATTACTGGAATCTATCATCTTGCTGTTCATCATCAGTATAGTAATATTTTTTTTGGCCAATAGCGCAGGGGATCCAGTGGAAACAATGGGAGGAATAGTTGGATTAAGGTCTGAAGAATATGAACAACTTCGTAGAAAATTGGGCTTGGATCAGCCTGTCTATTTACAGTATACGTACTGGCTGGTTGGCAATGACTGGGCGAAAATTGATATGGATGGCGACGGCATACAAGAAACCCCGGGAATTCGAAAAGGTATTTTACGTGGTGATTTTGGCACGTCCCTAACCGACCGAGGGGTTTCGGTCCTAGGCCTTATTCTGAGCCGGATTCCAAACACATTAATATTAATGATCCCGGCTCAGATTTTGATTATCGTTTTAGGAATATCTTTTGGCATCACATCTGCCCTCAAACAATATTCATTTCTTGATAATTTTTTAACTGCTTTTTCTTTTGTCGGCTTATCTACGCCCGTTTTTATTATTGCTCTGGTTCTAATTTATATCTTTTCCGGCCTATTCAGGCGCTGGGGGTTGCCATATCTTCCCTCGGTTGGCATGTTTGATTTCGAAAAAGGAAAAACCGTCTCTCAAATTGTTATCCACCTGATTATGCCTGTTAGCTGTATCGTTTTTCTCAGCATGGCAAAGTATGTGCGATACGCTCGCAGCGCGATGCTTGAGGTTATCAACCAGGACTATATCAGAACAGCGAAAGCAAAAGGATTGGAAATTAAATATATCATCTCTTCTCACGCGTTCAAGAATGCAGCCCTTCCCATTATCACCCTCATTGGCATGGATCTTCCGCTTCTCTTAGCTGGAGCCGCAGTCACAGAAAAAATCTTTGCCTGGCCAGGGATGGGACGGCTTTTCCTGGATCATGTAAACAATTATGACACTCCTGTTGTCATGGGAATCATCATATTTGTAGCAATAGCAGTGGTGATTTGTCAAATTATTACCGACCTTACGTATGCAGCATTGGATCCGCGTATTCGCCTGTATCGGTAAAAAGGACAGTATGTATGAGTGTCGCTGAAATTACCCTTAGAACGAAAGAAACAATTCTAGATAAACCTCCGCTCTCATTACGAAAAATGGTGTGGTTGCGGTTCCGCCGCCATAAAATGGCAATGTTTGGCGCAGTGATACTGATCCTGCTATTTATTTATTGTTTTGGAGGAGCGTTTTTCTTCTCTGAAAAGGATTCCAATCGAACAGGTATAACCGCACGCCTTGCTCCCCCCAGCACTGCTCACCCCTTTGGAACAGATATGATCGGGAGGGATATCTTTCGAAGGACCATATATGGAGGGCAAATATCTCTGCTAATTGGAATTACATCCGCTTTTGTTATGGTTTCGATTGGCGTGTTTGTTGGTTCTGTCGCGGGATTCTTTGGCGGTTGGATTGATTCTGTTCTGATGAGAATCACCGAAGCGGTGATCTCCATCCCTAGAATTTTCCTCTTGCTGATAATGGCGAAATTTTTCAGCGACAAGTTCCCCAATCTGGAACTTGCTGGGCGTACTTTCAGCGGCAGTGTAGTAGGAATCATCTTAATGATCGGAATGACGAGCTGGATGGACCTTGCTCGAATAGTTCGAGCCGAATATCTGCGCCTTAAAGAAAATGATTTTGTGATTGCAGCACGAGCAACTGGAACTCCTACTTGGGAAATTATTGTTAAACATATCTTGCCAAACACAGTTGCTCCAGTTGTTGTTGCAGCAACGCTGGGTGTTGCAAGCGCCATACTGGGTGAATCTTATATAAGTTTTCTCGGTATGGGCGTAATGCCGCCGACAGCCACATGGGGCAATATGCTTGAAAGGTCTTATACCTATATCGAATCTGCTCCCTGGTTCTGGATATTTCCAGGTTTTTTCATCCTTCTCACAATATTAAGTATTAATTTTGTTGGCGACGGTTTGAGAGACGCCTTGGACCCCCGCAGCCGACCAATTTAATCACCTGAAAAAGGTTTCCATGATAATGAATCCCACACCGCTTCTTGAGATTAATAATCTGAATGTCCGGTTTCATACACCGGAAGGGACCGTCTATGCAGTCAATGATATCTCTTATCATGTCAACGAAGATGAAACTGTTGCTATCGTAGGAGAAAGTGGTTGTGGAAAAACCGTCTCGGTGATGTCCATACTCGGATTGATTCCCCAACCTCCTGGTGAGATTATTCGGGGTATTGCTCTCTATAAGGGTAAAAATCTGCTCGCAATGTCAGAAGCAGAGCTAATTCCATTTCGCGGGCGGGAAATTGCTTTCGTTTTTCAAGATCCTATGACATCGCTAAACCCCACTTTATCGATCGAAAAGCAGCTTACCGAGGCGATAATCATAAACCAAAGGACTTCCAAAAACGCTGCGCGTCAAAAAGCCATTGAATATCTGGAGCTGGTGGGGATTACGGATGCAAAGCAACGTCTACGGAACTACCCACATCAGTTCTCAGGAGGGATGCGGCAGAGAGCTTTGATCGCCATGATGCTGGCTCTTGAACCAACATTATTGATCGCAGACGAACCTACCACAGCATTAGATGTCACCATCCAGGCTCGGATAATTGATCTTGTCAAAAAAATAAAAGCGGAAACTAAAATGTCAATCATCTGGATAACTCATGATCTTGGAGTTGTCGCTGAACTGGCAGATCGTGTCATCGTAATGTATGCTGGCGAAATTGTGGAAGAGGCAGATGTGGTGACACTTTTCCATTCTGGAAAACATCCCTACACCCAGGCGTTGCTGCATTCCCTTCCCCGGGCGGATTCACGACGTACATCTGATCGGCTGCAGTCCATCGAGGGTTTCCCCCCAAGTTGTTACAACATACAAGATGGTTGTCCGTTTGCGGATCGGTGTAAGTTCGTTGTTGAAAAATGCTGGCACAATAAACCTCCCTTGACCGCTGTTGATCCGGAGCATTTGGTGGCTTGCTGGATAAACATCGAGACTGGAGATCTCCGGTGACAACAAAACAAATGTCTGGCAGCCAATCCCCGCTTGTCATAGTTGATAAGCTGTTCGTTCATTTTCCATTTACAACAGGGGCGATATTTAATCGTTCCATGGGTCAGGTTAGGGCTGTGGATGGCGTCAGCTTTCAAATCCACAGGGGGGAAACACTGGGATTAGTTGGTGAAAGCGGGTCCGGGAAAACCACCTTGGGGCGGGCAATTCTGGGAATATATGAGCGAACATCTGGATATATAGAAATCGACGGGCACGAGGTGAATCTTAAGTCAAGACAAAAAATGAAAGAAATTCGCTCCCGCTCTCAAATGGTCTTCCAGGATCCATTTTCATCTTTAAATCCTCGTTGGACGGTGAATTCAATTATTAGCGAGCCTTTAAGGGTTCATAGAATAGTCAAAAGTAAAAAAGATAGGGAGAATAAAGTTGGCGATTTATTGGATTTAGTCGGTCTGAGCAGGGATTATCTTAACCGCTTTCCGCATGAATTTTCGGGAGGGCAGCGTCAGCGAATTGGGATCGCGCGTGCACTGGCATCCAGGCCGATATTTGTTGTTTGTGATGAACCGATTGCTGCCCTTGATGTATCCATTCAGGCTCAAGTGGTCAATCTACTTGAAGATTTACAGGATCAGTTGGGGATTACTATTCTTTTCATCGCCCACGATTTGAGCATGGTCCGCCATATATGCGACCGAGTGGCGGTGATGTACCTGGGTATCTTAATGGAATTGGCGGAAAAGGATGAACTTTACGAGAATCCTCAACACCCCTACACAAAAGCATTACTTTCCGCAGTACCGATACCGGATCCAATAATTGCGCGGGAAAGGAAAAGAATGGTCCTTGATGGAGATATTCCTAGTCCCATTAACCCACCGAAAGGTTGCCGCTTCCATACCCGTTGTCCGATCGCCAAAGAACATTGCTCAAAGATTGAACCTGTCTGGCGAGAGATCAGCTCGGGACATTGGGTTTATTGCCACGAAGTCTCACCGAGATATGTCCCTGCAGGATAAAAAAATAATCCGAATCCTGATTTGCAGCATTGTATCCTTCCAGCAATTAATAAGCACAAGATTATTAAGGAAGAAGTTTACAAGATCAATTGATTTAGTTCTTCTCAATAGAAAATAAGGAGAGTGCTGCCCCATGACAACCATGAAAGAAAAAGCTTATGCCATTGCAGGTGAAATCCGTGATTTCCGCCATGATTTCCATATGTATCCTGAAATCGGTTTTCATGAGTTCCGGACTGCCGGGATCATTGGCGATACCCTGGAGAAGTTGGGTTATCGGGTTCAGCGTAATGTGGCCAGGACAGGAGTATTGGGCGAAAAAGGAAAAGGGAGCCCGGTGATTGCCATACGGGCTGATATTGACGCCTTGCCCATCGAGGAAAAGAATGATCTACCATATGCTTCAACCATACCCGGCATGATGCATGCCTGCGGTCATGATGCTCATACTGCCATCGCGCTCGGAGTCGCGCACTTGCTGAGTGAAGAGGAATTTCCCGGTACAGTCCGCTTCCTTTTCCAACCCAGCGAGGATAACGGCGATGAGGAAGATATCAGTGGAGCCCCCCGCATGCTTGAGGCAGGTGCATTGGAAGGTGTGGATGCCATTCTGGGCCTGCATGTGATGGCTGACTTACCGAGAGGAAAGATCTTCACCATCTCTGGTGCTGTCCTTTCGGGTGCTGATGTTTTTACTGCCTCTGTATTAGGAAAAGGAGGACATACCGCTTCGCCCTATCAGGCGATCGATCCCATTTATATCACCAGCCTCGTGATCCAGGCGATCTATTCGATCGTTCCCAGGTCAGTACCTGCTTATAAGAGAGGCGTAATCGCTCTAGGAATTGTGCGCGGGGGGACCAAGGAAGGGGTAATCCCGGAAAAAGTTGATCTAGCCGGGATCTATCGGTATACAGATTCGGATAGCAGGGAAGCCATTCATTCCGGACTGGAAAAGGCGCTTGCAATCTCCAGGAGCTTCGGTGGCGATTACGCTCTTGATGTTCACACTGCAGCCCCGGCCACCATCAATAATCCCAAAATTACTGAAACGGTGCTCCAGGCAACCGAGGACCTCTTTGGGAAAGAACATATCGGTGAATATAAACCTCTTCCCTATGGGGATGATTTTGCTTACTTTGCCGAGAAAGTGCCGGCTTGTTATTTCATGCTCGGGGCAGGGATCGAGGGTGATCTGCGCAGGCACCACGACCCGCACTTCGATATTGATGAATCTGTTCTTCCGATTGGCGCAGCGATCATAGCGGAAAGTTCCCTGCGGTTGTTGCGTGGTGATCTTGATTTTGCTTGACCGATTCTTCGAGATCGAAAAAAATTCATTACATAATGACATCAAAATTGGAGAAAAATCATGGCGTTCGATAATGGGATCATTGACCTTAGAAGCGATACGGTGACTCGGCCAACTCCTGAAATGCGTAGGGCAATGTATGCAGCCGAAGTGGGAGACGATTTCTGGGGGGATGATTACACTGTAAAAAGACTGGAGGAAAAAGCTGCACAATTATTCAATCGTGAGGCAGCACTGCTTGTTTTAAGTGGAACGATAGGAAATATACTCTCCATTTTTACCCAGTCAAAATCGGGACAGGAAATCATTATCGAATCCAGGTCACATCTGTGGCGCTGTGAGGCGACCCATTTATCCACGGTTTCACGTGTCACTGTTCAATTGGTGTCAGGAGATAGGGGCATTATGGATCCCGACAAGTTGATGCCATATATTCGAGGCAATGAATTAGAGGAGCCAAGAACGGCTTTGGTCGCAGTCGAAACATCTCATAACGGTGCTGGAGGAACAATTCTTCCAGCAAAAAACATCGCTGCTATTTCTTCTTTTGCCAAAACCAATAAACTCGCCTTTCATATCGATGGAGCTCGGATCTTTAATGCGACCGTTGAGCTTGGGATCAAGCCCGCCGAGTATATCAGCGATGCAACAAGTGTGATGTTCAGCTTGTCCAAGGGTTTATGTTGTCCCCAGTGTTCCATGATTGTTGGGAGTAAGGACTTCATCGAAGAAGCAAGGCGAAAGAGACTTACGCTTGGAGGCCATTTACGCCAGGGTGGTTTTCTGGCTGCTCCAGGAATTATTGCCCTGGATACCATGATCGATCGTCTAAAAGAAGACAATGATCACGCCCGGTATTTAGCTGAGACCCTTTTCGCAGAGGGTCTGGCTGAGTTGGATTTAACTTCTGTGCAGACGAATATCATCAGGGGAAATTTCCGCCCAATTTGCCGCAATCCAAAAGAACTGACTGAATTTCTGGCAAAAAAAGGGGTACTGGTCTGGATAGGTGATGACTCAGGCATGCGTTTGGTTACACATTACTGGATTAATCGTGACGATATAGAAAAGTTACTGTCAGCATTACGGGAATATGCACAACGATGATTCTGAATGATGGATGCGCATACATCTTCTTTGGCAAAATTAAGATGTTCTTCCGTTTATATTATTGAGTTTTGAATAATAAATGTCACTGCAATTGCTATTTCCACGAGAGTTTGCAACCGGTGAGACAGGCCTTCAACCGTCTGGCAGAGTTTCGGGTTCTCGCAACACCGTTATTCACTCTTATACAAAGTTCAGTCATGTTGTGCGGTGTGAAGCTGGCAGTGTATTCACTCACTTAGGTCCAAACAAATTCAACCGGATTGAGCTCTGGAGCTTAGATCGGAAAATAATCCATATGCACACGCGGATTCTCGGCAAGAAACTCCTTCACGAGTTGACGTTTGTGGATGGGATGGTTGTCCCACACCAGAACTATCTCGCCCGGAACGATCCGCAACACCTGCTTCAAGAAAGCGACCACCTCTTCGCCCCGCAGACTGCGCCGATAAGAGCGCGTGGTCTGCTTGCTCCGGCCGCTATCCGACCTGACCAGCAGTGCACCCAGCAGGTTCAGCCGCTGGTGATGCTGCAAGCTGGTGCGGATGGCAGGCGTCTGTCCACGTGGCGACCAACTGCGCTTGAGCGGCGAGACCAAAGAGAAACCGCTTTCATCTTCAAGTACCAGCGTGGCTCGCAGTTCACGCCACTTTTTTTATCCTTGGCCAGACCCGCTGCTTCCAGGAAACAATCGCGTCCAGTAATCTTCTACGTATTCGTGGGCATAAGCCTCACGCAACAATTCTTGCTCCAACTTCTGCAATTGGGCGCTGGTCAACTTGCTGGGACGACCAGACGATCGTTCACTCTTCTTTGGCGGGTTCTCTCGCTGTTCCTGCCTTCGAAAGATACTGCGAATGGTGACGCTAACAATCTCGGCTACTTCACTGGCTGACTTTCCTTTGTCTAGCAACTCCAGCGCCACCTTCCGCTTTTCGACCAACCCTTGTTTGTTTTGTTTCTTGCGCATGTGCCCAGTATGGCACAATTACCGTATTATGTGACTCTAATTTTTCAAAATTCAGTAGTAATTCTCTTATTCTGAGGAAAAATAGAATTTATGGATTATGTCAACAGCATGCTGGAACTGGTCGGTAATACACCTTTACTGAAACTGAACAAGGTCGGTAAAGATGTTCCCGCCAACGTGTTTGTCAAGCTGGAATACTTCAACCCCAGCGGTAGCTATAAGGATCGCATGGCACTTTCAATGATTGAGGCAGCTGAAGCCGGTTTAACCTGGAATGGAAAAAAATTGGAGCCTGGCGGAATTGTCTGTGATTGTTCCGCAGGAAATACCGCGCCAGCGATTGCCTTCGTGTGTGCTGCAAAAGGGTATGGGGCAAGGCTAAGCATGTACACTCCTTTGTTACGGGGCGATAGCACACGACTGAAAATTACAAAAGCATATGGAGCAGATGTAACCGGAAGTCCGCCGGCCTCTGATTACATGTCAGAAGAGCAATTAAACAGGGTGCCGGATGAAGATAAAAAAGATCTTGCGTGGGTAATTGCCGCCAAGCGGGAGATGGCTGATCTGGAACGGAATTTACCCAACACAGTATGGGTTGACCAAATCTATAACCCATATAACAAGATTGGCCAAATGAGTATGGGTTATGAAATATATGATCAGCTTGACGGAAAGATCGATGCGTGGGGTTGCGCA
Source organism: uncultured Anaerolineae bacterium (assembly GCA_903854805.1). The sequence goes on from CAINXK010000472.1 coordinate 11,089, forward strand.
GTAGGTTCCGGGGCTACCTTATTAGGTGTTACTCTGGCTTTAAAAGAAAAGGGTGTCACTCCCTTAACTTTTGGTATCGCCCCCTATGGCAGCGAGTCATTTATGGAGGTAAATCAACCTGAAGCAAAAAAAGGTGATTTTAAATTATCCACAATGAGCCGCCAGCTTGTAGACTGGATGGGACTGACGAAATGGCAAACAGAGAAATCCATCGTTGAAGAAATGATGGACCTGGGGTATCCGGATGAATTCTTTCAAGTCAGTGAAGAAGAAGCTCGGAATATGGCAAATATTCTTTGCAGGGAAGAAGGAATCTACTGTGGTATGTCTTCTGGCGCAAATGTTTTCATCGCCCTGAAAATCGCAGAAAGACTTCAGCCAGATCAAAATGTCGTCACCGTTATAGTAGATCGAAGGGATAGATATTTAGGGGAATACCCCAACGATGTTTTTGTTGTCTAGTCGGTATTCTCTGAGACGTAGTGAAAGATATAATCAAAGGACAAAATATGATAGATAAAATAAATCTCATTGACTGGTTGATCAGCATGCCTGATTGGCCGCGTGCAAACTTGGCACAACTGCCGACGCCGATGCACCGCCTGAATAATTTTGGCAAGTTGCTTGGCGGCCCGGAATTATGGATCAAGCGGGATGATCTAACCGGGCTGGAGGGCGGCGGCAATAAGACACGTAAACTTGAGTTTTTGGTTGGAGATGCCATCCATACTGGTGCTGACATGTTGGTTACCGTAGGAGCAATTCAATCCAACCATACCCGACAGACAGCCGCCGCAGCTGCAAAATATAACCTAAAATGCGCTCTTATGCACTGCAGTTGGACAAAAGACGCAGGACCAAGTTACAGACAGGTTGGGAATATCCTGATTAGTAGCCTGTTGGGGGCAGAACTCTACATTGACGAGAAAGACAGGCCGATTGAAGATCAGGGTCCTCTGAAGGAGTTTATCAGTTACCTAAAGGAACGTGGACATTCACCTTACCTGATACCGGGTGGCGCTTCAGAACACCGCCTGGGGAGCCTTGGCTATATGGCTTGCGCTGCTGAAATTGTGAAGCAATCCAGAGCATTAGGGATCACCTTTGACTACGTCGTGCATTGTACTGGCAGCAGCAGCACGCAATCCGGGCTGGTGGCCGGTTTTGCAGCCATGGGAGAAAAGACGCGAGTCATTGGTATTCCCGACGATGAAGAAACAGAAATCAAAAAAGCCAGGGTTCTACTTCTTGCTAACCAAGCTCTAAAAGAAATCGGTATATCGATTCAGGTCATTTCGAACGACATTGAGATTGTGGCTGCGGACAAAAGTTTATATGGCATCGCCGACGAGAAAACTTTCAAGGCGATCAGTCTGTTTGCCCAGACGGAAGGTATGATTGTGGACCCCGTTTATGAGGGAAAAGCAGTGAGGGGGTTACTTGAACTAGCAGAACAGCATCGCTTTGAGAAGGACAGCAAAATATTGCTTATGCATCTTGGTGGTACGCCTGCTATACACGCATATGCCAATCAATTCAGTCCAATAAACCTAATTCCATTTATATCTTGACGATGCACCCAAACCGCCACTGCCGGTTTGGGTGCATCTGATTTGTGTCCGATTATCAACTTGCATTTTTTCCGATACTACCCATAAGAGCAACCCGTCCTGCAATCTTAGTTTCAATTTTCACATCCTTTCACAAATATTATTAGGAGATAATCAATCATGATTGAGTTAATAAAAACAAGCGACCTGGATAAAGATCTCCTAGTAGATCAAATACGAGAGCAGTTCACGAAAATCGAACAACTAAAGTACCGGAGAACGCTGCTGGAGTTTTTTGATGATCAGGGAAAATTTCTTGGTGATAATGTTTTTGAAACAACTTTTAAGCTGAGGGACGGCGATGCCCCGCTCGTTTACGAGGTATCTGGTCCGTATGATGCGGTTAGCAAAGAATATGCCACCATCGCCCGCGTTTATTATCGAGCTGATCTACAATTCGAATGCGATATGAAGTCTGGAATCTTTCAGAGGACTGCTGCAATGGTGTGGCTGTACCTTGATACTCTTAAGCATAAGCCAGTCAAAATATTATTAATTGGGGCGGGCAAGGTAGCCCTGCAAACTGCAGCATACATAAAGCACTTTTCTCCGGCCTTGGAAAGCATGGATTATCAGGATCTAACTCAGAAAATGGATTTTGAAAACCAGCTCCAAAAATTAGGATTGGCATCCCGGTATCTGTCTAATCCTGATTTCTCCATGTATGACACCATCATTTTAGCGACAAATACTAACAAATGCATCATCCATGAAGGAAATATTCCATCCATCAAGTTGGGTTCAGTGGTTGTTTCCCTATGTACCACCTCTCAAAGTGGAGAAATATCAAAAGAAATTTACGGCAGGGATGATGTTAATATTTTCTTCGATTATGAATTATCCAAAACATTCACTGAGGATATGAGAAAGGTTAATGATCTTGGATACTTGGATGATGTTTTTTATTTTCGGGACATCATTCAGGGACAAAAAGAGTTTGACCTTGGTGCCAAAATAAATATTGTCCGATTAACTGGCACCCCTATACAGAATATTGCTGTCATTGATTTGCTGCTTGGACATGAGAGTCCTGTGCAAAAAGCCAAACCTTAAAAACCTACAACGAGGGTGTGTGCTAGTCGAGGACGCAGGCAGCCTGCCCAAAAATGCCCGAGAGCGGTAAAAAAAAGAATCCTGGGGTGTCATGGTTTGGGTTTTTTCATTTAGGATTGCCTGCGCGGCTTTGATTTTCGCTGCTGAATAGCGCTGAATTCGCCGTACATTGATCATGGCAGGCGAAGCGATGATCATGTATCCAGGGACTGATCTATGCTTTCAACGGGACCTTATGGCTCGACGCGGCCTATATCGTAGTTAAGTAACTCTTATACTAGAGGAGAAGAATTCTTGAAAATCCTTCTCCTCAACACGAATTATGACTCCAACAATAAAGAGCCAATGCTCCACCGGCATGCGCTGAAAGCCGCCTTTGCCTGGGATATAACTTTGAGGTTTTCATGCCCAACATAAACCAAACTCTCGTTGAAGTGAACGATTGTATTCTTATCATCATTGATATTCAGGACAATTTCCTGAAAAAGTTACCCCCTGAAAGGGTGGAATTGCTCATCAGCCGGGTAGGTTGGTTGATGGAAATAGCCAAAATTCTGAAAGTGCCTATGCTTGTTACGGCCGAGGAGTCCGACCGCCTGAATGGAATGACAGAATCCCTTGCGGCAAAACTACCTCCAGGCACACCTGTATTCAACAAGATGTCCTTTGGGCTCGCAGGACAGGCAGAAATATTAGAGGCAGTACGTGCCAGCGGAAGAAGAACAGCTATTATTGTTGGGCTGGAAACCGATGTGTGTGTTGCTCAGTCGGCCATCGGCTTGCTCCAGAATGACTTTTCAGTCGTGACAGTCTCTGATGCCACTGATTCACCCGGAGGCGCTCACGAAGTCGGTTTGGAGCGGATGAAAAACGCCGGTGTTCTGGTGACAAGTTTGAAGAGCCTGTTTTACGAGTGGATCCGAACTGTGGAGATGAGCCACATCATAGGGCAAGAACATGGTGACCGGATTGGACGCCCCAAGGGTATCATCTTATAACGATGAAGAAAGGAAATCGATATGTCTAAGCAAAAAAACGCCGGTAACCATCCTCAATTCCGAAACCTTTCGAATTAATTCAGTGCATGCTGGAGATGTTTTCCAGATTTCAGTGCAGATGCCGCGTAGTTATGGAACTACGGAACAGACCTATCCAGTACTATATCCCAGGCAAAGGCGGCTTTCAGCGCCTGCCGGTGGAGCATTGGCTCTTTATTGTTGGAGTCATAATTCGTGTTAAGGAGAAGGATTTTCAAGAATCCTTCTCCTCTAGCATAAGAGTTACTTAACTACGATATAGGCCGCGTCGAGCCATAAGGTCCCGTTGAAAGCATAGATCAGTCCCTGGATACGCTTGCTCGAGGCATAGTAAAACACTTGCGCAAAAGTTGGAATCATCGCCCGGGTAGGAGGCTACCCTCCAATTTCTGCGATGGCTTTCCCGAGCGCATCTTCCAGTTCCTGCAGCGCTTCATCAAAGGAGGTCGGCCGGGTTGTGCTTTCCCATACAGTTCCACCTTCATCCAGTACTCGTATGAAGGCGTCAGATTTACCGTAGTCGCCGATTTCAATCCAGCCGTACAGTTCGGTCCAGGTGGCGATATTGGGGTGATCGTTCCAAAGCTGGTAAAAGCGTGTTTAAATGATTATGGGGCAGTCTAGCAACCGCCCCACAACCCAAACAAAACACGATAGGTCTATTATATGCGACTGAAACTTCTTTTACCAGATGTAAAAATTGGCCAATTTGCGCAGCCAAAAAAGTGTTCATCCCCGGGCTGCCCAGGAATGGCTTTTTACCCACGACAAATAGTGGTGAAGAAAATTGTGGATACAAAATACGCTGAAGTATTTGCATGGCGGTATCAATGTGCAAAGTGCGGCTGCACCTTCCGGGTATATCCAGTAGGCGTGAACAACCAACAAATATCGATGCGCGTGCTTGGCATGGCGGTCATGTTTTACATTTTAGGTCTGAGTTACGGTGCAGTGGAACTTGTTTTGGGTAGTCTCGGAGTAGGTATCGGTAAGACGAGTGTATATCGTGCTGTTCAATTTGCGCCAAAAAAAGTGCCTGGGATGAAACAAAAGAGCCTATTGACTGGTTACAAAACAAAAGCAGTCGGAGCAGATGTTACGAGCGTACGCTGTGGTGGAAAATGGTTACATGTTGGGATCAGTGTAGATGCTGTAAATGGAATGGTGTTGAGTATAGATAAATTACCGGGAGAAGATGCTGAACAATTGAAAGCTTGGCTCGAGCCGATTTTAGATGCCGTGGACGCGGATATTTTGGTAACAGATGATGCTGACGGCTTTAAGAAAGTCAGCGATGAAACCGGATGTTCTCATCAAGTCTGCAAAAGCCATGTTGGTCGGAACACCGATGCCCTGGTTGACGAACTGACTGCCTTGATTGCTGCAAATCAAGATCATTCTTTAGAAACTATCGGCATTACGACGGAACAAGCTATCAGTGATTTGACCAAACTAAGAGAGATGATCCACTCTCGCATTCCTGATGAACAACCCTTGCTTGAAGAAATGTATTTGCGTTATGCCAAAGCCCGGAAACCAGGAAAAGGGAGAAAATATGATGTCGCTTACCGCATGCGAAACTTGTTTATGGATCGTTGGAATCTCTGGCCGCGCCTAACATTTTATCGAACGTGGAAGGATGAATATGGATACAGGATGATAGACGGCACGAACAACCACTGTGAACGGAGTATCGGTTGGTGGATCAAGGAACGTTACCGCCCTATGCGAGGTTATAAGCGTGAGCAGTCTGCGATAAATGTCAGCCGCCTGATTGCCTTTGCTGGTTCACATTTATCGCGTGGTTTGAAGTTGGCAGATTTGCTCGCTTAGACTTTGCAACAACCGATTCCCTACAGTTGTTTGTCCTTTTCAAATATTACCAATTTTGGAACGACCACGATTTTCTCCAGGGCCAGGGCTTTTGCGGCCTGGCAAGCATTGTTATAATTATTCAATCTGAACAGGAGGCGCCGTGGAAGCACAAGTAGATATGATCGTCGAGATTGCCAAAAACCTCGAAAAATTTTTTGGCTGTTCGGGAAAAATGCTCAAACCCTGCCGCGCGACGGTGGCAGCATTTATTGATGAAATCCCAGCGGACAGGCTCGTCACTACCGAACTTCTCCGAAAAGAACTGGCGCGCAGATACCAGGTCCAGGTGACCTGCCCTTATGACACCCGCATGCTGCTGCAGTCCATCGCCAATGATCCCGATGTGCAGGTCGCTTATTGGCGTGTATGTAAAGCAAATGGCGAATTGAATCCCAAGTATCCTGGCGGAATTGACGGACATGCGGCGTTGTTAAAAGCCGCTGGTTTCAGCATCGAAAGCACCGGAAAAACCAAACGGGTCAAGAATTACAAAGACAGCCTGGTTCACTTTCGCTGAGTAGCTTAGCCTCAGGCATCGAGAAGCTTTGAGCTTCTTTGCACAGCCCGTCATCAGAAAAGAAAAACTTCCGAAAGTTCTTTCTCCGGAAGTTTTTCCTGGTTTTATCCCCAGCGCCAGCTGGTGCCTTCTTTACTGTCCTCAATGGTCACGCCCAGCTCTTTCAAACGGTCGCGAATCAGGTCAGAAAGTGGCCAGAGCTTCTGTTTTCTGACTTCGCTGCGCACTTCCACCAGCAGGCCGATGAACTTATCTGCGCCTTCTGAGCCTGTTTTTTCACTCAATCTCAAACCAAAGACATGGGCCAGCTCACGCAGAGTTTCCTGCGCTGATTTTAACTGCATGGCGTCGGCACCTGCATCCCTGGCAGTGTTGATGGCGCGAACCAGCTCAAACAGGATGCCCAGTGCGCCGGCTGTGTTGAAATCATCATCCATGGCGGTTAAAAAGCCGTTTTGGGTCAATTCTATCTGTGCCGAAAGCGCGTTCAAAGCCCCCACCGCTGCAGGTCCGGCTTTATCTGGCGCCGGGCGCAGGGCTGATTTTATGCGTTCCAGACCCTTTTCGGCACCGTCAAGAGTCTCATCGTTAAACATCAGCGGAGCGCGGTAACTGCCATTCAGCACCAGCATACGCATCACGTCTGCATCGCGCCTGGTCAGGAATTCCTTGATGCTGATAATGTTGCCGAGCGATTTGGACATTTTTTCGCCGCCGAGCTGCAGCATGCCGTTATGCATCCAGTAGCGTGCGAATTGTTTGCCAGTAAAAGATTCCGATTGGGCGATTTCGTTCTCATGGTGAGGGAAAATTAGGTCATTTCCACCACCATGGATATCGATTTGTTCACCAAGTTCGGCCAGGTTCATGGCAGAGCATTCAATGTGCCAGCCTGGACGGCCTTTGCCCCAGGGGCTATCCCACGAAGGTTCGCCTGGTTTGGCGGCCTTCCAGAGCGCAAAATCCATCGGATGTTCCTTCAGTTCTTCAATCTCGATGCGCGCTCCAGCCTGCATGTCATCCAGCTTGCGGGCGGAGAGCTTTCCGTAGTCATCGTCGTGTGAAACTCGAAAATATACATCTCCGTTTGAAGCGGCGTAGGCATAGCCTTTATCGATCAGACCTTTGACGAAGTCGATGATCTGCGGCATGGTCTTGCTGACCCGCGGTTTGGCAGTTGCCGGCTGGATATTCAAATCGGTTAGATTCTGATCAAAATCTTCAATGTAACGCTGTGACAGCACAAATGGGTCTATGCCCATCTGGTTGGCGCGGTTGATAATTTTGTCGTCGACATCCGTATAATTCATAACGTGCCTGACGTTATAGCCACGGTGTTCCAGGTAGCGCCGGACAATATCGAAGACCAGGGCTGACATGGCATGTCCGACGTGAGCGTCGTTATAAACGGTTGGACCGCAGACATACATCTTGACGACACCAGGTTCGAGTGTCTGCAGGTCTTCTTTTTTACGAGTGAGTGTATTGTAAAGACGGATCATGATTTCTCTCCTGATAAAGTGAATTATAAACCAGAGCATGGATGAGGACAAAAATAAAAAAGGCGCGGTTACCTTTCAACCGCGCCCTTACCGAATCAAGAAAAAAGTTGGCGGCGCCAGATCCCCGGATACTAATCTTCTGGCTTGGCAAAAATCATGCGACCAGCGGCGGTCTGAAGCACTTTTGTGACATTAACTACCCTGGTCTGCCCAATATAGCGGTTACCGCCTTCCACAACCACCATCGTGCCATCGTCCATATAACCAACGCCCTGGTTCATTTCTTTGCCTTCCTGGATGATGGCAATACCCATGTTTTCGCCGGGCAGAACGACTGATTTGACCGCATTGGCGAGCTCATTGATATTCAGGATGGATACACCCTGCAATTCGGCCACGCGATTCAGGTTATAGTCATTGGTCAGGATTGGACATTTGAGTTGGCGGGCCAGGATGACGAGTTTGTCGTCCACTTCACGCACGCCTTCCACATCGATATCGCTGATGCGCACACTCACGGCTGAAACTTTTTGTAGTTCAGAGAGAACTTCCATGCCGCGTCGTCCACGCTGCCGGCGCAAGCTATCGGCAGAATCAGCAATATACTGCAGTTCGTTTAATACAAAGCGTGGAATTAGCAGCGTGCCTGGCAGAAAACCCGTCTTGGCAATATCTGAAACCCGCCCGTCAATGATGACACTTGTGTCGAGTAAAATGGTGCGTGAACCCTGGCCCCAGGCATTGTTGACCGGTGAAACACTTTCGCCGCCACGGTTACTTACCGTCCCGATCACAGCCATGATATCCGCCTGGCGCATCACGAACAACGCCACGCCGAAATATCCAAACAGCAGAACTGCCAGAAATGGTAGGACATTTCCCAGTGGATCGGGCAGCCTGGAGAGTGGAAAGGTCAACAGGGCAGCGACCAGCAAACCCGCCACTAATCCGCTTAACCCGGCCAGCAAGTTTTCTGCCGAAATTCGCACCAACATTCTGCGTAGAGCCCGCATTGGCAGTGTAGTGAAGTATGGCGTTCCAATCAAGCCGAACAGGGCGCCCACGGTGCCAAGACCAAATGTATATGTCCAAACTTGTTCTGCGGCATTTGTGCTTCCAAACCAGAACCCCCAATAACCAGTCATTATTCCAAATACGAACATTCCAATTATACGAATAAAAAAATTAATGCTCATAACACTCCTTCTGAGGCCAAGGCAATATCCCAGAAAGAATTCCTTCCGGCCAGCAGTAAGGTAAAATGGTTACTCTGGTTGAGATAATTGCGCGGGCAATAAAAAAATCGAATAATTACATTATCATGATAGCATGCCCATGCAATTGCGTCAATTATTGGCGCAATTCTCTTCTAAATTTCTAATAATGAAGGTTGTATAATTGCACACTTACCGGTACAACCTGTACACGAGGTGGCCTGATGGCGCTTGATCGTTTTGGAAGAAACATACACTACTTGCGGATCTCACTGACAGATCATTGCAACTTGCGCTGTATCTACTGTATGCCCGAGGATCAGACCTTTCGTCCGAATGCAGAACTGCTGCAGGATGAAGAGATCCTGTTTCTAGCGCGCACGTTTGCAAGTCTTGGTTTTGATAAAATCCGCCTCACCGGTGGAGAGCCCACTATCCGGGCCAATGTTGTAGAACTGGTGCGTGGTATCGCAGCAACCCCAGGGATTGCCTCGCTGTCCATGACGACGAATGGCGTTCTGCTTTCGCGTCTGGCCAAGCCTTTGAAAGAAGCCGGCCTCCAGCGTGTGAACATCTCAATTGATACGCTCGATCCTGAGAAGTTCCGTCGCTTGACTCGCTGGGGCAAACTTGACGATGTTTGGAAAGGGATTCTTGCCGCTGAAGAAGTGGGTCTTGCACCAGTTAAACTGAATGCCGTGGTGGTCAAGGGTTACAATGAAGATGACGTAATTGACCTGGCGGCCCTGACGATTGATCGCCCCTGGCAAATGCGTTACATCGAGATGATGCCCTTTGCCGGCGTGACTGATATCCAGACCCAGCAAATTATCACTGCCGCGCAGATCCAGCAGAAGATTGAAACTGAATTTGGCCCGCTGGAAGCCACCGGGAAATATGATGGCGAAGCGCGGATTTATCGTATTCGAGGTGGTAAAGGTGAGTTGGGCTTTATCTCATCGGTGACCGTGCCGTTTTGTTCTGCCTGCACCCGTGCCCGCCTGACTGCTGATGGTGTTTTGCGTATGTGCCTGCTGCGTGAAAAAGAAATAGACCTGCTAACGCCCATGCGCAATGGTGCCAGCGAAGACGATCTGCGCACGTTGATCCTGGATGGTATTTGGAACAAACCCTGGGGTCACGGTCTCGATCAAGGTCTTATTCCGCTAAACCGTGTCATGAATCAGATTGGTGGTTAAAAGTAGCATGGTAATCCGAGCAATTTTTTATGATCTTGACGGCACCTTGAGATTGAGTGCGCCCGAAGGTTGGCATGTCTTTTCAGATATTGCCAATGAATTGGGGCTGAACATCCAGCCGGAGGACCGCTTGCGGGCTGCCCGTTGGGAGCATTATTATTTTGCAGAATCCGCAGAGATCCTTTCTGACCAGGTTTCTTTTCAGGATGGTCCTGCTTTTTGGGTTAATTTTGGTTATCGTCAGTTGATCGTGTTGGGCGCGAGCCCCCAACAAGCGGTTGAGCTCGCCCCTGTGCTGCACCAGCATATGAATGACAGATATCGTCCGGTAGATATCATCCCCGCAGATCTTATTGAAACGCTTAATATACTCAAGAGCCAGGGCTATATTCTGGGGGTCCTTTCTAATCGGCGCGAGTCTTTTTCGGAATACCTGGCAGAGCTCGGGTTGAGTGAATTTTTCAGCCTGGTAGTTTATGCAGGTGAAGCTGGTTCATTAAAGCCCAATCCGGGTGTCTTTCATTATTTGTTGGAAAAGGCCGGGGTTTCAGCGCAAGAATCCATCTATATCGGAGATAATTATTATGCCGATGTCGTTGGCTCCCGAAGGGCAGGCATGTCTCCAGTTTTATTGGATTTCAACGGCCTGTTTGTCGATCCTGATTGCCCGGTCATCAAGACGCACAGCCAAATCTTCCAATACCTTGAACGGAGGCGTTGATGGCCTGGGAGCGAAAGGTAAGCCGCACTGTACGTGTTCGCAATGAGCAGACAGTTGGGCAGTTGGCGCGCCTGTTGGTTTCCATTTCGGATGCGGGCGGGGCTGTTGGCGATATTAGCATGCTTACAGAAACATCCCGGCATGTAGTTCGTGATATCACTATTTATACCGATGATCTTGGCCAGTTCGAGTCTGTTCTGGAGGCCATGCGCGCGAATGAGGGCACTGTCATCGTGGATGTGCGCGATGAAGTTCTGGAACTGCATCTTAAGGGCAAGATCGCGATTCGTTCGCGTTATCCGATTGATTCACTGGCTACTCTCCGCAAAGTCTACACCCCGGGCGTGGCAGAAGTTTGTCTAAAAATTGCAAAGAACCCTTCTTTTGCGCGTTTGTACACATCCACCAGCCATATGGTGGCTATCGTTACAGATGGCACGGCTGTACTTGGCCTGGGTGATATTGGCCCGTTGGCAGGGATGCCGGTTATGGAAGGGAAAGCCATGTTGATGGAAACGCTGGTGGGGCTTTCTGGTATTCCAATCTTACTGAGCACCAAGGATCCGGACCAAATCGTTGAAACAATTGTAAACATCGCTTCGACGTTTGCTGCCATTCAGTTGGAAGATATTTCAGCGCCGCGCTGTTTTGAAATTGAAGAGCGACTACAAAAACGCCTGGATATTCCTGTGATGCATGATGATCAGCACGGTACGGCGGTTGTTACTACTGCGGCACTGATGGTTATCTCACGGCGGACTGGGATTTATCTTTCCAGCGCAAAGATCGGTCAGATTGGTTTGGGGGCAGCGGGTTTTGCCACGGCTAACATGCTCATGCGCCTGACGGGCAATCCTGTTTTTGGTGCAGACTTGAATCCTGAAGCCCTTAAGCGCCTCGAAACATTCGGCGGGCGGTCCTCAAGTTTACGTGAGATCATGGCCAATTGCGATATTGTCATCGCAACCACGGGTGTCTCCGGGCTGATCAAGCCGGAAATGGTGCGAAAAGGTCAGATTATCCTGGCTCTCTCCAATCCCAATCCCGAAATTGATCCGGAAGTGGCGCTCATGTCTGGGGCGGCTTTTGCTGCTGACGGCAAATCGGTCAACAATGTGCTTGGTTTCCCCGGGATTTTCCGCGGCGCGGTGGATGCAAATGCGCCGCGCATTACCAATGAGATGCTGTTGGCGGCTGCGCAGACGATTGCGGATATGGCCCCGCCCGGCGAGCTTGTGCCGAATGCCCTGGATAAAAAAGTCCATCTGGCAGTGGCGCGCGCGGTTGCCCAGAAGGCCATCGATCAGGGTATTGCCAGGGCTGATTACGTGCCTTACCTGGAAGAGTAGACTGGTATTCAGAAAAGCCGGAATAGTGCATAGAGGTCAAGAGTAGGTTGGGCTTTGCGCGCTCTTCGTTCCTGGTAGGTTGTTATTTTTGGGCTGTGTTGCTCAAAATAACCACAAAAATCTCTTCCACAACCTGTTTTACAGAAAAAACTGTAGTCATTGTTGACGTAAAAAAGATCAACGGGCAGCCTCGCGAGGCTGCCCGTTCTGGTTTCATTTCCTGGCTGTTCTGGCGAACAGGGTCCTTGGTTAATTATGCGTAGCGCTGGCTTTGACCAGCTCTCGCAGAAGCAATCCCAGGCGCGTCGATCCTTCGCGAATGACATCCGGTGACGAATATGAAAAATTCAGCCGCATGGTATTCTTTCCGCCGCCATTTGCGTGGAACGCCCCACCCGGGACGAAAGCGACCTTTCTTTCGATGGCTTTTTTGATTACTTCTGCACTGTCCATTCCAACTGGCAGTACGCCCCATAGGAACATGCCACCTTGTGGTTTGGTCCAACTGGTGCCGACCGGCCAGATCTCTTCCATCGTCTCGATCATCACGTCGCGGCGTTCTTTGTACACCTTGCGGATGACCTTGACATGCTCATCCAGAAAACCGCCTTTGCCCACTTCATAAGCCACCATCTGGTTGAATGTAGCGGTGTGCAGGTCGGCAGCCTGTTTGGTATGTACCAACTTCTTGATAACCTGTTCAGGTGCCACTACCCAGGCCAGGCGAATACCTGGAGCCAACAGTTTTGAGAAGGTGCTCAAGTAGATGACATTGCCGGTGTATGTGCCGTCATCACCGCGATATTTACTATCAAGATAGACCAGCGAGGGCAAATGTTCGCCTTCGTAACGCAGCTGACCATAGGGGTCATCTTCCACGATCGGTACGCCATATTTATCTGCCAACTCGACGATCCTTTGACGCCGCTCAAGGCTGAGCGTGGCACCGCTTGGATTCTGGAAATTGGGCAGAACATAGATAAATTTCGGACCGATCCGCAGAGCTTTTTCCAATTCATCCACAATCATGCCGTTCTCATCCATCGGAACGGTAATATATTGTGCGCCATAGGCATTCCAGGCTTGCAGTGCGCCCAGGTAGCTGGGTGATTCGACTGCAATGTAATCGCCACGGTTGATAAATAAGCGTCCAATGAAGTCCAACGCCTGTTGAGATCCTGAAGTGATCAGGATGTTCTCGGGTTTCACGTCCACGCTGTATCGAGCGGTATGGCGTGCGATCATCTGGCGGAGTGGAAGGTAACCCTCTGTGGTGCCATATTGCAGCGCTTGTGCACCGTCATGATCCAATACATAATTACAGGCATCCTTAAATTCTTTCAACGGGAACACTTCCGGAGCAGGCAGCCCGCCGCCGAAAGAAATAATATCCGGTTGTTCGGTCAATTTAAGTAATTCGCGAATGACTGAACTACCCATCTTTTGCATGCGATGGGCATAACGATATTCCCAAGGTGTCTCCATTCAAACTCCTTTAGTGGTGGATTATTGTTGTTATCTCAATGCAGAGCAGGTTGTTAAGATAAAAAAGCCTGATAGGTGTGTATTTCACCCATCAGGCGCAACTGGCATTTTGGCAAATAAATGCCAAAAAGGTAGGAAATAAATCCTTTTGTTCCATACTTATATTATCAATCAATTTTGGTTTTTAATACAATGTGGTTTTACACTGTTCTGTCACGTCTTTCCGATTCGGAAATGTGACATTTTTCTATTTAGTACCAGTGTCACAGAATTTCTACAACCTTGGGGTGCTTTTATCCTGTCAATCCAGCTAAATTCTTGCGGAAAACGAAGAATAGTGCCTTTCCGAACCTTCCGGTGCGCCGTCACAGCCCTGACAGTTCAGGCGGGCAGAGCAACCATATGCTCATATTCCAGGCTTACGCCCAGGTTGGCTGCCAGTAATGGCAGTACCTGCTCTGCAAATTCTTCGACCGGTGGCATACGTTTGGCCCGGCTCCATTCAGTCGCTAATCCATATAATGCCCAGCTTGCGGCGGTGGCGCGTTCATTCAAGTGTAGTTGGTTTCCGCCTGGCAGACCTTCCAGCCAGTGGCTGAGCAATCCATGGATTTGAGAACGTACCTGCGCTTCAATCAGCAGTTGGAATTGTTGTTCACTCAGCGCACAGTGTGCGTGCGCCTGGTCAACAAATTCACAGACCGTCACCATCAGGCTGCGTAAATTATTGATACTGAATTGGCAGGCATTCAGCATGCGCTTATCAATTTCCTGGCGGAATTCCTGCTGGATGGCATGATCCAGCAGGCTAAATTTATCTGGAAAGTGGGCGTAAAAAGTAGCTCGATTGAGGCCTGCGCGCTCGGTAATATCCTGCACACTCAGGCTTTGGAAACCTTTTTCGGTTACCAAAGCAGCAAAGGCTTGTTCGATCATCTGGCGGGTGCGTTTTACACGCGGATCAAGTCTTTCATCTTCATTTGGCAACATTTAGGCTCCATTGTTGTTTAGGCAACATAGTTCGTGATTTGATGGTTGACGGGTGCCTGTTCAGAATGATAGGATTGGCAACAGTTGTTGTTTAGTCAACGAGTGTATCTAATTTATCACGTTTATTCTGGCTAGTCAATCAAATCTCTTGCAAACGGTATTTTTGCTGCTTTTGTTTGCCGGCCTTCAAATTTCAAAACACATTCAAAGGAGAAACAAACATGGCTACCCCAATTGAAACAGTTCTTGCTCCCGATACAATTTTTTCGAACCTGGCCTCTGATGCACAAATCGAGCGCACGGTGAAGGCCCTCTCAGCCCATGGGATGCAGGCCGTTGTCGTCCAAAATGCTGCCGAAGCCCGGCAGAAGGTGGCCGAATTGGTGCCGGCCGGAGCTGAGGTATTCATTTCCAGCTCCGCCACGCTCAGCCAGACGGGCATCACAGATGATATCGATAATTCTGGCCGCTACGATTCTGTCCGCGTCAAACTGTCAAAACTGAATTATCAAACCCAGGGTCGTGAAATGCTCAAACTGGGTGCCACTCCTGAGTACGTGCTTGGCAGCGTGCATGCCCTCACCGAAACCGGTACTGCCATCATTGCTTCGGCCACCGGCAGCCAGCTGGGATCTTATGGCGCTGGGGCAGCCAAGGTGATCTGGGTAGTTGGTTCACAGAAGATCGTGCCTGATTTTGCAGTTGGTATGCAGCGCATTCGGGAATATACCCTGCCATTGGAAGATGCCCGTGCCATGCAGGCCTATGGCATGCATAGCTCCATTAATAAAACCCTGGTGGTAGATCGTGAAGCTACACCGGGTCGCATTACTGTAATTATCGTCAAGGAAAACCTGGGTTACTAAACTCATCAAAATGCAAACGGGCGGGCGCTTTTTATG
>CAINXK010000473.1 GCA_903854805.1 uncultured Anaerolineae bacterium
AATTTTAGCGCGTATCAGATTGCCCGTACTGCGCTGGATGTAATTCCTTGATGACAAAATCACTGCTTGCGCTCCCACAGCAGATTCTGTGCTGCGGGAGCGGACGTTTATTGTGCTGGCTGCGGTAGGTCAGGAATTTCGTCGGAATATAGCCAGGCGTCAAAAAAGCTCTGCAAGTCTTGTCCACTGACCGCTTCGGCGACAGCCAAAAAATCAGCCGTGTTGGCGTTGGCATACTTGTAACGCGCATAATATTCAGACAGGATTTTGAAAAAGATCTCGTCGCCCACTTGCAGGCGCAGGGCATACAGCACACAGCCGCCTCGGTTATAGACAAAATCGTCAAATAGGTTCTTAGCCGATGGATCCGTGGGCGCTGCCATGCCTCTGGCTTTGGCATTTCTGTAAATTGCCTGCATATACTGGTCCCCGGCAGTCTTTCCCTGCGTATGTTCAACCCACAAGGCCTCGGCATAGGTGGCAAAGCCCTCGTTCAGCCAGATGTCTTTCCAGGATTTCAGGCTGACGCTGTTGCCAAACCACTGGTGCGCGAGTTCGTGCGCTGCAGTTAGCTCATCGGCCATATCTATTGCAAAAACTGACAGGGTTTGAGTTTCGAGTGGATAACCGAATTCTAGCGGAACCACCACCACTCCATAGGCATCAAATGGATAAGGGCCAAAGACCTGGCTGTAGTATGCGAGCATGTCGTTGGTGTGGATAAAAGCACCCGTGATATCACCGCCTGCGTCTGGCGGAAAATAGTTGCGGATTGGCAATCCGCCTGGGCCTGGTTCGGTCACCAGTCTGTATTTGCCAATTGCCAGGATTGCGAGGTAACTCGCCATCGGATGGGTCTCCTCCCAAACGCTGGTTTTCATTTTTCCGTTGACGACTTCAGATTTGAGCAAACCGTTTGCTGCCACCCGGTATTGTTTGGGGGCAGTAATCCGAAAAGTATAACTGGCTTTATCGAGCGGATGGTTGTTGACCGGATACCAGCTCATCGCGCCCGCGGCTTCACTGACGACATAGATCCCGGCATCGCCAAACCAGCCGACCGTTTCGCCAGGAAAGGAGGCGTCAGCAACAGATTCGGGCCGGCCGCTGTACATGACAACCACTGTAAACTCCATGTTTTTTTCAAGTGGGACTGCCGGGGTGATAGTCAACTCATCGTTTTTGCGGGAAAAGGTGGCCGGGGCAGCGTTGACTGTTACGGCGCTGACTTCCAGTCCATGCAAATCCAGGTTAAACGAGCTCAAAGCCTCGCTGGTCCGTGCATTGAGCGTAGATGAGCCGCTGATTTCATTATTGGCCACATCCACGCTTAAGTCCAGGCTGTAATGCAACGCATCGTAGCCGCCATTCCCCATTTGCGGATAATAGGCATCGTCCAGGCCATCAGCCCCGCTACTTGGGGTTTCTGTGGGTGTCGGAATAGCAGTCGCGGGTTTGGATGTGGGCAGAGCGGTTGGGCTGGGTGTGCTGATGGCAGGTTGCGTGGAAGTTGGTGCTACGGGTGTGGCAACCAGCCCTGGTTCGCGTGGCAGTTTCTGGCAGCCTGAAATTACCAGGCTGAAAATAGGTAATATTAGAAGGTACTGCTTATTCATGTGGGTGCTCCTTAATGACCCCAGCCAAGACAGATACGACTATAACGAATCATACCATGGCAATCTAGACCACAATCTTTCAAAACCTTCCAGCCGGAACCAACCTGGCATGGACGACTTTTTGTGAATGTTGATCAGGGTGCACTGTTGACCAATCGGGGCGCCATCAGCCCGGTCTTGAAGTCAAATGGATGGAGTGACGAGGTAACCCATCGCTGAGATAGACTATTATATTTGTAACTGATAAAAGCTGGGAATGTGGTTAATTATTCAAACCGGTGATTTGTTTGCTTATGGTGATTTGAATACGGATGGCGTGGGCGACGGAGTTTGAGTTAATGTACACACACAGCGTCGGCAGTGTGCCTTTTCTGGGGATGGGGGCTACGCCTGATTTAGGCGAAAATGGGAAAAAATTTCCACCCTTTTCATGGCATCGAGGGATGTTGTGCTACTCCAGTCAGTTGCAACAATGACTGTTTCGGTTGGGAAAGACCGGCAGGTTGGCAGCTGGGTTGCTTTTAGCGGAATTTGCCTCTTGACAGGAATCCCAATTTGCATAGAATTGGGCGCAATATGTTTGAGCATCCAGGCTGTTACCGGAGTTTAGAATATCAGAAATTCTTAGGGATGGGTGTTTCATTTTTTCAAAAATTTGAGAGTCGCTTTTAGCGGCTCTCTTTTTTTATACCTGAACCCGGCCCTTTGCTCTTTCCAGAGTAAGGGGCCGGGCCGCAGTCCAATTCATTTTCTGTTGGTGGAGGAGTAGAAATGGCTAATAAGGTGACTAAAAAGGCTTCATTGGGAAAACTCATCGGGTTTCTGCCGGATGATACCCCGCCGCTCGGTGCCATGCTGAGCCTAGGTTTTCAGCAGTTCCTGACGATGTTCCCTGCCACTGTGTTGGTTGCCATCCTGACCAAGTTTGATGTCGGCGTTACATTGCTGGCATCTGGTCTGGGTACCATCATCGCTCTTCTGGTATCTAAACGCAAAATACCGATGTATTATGGCTCGTCGTTTTCCTACATTGCTGTCGTCATGACCGTGATGAGCAAGTTTGCTCCGACCTGCTTCAGCGACCCGGCCCAGTTTTACTGCCCGGAAGGTGTCCGGATTGTGCAGGTTGGTATCATTTTGACCGCCGTGTTTGAAATTGGTTTTGGGTTCCTGATCATGCGTATTGGCAAGGCTGCTCTGGATCGTGTCTTGCCTCCAATTGTGACCGGCTCAATGGCCATGGTAATCGGTGTGGCCCTGGCGGGTGCAGCCCTCAACAATGCTGGCGGTATGTCAATCCACGTTGCGGCTGATATCGCCTGGAAGTTCTGGGCGGTAGCATTCCTGACCTTGATCGCAACGATTATGTTTTCGGTTTACCTGCAAGGCAAGGGGCTGATCGGCATGTTGCCTATTTTGCTGGGAGCCATCTTTGGGTATGTTGTGGCCATCCCCTTCGGCTTGGTAAATTTCGCACCAGTTGGCGCTGCTCCCTGGGTTGCAATTCCGCATTTCACCCTGCCGGCCTTCACAGACCCGGCAGCCTGGGGTTATGCCCTGAGTATCGCTCTGATTTTTATTGCAACGGTTCCTGAAAGCACGGCCCACCTGTACCAGATGAGCCTGTATATCGATGATTTGGCTGTGGAAATG
Source organism: uncultured Anaerolineae bacterium (assembly GCA_903854805.1). Next base: position 3,270 of record CAINXK010000473.1, read on the forward strand.
AAACGCAAGCCATATAACATTAAGGAACTGATTGGGCTTAACCTGGTTGCGGATGGTGCGGACGATCTGATCGTCGGTTTCCTGGGTGGCGCGGCTGGCACTAACTATGGTGAGAACAATTCATTGATGGCAATCACCCGCAATTATTCCACATCAGTGTTGATGGTTGCTGGCGGAATGGCGATCGTGTTCGGTTTTTTTGCCAAGCTGGTCGCGCTCGTCAACACTTTGCCTGTGGCTGTTCAGGGTGGTCTGGGTATCTACCTCTTCGGCATCATTGGTATGCAGGGTGTTGCCCTGATCCAATCCGAAAAGGTCAACCTTTTTGATCCTAAACAACTGGCCGTGGGTGCCATCATCCTGATCTGCGGTATCGGTGGTAACCTGGCACTGCCAGGCGGTGTGTTTCCCTTCCAGATTCCGCTGTTATTCCCGAATGGGATCCCAGCGATTGTTTTCGCCGCCATCCTGGGCATCCTGGTTAACACAATCTTCCTGATTTTCAAGGCTCCCGAAGTTCGCGGGGGATAGTTCGCTCGTTCACCGTTGAAAGTTGTATACTGGGGATTGGGTGCGCACTCTGCGCTCAATCCCCTTAGTGTGCCGCCTGTTAGCATGAACAAAGGATATACTCGTAGTGTTTGTGCAGCACTCGAAGTTTATTTTCCATCTGGGTGCTGCTGACGAATTTGTGGTAAAAGCTTGGAATCAAGGCTGATTTTTTACGAGCCTTGCGGTGATTTTGTGCGTGCAGTTTCGTTAAAAAAGCAATTCAGAAGTTTTTCTTACACGGCGCAAGCTATAATTGATCATCAATTTGGACGACAAAAATATTTTGTCCCTTATCCTGACCCTGACCGAAATGTTCAATGGTGCAAAGCTGGTTACCTGGCATTCTGACGCCCAACCGTTCCGCGGTTTTTTTCACCGGACTGTATGACCATTTTAGAAAACCATGTTTTCTTCCAAATTTCAGCGCTGCGTATGCATTTTGGAAGTGACTTTTCTCTCTTATCTCGCAGCGGAGCCCCCAAAAAATGATCCGTCTACCCGGCCTGATCGATCCGCATGTTCACTTGCGGGAGCCTGGCGCAACCCATAAGGAAGATTTTGACAGCGGCACGGCTTCTGCGCTGGCGGGTGGTGTGACCATGTTGCTGGCGATGCCGAATACCAAACCGCCCATCTTCGACGCTGAAACCCTCGAGCTTGCCCTGCAGGCTGCCAGTCAGAAAGCGCGCTGCGATTACGCCCAATACCTGGGCGCTGGGCCGGGTAACGCCGGAATTGTTGCCAATCTGGCCCCGCGGGCTGCCGCACTTAAGATGTATCTAGACTCCACCTTTGGAGAGCTGCGCCTGGATGACATGACGCTCTGGATGGAGCATTTTCGGCAGTGGCCTGGTCAGACACCGATCGTGACACATTCAGAGAGCCGCTCCATGGGCGCTGCGCTGTTGATGGCGCACCTGTTTGATAAACCCATCCATATTGCGCATATTTCTCTGCGCGAAGAAGTTCTGTTGATCAAGGCTGCCAGGCAGCGTGGCATCAAGGTCACCTGTGAGGTCTGCCCGCACCACCTGTTCCTGGCGGAAGGTGGGCTGCCGCTCGCGCCGGCCGGGGATTGCTGTGGAGCGGGTCTGAGCGGGGGCCGGGCTGAGGTGCGGCCCAGGTTGGCCACCCCGCAGGATGCGGCAGCGCTCTGGGAGAACCTGGATGTGATAGACTGTTTCGCCACAGATCATGCCCCCCACACAATCGCCGAAAAAGATGGCACCAACCCGCCGCCTGGTTTTCCTGGGCTGGAGACGCTTCTGCCGCTGCTTCTAACTGCGGTTCATGCAGGGCGCCTGACCATGGATCAGCTGGTCGAGAAATCCGTCACCAACCCGCGTCGGATTTTCAAACTGCCTGAGCAGCCCGAAACCTGGGTGGATGTGGATGAAAAAGCTGTTTATGAGTTGCGCGCGGCTGAAATGCACTCGCGCTGCGGTTGGACCCCTTTTGAAGGCTGGCAGGTGAGAGGCCGAGTGGTCAGTGTTACCTTGCGCGGGCGTGAGGCTTTCAGAGATGGTAAGATATTGGTTGAACCCGGTTACGGTAAAAACATCAGGGAGATGAAATATGGCTGACGATATCACCCGCCATCTGGCGGATTTGAGTGCAGAAATTGTTACGGAAAACATGGTTTCCTGGGAACAAGTGGTCGCACAAATTGAAACGATGATTGAAAAAAAATCATCCCGGTATTGGAACACCACAAAGCTGGATTTTATCCGCGCAGTGGCCATCACCAAAGAAGCCAGGCTCTTTCGCGCCGGTCTTTCACGTGTTTATCTGACCATTTCAACCGCCCAAAAACATGGTCTGGAAAGAGGCGATCGCTTTTTGCGGTTGATCTGGAATGAGAAAAATATTCCTGTGATCGAATATTGTAAATTCGGCAAGACTTCGACCCAAAGCCATGTTTTGAATACATTTGATGATCCGCTCTTTCTGCTGATGCCATTTCTCAAGCGCTTATGGTACGAGAGCAAGGATAGACCGCAGCCGGAAGAAGCGAACCCGGAAGAAGCGAACCCGGAAGAAGTGAACGCATAACTTTACATGTCATAAAATTCAATAACAAAGGAGAGATGTATGCCCACCACGCCTGCAAACCCGCACCTGCCCTTTGGCGATGATAAAAACGCGCCCTGGTACGGCAAGGATATCTTATCTGTAAAGCAGTTTAGCCATGCCGACTTGAAATATGTTTTCGGCGTGGCGCACGAGATGCGCGGCATGGTTGAGCGCATCGGTACATTCGATTTGCTCAAAGGCAAGATCCTGGCGAATCTATTCTATGAACCTTCCACACGTACATCATCGTCATTTACTGCTGCGATGGAACGCCTGGGCGGAAGTGTCATCCCGATCAGCGAGGTGAAGTATTCATCAGTTTCCAAGGGCGAGAGCCTGCCTGACACTGTGCGCACCCTGGAATGCTATGCCGATGTGATCGTGCTGCGCCATCCTGAGACTGGTGCGGCGGCGCTGGCGGCCAAATATGCGCGCAAACCGGTCATCAATGCCGGCGATGGCGTGGGCGAGCATCCCACCCAGGCCTTACTGGATGCCTTCACGATCAGGGAAGAACTTGGACGGTTGGACAACCTGACCGTAACCATGCTAGGTGACTTGAAATATGGACGCACCGTGCATTCGTTGGCGCGCTTGCTTTCAAACTTTAGTGGGATCAAGTTGAATTATGTCTCGCCAGAGATCCTGCGCATGCCCCGGGAAGTGATGGCAGAAGTCGGCGAGAAGGGTATTCCCCAGGCCGAATTCAATGTGCTTGAAAAGGTGCTGCCCGAAACCGATGTGCTCTACGTCACGCGTGTCCAGAAGGAGCGTTTTGAAGATCAGGATTTGTATGAAAGCGTGAAGGGAGCCTTCGTGGTGGATCCGGAGATTATGAAAGCTGCAAAACAAGAAATGATCGTCATGCACCCCTTACCGCGAGTGGGTGAGATCAGCGTGGATTTTGATGATGACCCGCGCGCCGCGTACTTCCGCCAGATGGAATACGGTCTGTATGTCCGTATGGCCTTGCTGGCAATGGTATTGGGAAAGGCCTAAAAATAACGGGCAGATGGCGCAGGTTGAGTGGGTCTTTCTGGAATGAGTAGGTAAAGCGATCCCATCCATGAAAACCAGCTCGATTTGTGCAAATCTGCACCCACACACATCCTATGGAAACTTTCTTCTCTTTTCTCGAAAGACGTATTGACGACTGCTCGTCCCTGCTGTGTATTGGCCTGGACCCGCATGTGTCTGACCTTGAACAACCCAGCGCCGCCTCAGCGTTGGAGTTCAGCCTGAATATCATCAAGCAGACTGCGCCGTATGCCGCAGCTTTCAAACCCAACGCCGCTTTTTTCGAGCAGTTTGGTTCGAGAGGCTGGAGCGCGCTTAAGGAAGTAATTGCTGCCATCAAGCACGAGTCCCACCGCATGGGTTCGCGGATCCCGGTCATCCTGGATGCCAAGCGCGGCGATATTGCTTCCACCGCCGAAGCCTACGCAGAATCCACTTTTTCTAGGCTTGGTGCGCATGGCATCACACTCAGTCCGTATCTTGGCAAAGATTCGATCGACCCATTCATTGAGAACCAGGAAAACGGTGTTTTTCTGCTCTGTAAGACTTCCAACCCGGGTTCCGGAGATCTACAGGATCTGCAGCTCGAAGGTGGCGATTTGCTCTATGAGCGGGTTGCGCGGTTGGCTTCGCAGTGGAATACCAAAAACAATATCGGCCTGGTTGTGGGCGCCACTCAACCCGAAGCGCTAGCCAGGGTCCGCGCAATTGCACCAGGCCTGTGGTTCCTGGCTCCAGGAATAGGTGCCCAGGGCGGTGATCTGGAAACAGCACTCAACGCCGGGCTGCGCACTGATGGCAAAGGCATGCTGCTGCCGGTCTCCCGAGGTATCTCGCGGGCAGCCAACCCGGCTCAGGCGGCTTCTGAGCTGCGCGATCAGATCATTGCGCTTCAACATCAGCTCAGGCCAGACTTCACGCGGCGCTAAGCCTGCCCTTACTGGCAACCAAGGAAGAAAAACATGACTGAAAATATGATCGCTGCCCTGGCTGATGGTTTGCTGGAGGCCGGCTGTATTAAGTTTGGCGAGTTCACATTGAAATCCGGGTTGAAATCACCCATTTATATCGATCTGCGCCAGATCATCACCTATCCAAAGCTGCTCAAGCAGGTGGGCGCCGCTTATTTGCCGGTGCTTGCAAAGTTGGAGTTTAAACGTCTGGCGGGCTTGCCTTATGCTGCCATCCCAATCGCGACTGCCATTAGCCTGGCGGGTGATTACCCCATGATCTACCCGCGCAAGGAAGTCAAAACCTATGGCACAAAGGCCGAGATCGAAGGCGAATACCATGCTGGTGAACTTGTCGTGGTGATCGATGATCTTGCCACCACGGGCGGCAGCAAGTTTGAGGCAATTGAGAAACTCTCGGCGGTGGGCCTGGTGGTCAAAGATGTGGTGGTGCTTGTCGACCGGCAATCTGGCGCCAGCGAAGCCCTTGCTCAGGCTGGGTTTAGTCTGCATTCAGTTCTGACGATCCGCGAAATGCTGGATCATTGGGAAGCAACCGGCAAGGTGCCTTCTGCCAGCATCCAGGCAGCCCGTGATTTTCTCGCCAATAATTGACCTCAGGTAGGTTGGCAAAATTCCGTGCCTACCCGCAATAAACTACTGGCGGCGAAGAGCGGGCCTTCCAGCTTGAATCTTGGTAAGTTTCGAGCTGGCAGTGACCGGTATTCATTCTTCGTCTTGATTAGACTTCAAACCAGGTTTTGATCGTGTGCAACATGAAAGGATTTTATGACGGAAACCCCAAAATGGCTTGATTGGGCGCGCGAAATTTATTCGCTTTCCCAGGCCGGCATCACCTACAGTGGCAACGATTATGATATTCAGCGCTACCAGCGCCTGCAGGAAATTACTGCCGAAATGCTCGCCAGCCAGTCGGAACTTTCCAAGCAAACCGTCTTGCAAAGTTTCTCGATGCAGCATGGTTATGCTACGCCCAAAATCGATGTACGTGGAGCAGTCATTCGTGATGGGAAAATCCTGCTGGTGCGCGAAAGAACAGACGGACGTTGGGCCATGCCCGGCGGCTGGGGTGATATCGGTGATGCCCCGGCGGCCATGGTTGTGCGTGAAGTTTGGGAGGAGAGCGGCTTCAGGGTCAATGTGGATAAACTGGTGGGAGTTTATGATGCCAACCGCCTCCAGCCCTTGGAGTTCTACCATCTCTATAAGTTGATCTTTCTGTGTTCAATCACCAGCGGATCAGCCACTCCGAGTATTGAAACCCTGGATGTGGAATTCTTCGGGATGGACAATTTACCACCGCTTTCAGAAACTCGCACCAATATAAGAATTCTGAATGAGGTCTTTGCACATTATGAGAACCCAGGCAGGCCAACATTTTTTGAGTAGCATCTTGTCCAATTGAAAAGACCATTCCTGCGTGGCGAGAACGTGGTAGCAGCCAGGGCAGCTGTTGGTGTTGTTCATATTTCCGAATTTTATTATTGAGCTGACGAGGTGCTGATGAGTTTTTACCAACCATTTCGATCGTTATTGTTCAAACTCGAGCCAGAACTGGCCCACAACCTGACCCTGCAGTTGGTGCGCCTGGCGGGTATCCTGCCGCCGACACGCTGGTTGTTGGATGCGTTATTTTCTGCGCCGCAGAAACCAGTGGAAGTCTTTGGGTTGAAGTTCAAAAACCCGGTTGGGCTGGCGGCGGGCTATGACAAGGATGGCATCGCCATCCAGGGGCTGGCGGCCTTGGGCTTTGGGCATATCGAAATCGGTACTGTCACCCCGCGCCCGCAAGCGGGCAATCCAAAACCGAGAGTATTCCGCCTGCTGGAAGATGAATCCGTGATCAATCGGATGGGTTTCCCCAGCCGTGGCACAGAATATGTCCAGATCCAACTCAACCCAACTCTGGCGGGCGGCATCTGGGAATGGATCACCGGCATGCCGTTGATGAAAGGGCGCAAACCACCGAAAATGCAGCGCCTAGCGATCTTGGGCGTAAACCTTGGAAAAAATAAAGATACTCCCAACGAACAGGCTGTTTATGATTACCTGGCTCTGCTCCAGAACTATGCTTCACTGGCCGATTACCTGACCATTAATGTCAGTTCTCCGAACACCGTGGGCTTGCGCAGTCTGCAAGGACGCGAGGCGCTGGAGGGGTTGCTAACGCAATTGAATACCCAACGGTCTTGCGAAGAGGTGCGCCTGAAAAAGAAACTGCCATTATTGGTGAAACTGGCTCCTGATCTTAGCGAAAAGGAACTTGATGAAGCTGTTGGAGTGATCGTTGATGCTGGCATGGACGGCATCATCGCCTCCAACACCACGCTTGCGCGCGAGGGCCTGCGTTCGGCCCAGCGGGACGAGAGCGGTGGGTTGAGCGGCAAGGCGCTTACCCGCATGAGTGATGATGTGCTGGCGCGGGTACTGAAAAGCGCGACAGGACGCATCCCTGTGGTTGGGGTTGGCGGAATCATGACTCCAGAGGATGCTAAGCGCAAGTTGGAGATGGGCGCCAGCCTGGTGCAGGTTTACACCGGTCTGATCTATGCCGGGCCCGGGTTGGTAAAGCAAATTGTGACAAACATATAGGGCATCTTTGCGGATGCCCTATATCTAACACGTTAATTTTGTTACGAAAATAAACACCCGCTGGCTAAATTTACTTGGCGATATGCAGCGCTGGTTGAGGTGCTTCCTTCGGGTTCGTAAAGAAACCATCCGGCATGGGAATGGGGGTCAATTCAGCTCCGCTGCGGAAGGAGCTGACCGGAATATAATAAAACTGTTCTGGCGAGCTGGGATCATCTTTGTTGATGAAGGCGAAGAAGATATAAGCACCATCCGGGCTCCAACGCGCATCGCGGTAACAACAACGCGATTTAGAAGCGATGATCGGGTTTTCCAGAGTGCCCTTACGCAGCTCACCAGAGTATGTATATAAATAACCCCAGCCGTTGCGGTCCATGGTGTTCATCAGGAAAAGGAAACCGCCATCCCAGTCAAAATCGGGCAGAACGGGCCGGCTGCCATAACCTTCAGGAGAAAAGCGTGTACCGGGGAATTCATCCTGGGTGCTGAGCTTTTTCGGATCGCAGCTGCTGATGTCGGTGATGCGGATCAAGTCGACAGGTTTTCCGGCCGCATCTCCGCCTTCAAATAACCACGCGACGGTTTTACTATCCTTGCCCCAGCGGAATAGCTTCAGGTGCACGGCGGCCAGGGTGCTGCCAGTATAGTTGATACAGCCATTCATGGCGATCAAGCCGTCTTTGCCGCGTGCGGCTTTTAATTTAGCCAGGTCAAAAGGCACAATATACATTTCGCGGTTGAGCGAGATGGCAACCTGCTTGCCGTCTGGCGATACCCGGAATTCGTCCAAAAGTTTGGCAAATGGGAAAGATACGATCGTGTCAAACTGACCGGTATCTGCGTTAATAGTATTAACATTGGTACCGCTGATAAATACCAGCAGGTTGCTGCCAGGGATCCATTGCAAATTTGTCTTGGAGACCTTGTCGTTGGTCAACACGTGCAGCTCAGAGCCATCAATGTTCATCAGCCAGACTTCGTTTGATGCAATGAAGGCCACCTTATCAACGCCACCCGGCGCGGCAGCCGGCACGGTTGGAACAATCGGGGCCGTAGGTGCGACTTCAGTAGCCGGTGGCTGAGTGGGCTCAGCTTGTACGGTTGGTTCAATGGTCGCGCTAGGTTCAACCGGGGCAGTTGGTACGATCACTTCGGTCAGGACGATGGCCACCGGTTGAGTGGTAGCTGGTAAGGTTGCTGTACTGGAGCACCAGGGCGGCATGGGCCAGGGACCAGTTGGCGGGCAAATATTGAACACGCCCATCGCTATCACTGCCATCAGGCATAGCCCCAGCAAACCACCAATCAGGATCAGGGGTAACGAAATATTCAACCCGCCAGCCTGTATGGTTCCCGGTTGGGCAATGCGTGTTTTACCTGGAGCAGCCCGGGTTCTTGATGCTGCCAAGCGCGTAGCTGTGAATGTGGCGGTTTTGATGGCGTCTTCAGCGCTCTGCCCGCCAGCAACTGCCGAAAGCGCCGCGCTTAATTCCCCGGCGCTCGAGAAGCGTTCAGCCGGAATCTTTGCCATGGCTTTTTCAATCACAGCTTCAATGGCGCCGGGCAGGTTGGGCGCAGTATCCAGAATGTGGGGGATGGGTTCGGTGATCTGTTTGACCACAACCGCCATGGGTGTGGTTGCCTGATATGGTTGGGTGCCCGAGAGCATTTCGTAAATGATCACGCCGAGCGCATAAACATCGCTGCGCCCATCGACCAACTCGCCCTGGGCTTGTTCCGGGCTCATGTAAGCGGGTGTGCCGATGATTGCGCCACCAGTAACAGTGGCACCCTGGGATTGTGTCATTTTGGCAATGCCAAAGTCAGAAACGAAGGGTTCACCACTACGGTCAAAAAGAATATTGCCTGGTTTTAGATCGCGATGGACAATTCCCTTAAAGTGGGCTTCGTCCAGAGCGGGTGCCAGCCGTTCCATAATTTTGGCTGTCGCCGTCAGGGATAATGGCCCTTTTGAAATTGTATCTGCCAGTGAGCCACCAGTCATGCAGCGCATCACAAAATAGGGCTGTCCGTCTTCGTCACCAACATCGTACACAGGTACGATAGCCTGGTGTTCCAGAGCGGCAATTGTCTTCGCCTCGCGCTCGAAGCGCACGCGGAATTGCGGGTCGTGCATCAATTCGCGCGGTAGCACTTTGATAGCCACTTCGCGTTCAAACCGCGGATCGTAGGCTTTATAAACGGTGGCCATTCCGCCGCGTCCGAGCTCTGATTTAATTTCGTAGCGCCCAATTTTTTGCTGAGTCATAGTTTGTATTTTAGCATGGATGACAATAAAGAATTAAGATGAATTTACTCCGGGAAGCGCGTTGTTTCGCGGATCGACCAGGGTATGGAGTAATTTTACAAGGTACCCAGACGAAAAGCAAGAAGAAGGAGAGATTGGTATGTTTTTCTTTATTTGGGCGTGTTAATTTCTGAAAACCAACGACATGTTCGATAGTTTGGTGCTGCTGGAGATTGGCGAACTGAGAAATCAGCCTGGATAATGGGTCAGGGTCAGGCTAAATTGTGTCTTGTTCACTTGTGGCAGGCAGATCCTGCCGGTGGTTATTTTTTCGCTTTTTGCGCTAAATAATCACACAAAAAACCTCTCTTTCCCTGCACCCTGTTCGCTGAGTCAGCCTGAATTCAGCATGGTTTTCCCCGCGAGCCATTACTGCCAGTTTATAAAGTAGATGTTTAATCTGAAATTTCAAAAGCGAACGCGTTTTTTTGAACGAATCTTGACAAACATGATTGACGGTGATTAGATGGCTGGAGATGTTGGGGGCTTTAATTATTGTTGTATGCCCGGCATTGAAGTATAATTTTGAAATTGGCTCCGGTAGTTCAATGGATAGAACAGGGCACTCCTAAGGCTCAGACGTGGGTTCGATTCCCACCTGGGGCACCATGCCAGATGAAATTTACAAAGCAGCCCCGCTCATTTCAGTGAGCGGGGCTGCTTTGTAAATTTACTCATATCATTATCAGGCTATTCTCATATACTTCGATAAATGTGCCTTATTATGGATAGGACAGGCACATGGGTGCCCCCTCACCCGTGCGCTTGTTTATTTTTCGAATAAATCCCCAAGTGGGTTTGTAAAGTGTTCTTTACTGGTATTCTCCTCCTTCAATGACAAAACCGCTGATGGCGCAAATTTACGGCATGCATCATGCTTGCAGCCTGGTTCCGGCTTTTCCAGAGGCAGGTATTGATATTCAGTTTTCTTCAGACTGGTGATTAATTTATGTAACAAAAACTGGGTTGGTGCATCTATTATTTGTACACTAAATTAAAAAGGATGCCATATGCCCACCGAAAAAACAAAAAACAAGCTTAGAACTGCCAGTCAGAAACGCCGTCAGCAGGAAAAGTTAAAAAACACCATCGTTTTCAGCCTGCTTGGGTTGGTGGTTGTGGCGATTGCGGTCTTTACGTTGACCCGCCCGCAGGCAGTGCCCTTAAGCGCAGCCCGCATGGCGGCAGATCCCGCTTATGGCGCAGAGAGTGCCAGTGTGACGATTATCGAATACTCTGATTATGGCTGCCCATCCTGTCAGGCCTGGCATAACTCGGGTGTTCTGGATCGCATCCGTCAAACTTATGGCGACAAAGTGCGCTTTGTGTGGAAGGACTTTCCTGTAATCACAGCGGGCTCCCCAAAAGCTGCCGAAGCTGCGCAGTGTGCTTTTGACCAGGGAAAATTTTGGGAATACCATGATCTGCTTTATGCAAAGTCTCCAGCCATCGGCGTGAATGACCTGAAAGCCTATGCCAGCCAGCTCGGGCTGGTACTGAATAAATTTAATAACTGTCTTGATTCTGGCCAGAATATTCCAAAAGTTGACCAGAGCACCAACGAAGGCCACCGCTATGGATTTAATGGCGCGCCTGCTTTTGTGGTCAACGATCAAAAGTTGATCGGTCCGCCTTCTTTCGAGACTCTTCAATCCATCATCGATCCGATCCTGGCCGCCGGCAGTTAGCAGCAGTTTGTGGGTTTGGAGTGATATTTTTTGGCAGATTATTCGTATTTACTCACAAGCTCTTCGTTTTGGCACTGAACCATCCTGGTTCTGCTGCTCGGGCGATTAAAAATCGATGGTTTGCCCCGCCTGTGGAGTTTTTGCGCCTGTTTTGGCGCAAAACTCCACAAAAAAGCTCTTTCACCCCCTTCCC
>CAINXK010000474.1 GCA_903854805.1 uncultured Anaerolineae bacterium
ACAGCACTTCCCAGTGCCACCATCACCCCGCAGCCAACCGCCAGCCCGATTCCAACATCTGCCATCTTGCGCGGGGTTGTCATTCCTGATAAGGTCAGCTGCCGGTACGGCCCTGGGGCCATGTATCTGTATCTTTATGGATTGGTCAAAACGGCCACCCAGGATATTATTGGACGCACAGATAGCGGGAACTGGGTTCTGACGCGCTCTCATGGCGACGACAAGGCCTGTTGGATAAAAACTGAATTTCTAGAATTGAACGGCGACGTGCTGAGCGTTGAGATGGTCTATCCGGATAAATTTCGCATACCTCAATCCAACCAGGGCTACCGGCTACCCTGGGATGTAGTTGCCCTGCGTAAAGGGGAAGCCGTTACAATTTCCTGGCAGAGCGAAGCGCTGCGCCCAGGTGATGAAGAAAGTGCCACCAGTGTTCTTTATGTCGTTGAAACCTGGGTTTGCAAGGATGGCCAACTCTGGTTTACACCCATCGGGGCCTATGCCCCGCAAGTAACCGTCACAGATCAGCCTGGCTGTAAAGAGCCATCCCATGGCCGGGTTTTTTTCTCTGAAAAGCATGGCTATACCGGTCCGACAGAGATCCTTTGGCCGCCGGCTGAGTGATTGAATAGCCCCAGGATAGAAAGATTTTTTAATGTTAACCAGACTGCAGAAAATATATTTTGAATTTCCAAGTAAGTTTTGGATTATTGTTACCGTTTCATTTATCGATGGAATCGGCGGGACGCTGTTATTCCCATTTTTCGCTTTGTATATTACCCAAAAGTTCGGCGTGGGCATGACAACTGCCGGGATTATCCTGGGGATATTTTCGTTCTTTGGTTTGGTGGGCAGCACGCTGGGAGGTGCGCTGACGGATCGATTCGGACGACGGCGTTTGATCCTGTTTGGGTTGGTCTTCAGCGCCTTGAGCACACTTTTGCTCGGTTTCGTCAATAACCTGGCAATGCTTTACCCGCTTTCCGTGGTGATTGGTCTGTTGACCAATATTGCTGGGCCAGCTCACGGCGCGATGGTCGCAGATATCCTGCCTGAGAAAAAACGTCAGGAGGGTTTTGGAGTTTTACGTATTGCTGGTAATATGGCCTGGATCATCGGCCCATCGATCGGTGGGCTGATGGCTTCCAGATCCTTTTTTCTGCTTTTTGTCTGTGATGCGGTTATCAGCTGTATTGTGGCAGTCCTGTTCTACCTGCTGATGCCCGAAACTCAGCCTGAAGCGGTCCAAGCCAGTGAGCAAGGCCAAACCCTGGCCCAAACAGCTGCTGGTTATATTACGGTCCTACGGGATCATGCTTTTAGTGCTTTTATTGTCGCCTCGGTCCTCATGGGATTGGTCTACCTGCAAATGTACAATTCTCTTTCAGTCTTTCTGCGAGACAACCATGGTATCAATCCACAGGGCTACGGTTTTTTATTGACATCCAGCGCGATTACAGTAATTTTGTTCCAATTTAGCGTTACGCGCCTGGTAAAAAAACGTCCGCCATTCCTGGTGATGTCCCTGGGAACCTTGTTTTACATGGTCGGGTTCAGTATGTTCGGTTTTGTAACGGCTTACTGGCTTTTTGCCCTGGCGATCGTTGTCGTTACCTTTGGCGAAATGCTGATCATGCCCACTTCGCAAGCGCTGACCGCGAATTTTGCGCCCGAAGAAATGCGTGGGCGTTACATGGCGGTCTATGGGCTTTCCTGGTCACTCCCGTCCATCATCGGTCCGGGTGCTGCCGGCATCATCCTGGATCATTTCAACCCCAATTTACTCTGGTATATCGGCGGTGGACTGTGCGCCTTATCTGCCCTGTCCTATTATGCCCTGCACTTGCGCCTTGGAATGCAGCCGCGTTTTCTTCCAAAGGATGCTGAGCCTGAAGCGCTGCTTGAACCAGCGTAATTGATCAAACCTGCCCGGATTTACGCTGCCGTCTGGCTAGCGTGGGTCTGAGCCTACAGAATTCGATAAGAATCTGAGTATATGCTTTGCTCAGATTTTTTGTATTTGCTCAGCGGAACTCCGCAATAGGGAAGAGTTATCTCTTTTGGGGTCTTTGATGTGTTTGTCGTATCTGAAAAACATCTGCGGTTTATTTCCAAATTTGGTAAGCGGATAACCTTCACCATATCAAAAAAACACTGGTTTTTAGCAACTGTCCCATCCTTCAATGCAATGTAAAATTGGTGTGTTTCTGTTCTGTATAACTGACAACCATTTCAAATATCAAGGGTTATTTCAGGTATACTCGTCGAAAAAACAAGGGAGATCACATGAAGAAAAGAATTCGAAAAGCCCCACGCCCAGCAATCCTGGGACGCCGGGGAAAATTTGTTCTTGGGGGAATTGCGGCGTTGTTTGTGTTGGGATTGGCGGCAATGTTCACCGGCACCCAGCTCGAAAACCACAATAGCTTCTGTGCTTCCTGCCATACTGAAGGCGAACAAACTTTTTATACACAGTCGCTGGCAGCTTCTGCAGTTGATCTGGCGAGTTTTCATGAACTGAAAGATTCATCACGTTGTATTGATTGCCATACCGGGCCAGGTGTTATTGGGCGCTTCAATGGGCTGCTGGCAGGCGCTTCGGACCTAGTTTCGTTTGCGAGTGGAAAATACCCGGTGCCGGCCGTGCAGGAAGTGCCCATCCCAGATGCCAATTGCCTGAAGTGTCACGCCAACATTGCCCAAAAGCAGGATATGAACAACCACTTCCATGTGTTCTTATCCAAATGGCAGAATACTGATCCAACTGCTGCCACCTGCGTCAGCTGCCATAATGGACATAATACCAATGGCGATGGCAAGATTGGTTTCTTAAACGCCAAGGATACTACGGTTATTTGTCAAAAGTGTCATGCGGTATCAGGCGAAGGCTAATCCCTGAATTACACAAAACTTCCTCGTCCAGCCTGGACGAGGAAGTTTTATTTTAATTAAATGTACCTGCTCCTGGGTTCATTGGCTTCATCAAAACCAGCCTGATTTATGCACGGACGCAAAAAAACGGTTCTACCCAGAGTAGTGGTGGAAAAATATTAATTTGCGCTGCCTGTGGCTTGTGCTTAACACGCACAGGGTCTGCAGGGACGATTGTGGGTGTTTTTTATCACGAATAAGTGCCGAATGGACGAATGACACCCAGTTTCTTTGGAAAAATCGCGCGCAAAAGCGCTCCCACTTAAAACCTGGTTCTACTGGTTTATAGAGAATTTCATAAATATCGTTGACTCTATTTCTACATGCAGGCCTGGTTTGGCTTACCAATTCTTGATCAGGGCAGCTGCTAAGGCAGCGCGTTCTGGCAGGCTGCGCGTAAAGATATACTCACGTTCCGAGTGTAGTCCCTCGCCGTAGGTGCCAAGCCCGTCCAGGACAGGGATGCCGAGCGGTGCCACAAAGTTCCCATCCGAGCCGCCGCCGGAGCCGCCGGCGACGATCTGCATCCCGATCCCGTCCGCAATCTTGCTGGCTTTTGCAAAAGTGGCTTTCATCAAAGCATCATTTGGCATGGGTGGCCTATTTAAGCCGCCACTGATTTCCAGGCTGGTATCAAGACCGACAGGTTTGAGCGCTTGCATGGCCTGCCCAATCCTATCCGCCTCTGCGGGAATCAGTATGCGGAAATCGACCTCAGCCATGGCTTCTTCCGGGACGACGTTGCTGACCGTGCCGCCCTTGATCACGCCCACATTCAGGGTGGTTCCTTTTTCATAATCTGTCATTTTTTGAATAGCGAGTACCTGGTGCGCCAATTCTTCGATGGCATTGCGCCCTTCCTGATGCGCGCCACCCGCGTGGGCGGCGCGTCCTCTTACCTTTACCAGAAACTCGCCCACACCTTTGCGCCAGGTCTTGAGTGCGCCATCCACAAGGCCAGATTCCATCACCAGTACCAGCGCGGCATCCCGCGCCAGATCCTCGATTAGAGCCTGGGATGTGCCGCTCCCGATCTCTTCGTCAGATGTGATCAGGATGGTGACGGGACGGGTTAGTTCGCCA
>CAINXK010000475.1 GCA_903854805.1 uncultured Anaerolineae bacterium
CGTATTGTATAGCCTTGAGCAAACTGGACCGTGGTTTTGATACGGAATTTGATGATCTCGTTTTTCTCGCCCAGAAAAATATCGTGGAATTCCAGTTGCTCGAGCGAATTACAGAAATTTCATTATCCTGCCCGCGTGAGTTTGATATGAATCCGACTGAGGTGCTTGCTCATCTACGGGAATTGAAGAACCGGATTACGTAGAAGGTGGTAATCCTTTATGCCTCGGGGATTTTCTTAGTCGCTGCTTGACACTGGGCAAGGTTCTTGGGATTGTTTAATGATTTTACGGACTCAATCGTTCTTCGAATTGGTCGCTTTCTCTTTGCGCCCGCGCCCGGTAAACCCTTTTGCGAGTTTGGAAAACGCACGGATCATAGTCATGGTTGTCTGATAATTTTCTCGGTTAGTGTCATCCGGATACCCTTGTTCCCACATTTCATACCATGAAATAGCACCTTCCGGTTTTTCATTGGCCAGGAAAAAATCGATCTGACAGGCACATAACGCGCTGAATTCAGTGACATGTAATTCTGGCTTTGTCATCATTTTATCCAAGGTGATTTTTGCCTTTTCGAGTTGTTTCGCTTTCAAAGCTCTCCGAACGGTAATAACCTGTCCAAAGAAATAGTCTGGAAAACGAGTAGGGATTTGATCGGCGATTGAGTCCGATTCTGCCTGTTTACCCTGCATTTGGAGGGCCATTGCCAGGTTATTGAGTAGACCAGGGTCATCCCCCTGGATTTCGAGGGCTTTGCGTAGGTGAACTTCTGCTTCTGGAGCATTATTTGCATGGAAGGCATTAATTGCCTTTTCCATCAAACGTAATGTCGATTGTTTTAAAGTTGAAGGTTCTGCATCGCGTGAGATTTGGAAACCGATCATCATAATCTCAGCCCACGATCCTTTCAGCCACAAACGAATCATCTCACCCGAGTGAAAAATATTGTACCTTGAAAGAATTTGCGAACCTTCCAATCGCAAAGCATCCGGGCCATTTTGACTAAGCACGAATTCTTTCAAGGATAAAAGAATTTTTGGGTGGGCAGACATATCGGCCAGTTGCAAAGCCAGCTCCCTGCACTTGACGTCACCTGATGAGAGCGCTTCCGGAACGAATTGGATCAACTCTGGGTGGCTATCGAGAAATACATTTACTTTCTCATGAAAAACATAGTTGATCTTGTGCCGTGACGCTCGCTCAACTTCAGACGCCATGGCCACAATTGTTTTGCGAGAAATCCAGGAATCCAGCGGAAAGACCTGGGGGCAAACTCGTTCGTATAATGGTTTCATCAGCTCTTCTAAGTTTGTAATTGCCAACGTTGAATTGGATGATGCTTGAGCGCTTTTTTGCCAGTATCTTCGTGCTTTGGTGAAATTCCCATTCCTGTATTCTGCAACTGCGCACAAATGCCACATTATGTCGGTAAATGTATCCTGCTCTTTGGCATGTTTGGCTTGTTCGAGAATAGATAACACGCCATCGTTATCGCCAATAAAGCTGAGGGCCTCTGCCTTTTTAAGCCATCGATCAGCAGCGCTAGCGTCAGATTCTGATAACCGTTTTGCAAAAGTAATGGCTTCATCTTTCCTTCCCAGCATAAAAAAGAAGCGAGTTAAATTTGATAGTGCGTGGACATTATCGGGTTCATTTTCCAGCACTTTGTGACTTAGTTCTATGGCTCCTGGCAGATTGCCATCCAGCCATTCGATCAAACTTAGAGTGTTTAATGCCGGGACAAAGTTAGGGCGCTTTTGGAATAGGAATTTTGCCAGTTGCCGGCAGCGATTGTAATTCCCTTGTTCCATTTCTAGCCGCAATTCTTCATGTTTGCTGGCAAAGTCCAGATCTATATCCAATGAAAAGCCGATTTCACTGAGAAATCCCGTAAGGGCTTTCTCCAATTGTTGAATAGTTTTTTGGATTTCCCCAGTACGCTCACTGTTTGGCCAGCGTTTGGTGTATTGACGAAACGTTTGCAAAGCAAGGGCAATGAATCCATTTGCGAGATATGCGCCAGCCAACCCGAGTTTGGCCTCCGCTTGATTGGGTGTCAATTCATGTAGTTTGTGGATGGCGAGCAGATATCCATGTTGATCACCGACATCCAAATAGGCGTTGACCATTAAGCCAAGAAGATCAGGTTGGCGCGGAAACTTTTGGTCCAGTTCTTGCAAAAGCTCCAAAGCTTGCTGTGGTTTATCCTGAGTGAGAAGGACATCGGCATCATACAAGCCTTCACGAAGTCGCCGGGGAAGGATAATCGAGTCAGTGCGAGCATGTTTACCTTTTTTGTTCATTGTAGGTATCCTAATTTTAATTTTCTTGTCACAAAACGCAACACTGTATTGCGTGCAAAGCTACTTTTTGCGGTCTCCAAACATATATTTTACCGATGTACAGTGTCCGGGCGCGGAAAAACCGCTTCTTAAATGGTCAAAATAGTACTTGAAAGGGAGCCTTCAAACAATAGCTATAAATTACTTAACGGTAGGGACGAAACACCTTGCCCAAGCGGCAAAACCATATTGCCTGGGTATATTACATATCCTGGTAAGGATTTTTCCTTGAAATCTTGTTGAAAGGCACGGATTTCCTTTGCCATTTCCGGGCGTGGTGTTTCGGATAGTTTGATTTCGATTGGAATTAATCCGGACTGTGTATCGATCACCAAATCCACTTCTGAGCCGGCAACAGTTCGCCAATAATATAATGCTGGTTCTTCTCCGCGATGGAGATAGGTTTTATATAAGTCTGAAACCACAAGGTTCTCAAATAATGCCCCACCCATCGGACCTGCAGCAGCATGGGACACGTCACGCAAACCAACCAGATAACAAAGCAGACCTGTGTCCACAAAATATACTTTTGGCGCTTTTATCAGGCGTTTTCCGATGTTGACGTAATAAGGGCGCAGGATAAAAATCTGAAAACTGGCTTCCAAAATCGAAATCCAGTCCTTGGCTGTATTGACCGCAACGCCTACATCCCTGGCAAGCTCACTCAGGTTCAGAATTTGGGCACTTCGCGCTGCCAGGGCTCGCAAGAAAACCTGGAATTGAGTGAGATCTCCCAGGTTGCGAAGATTTCTCACATCCCGCTCAAGATATGTTTGAATATAGCTGGCTTGCCACAAATGCGCATCTCGAGTGGGATTAATGCTAAGTTCTGGATAAGAACCTCGAAGAATTTTCTCCCACACTTCACCCGATGTTGGGGCAGTTAGAATGGACGATTGAGAACTTTCCCAGGGGAAGATCTTTTCAGACATTCGATCGGTTTCCCGGAGGGTTAGCGGCATCAGTTTGAGTACTGCTGCGCGTCCAGCCAGACTTTCGGTAACTTGGGACATTAATAATAGGTTTTGGGAGCCTGTCAGGATGAATTGTCCAGCTTTGCTTCGATTGGCGTCAATTTTTTCTTTTATGTAAGGTAGTAATCCAGGAGCATACTGGATTTCATCGAAGACAATTGGCGCTGGATATAGGTTTAGAAATCCACGCGGATCAGACTGAGCGGCAAGGCGCACGTCCGGTGGCTCAAGTGAGATGATTTGATATTGAACACCAAAAATGTTTCTCAAGAGTGTGGTTTTGCCGGATTGGCGTGGCCCGACCAGAACTACGGCAGGAAATTCATCTGCAGCTTTTCCCAAAACTGTCCCAAGACTACGGGGGATAAATTCAGTTGTCATGGCTGCCTCCTTGTGTTATTTTGCAATTATACTGCAAAATAACACAAGACTATACAGATACACTTTCCAGATATCTATTTTGGATTTGAATGGAGCCATCAATGGTTGGTCGAGAGATTTTCTGTAGTGGTTATAATAACCGAGTTGATTAATGTGTCGATAAGAACTTTGGTCAATTGGCAAACCATTGTATTCAATCAATCGAACGAACACCTTGAGAGATATCCTATGAAGAACCTTGATGAAATAAATCGCTTGATTGGTGCAACTGAAGCGGAATTGATTGAGTTGGAAAGCAAGCGATCCGTATTACTGGGGAGAGTTGCTGAATTGAAACGTGATAGAGAAGTTCTTAACAAGCCGTTAGATGTGACTGATAATACCCACAAGCAAAATCACAATAATCAATCAACGCAAGATGAGAAGATAGCCCTCTTTCGCACTCTGTTTCGGGGACGCAATGATGTTTATCCCCGGCGCTTTGAAAGTCTAAAAACGGGCAAGACAGGCTACCAACCGGTTTGTCAAAATGAATGGGTCC
>CAINXK010000476.1 GCA_903854805.1 uncultured Anaerolineae bacterium
CATCGCCTGAGGTATGTGTCAAATGTCATGGGATAAATTTCTTCCATAGAATAAACTGGATACTGAACCCATCAGGCTTTTAATATCTTCTTCGATGGGGCGTAATTCGGAAATTGGCTCGCCCTCATCCCGACCTTCCAGCAGAGATAACAAAATGGACGGCGCACCCTGGTTGGCATACACCCATAATGCTTCGAGCAACGAAGTTTTACCGACATTATTTTTGCCAACAAACAGGTTTACCCGTCCCAGTTTTCGAGCTTTAGATGATCAAAAGCGCGGAAGCCGTGGATTTCAAAAGATGAAAGCGCTGTTTTTTCCATAATTACTCCAAAAAGGGCATGTCCTTTTGCTTAATTGTGCCAAACCCCATGCTGAAAAGGCATACCGAGAATTGCTACCATTATGACCTGCGCCGCAACTGCGGATTGCCAATTTCCAACTCATCCAGGCGTAAGTCACCAGCCAAAATTTCTTGGGCTATGGCGACCAACTCGCGCTGGGTCTTGTTTTTGGGTTTGATGGCAGCCAGAGTGCGCAGGTGCGCCAGGGCAGCTTCTTTTTCATCGCGTTGGGAAAGTAAGGCCGCCAGATTGATCAACGCTTCGGTCTCCTTTGGCGCCAGTGCCAGGGTCTGCTGGTATTGCACAATCGCTTCATCCATCCAGCCGATTGTCCGCAGAGTATTGGCATAGTGTAGGCGCAAGTCTGCTTTGTGGGGCTGCGCGGACACCCGCTGTTCATAAGAGATACGCAATTCAAAAGGGTGCATCATCCGCCCATCGCCCGCGCCCATTTTTACCGCTTGCAACCAGTTTTGCGGATCAGGCGGAATCCAGCGCATCCAAAGCAAGGCCAGGGCGACTATTATGGATTGCCAAGCGCTCAGCTCATAGCGGTCTTCTGCACTACAATGTGGGCAAATCACATGTCCGGCAACAATAAATTCGCCAAAGGGCAATTCTTTGCCATGCTGCTTGCGTTCCATTGTGCCGGTATCCAGCAGCAGTTGTCTGGTACGCCAGGTAAAATTCTTTTGACAGGTCGAACAGCGCAGGCCGATGCGGTGTAATTTTGCGGAGCGGGGCATTTGGACGATGGGTTTTTCTAACATATTTCAGGCTGGCTTTCCGGCTCGCGCCAGTAGATGGGCAAAATTGTAATTGAGACTGGTTACGCCAAAATCCGGCTCACGCTGGAAGGGGCGGCGCAAGTAATGTACGATGTGAGTGTCATTCGGGCGAAACTCGACAATTGCCAGGATGAAAGCATCCGGCTGATTGAGCGAGTACAGAATCTCATTGGGGTGACAGTGATCGCATCCGCACCAGATACGCGGCCTTTGACCTCGATTAAGCGCAGGCTGCCGGTGCCAGGAATTCGGCTTTCGATATCATAGCCGAGTTTTTCAAACTCACGATCTACTGGTTCAAGCCAAGGCCAAGTTCGGTCTGCATGATGATGGCGCGTGCGCCGCGCTGATCTGGGTTTCAACGGGCGGTCTGATCTGGTTGAGCTAACCGTCTGGCGGTTTCAAACTCAACGGGTGTCAGATATTCCAGGGAAGACTGGATACGTTTGCATGTAGACGTCATCAAGGAAACGCCCAATCTACGTCTGGCATCGGTAAAGTCATTATCATTGGGGTGATCTGGCTATTATGCACAGGGGGGCACTAAGCACCTGCGCACAACGGGTTGTTTTCGATTGGGAATTATACTCATGATAAAACGCCAACTTTGAGTTCGGCTAAATATCGGCGTGAGTATTTAATGTTTCGTAAGGGTATAAAGGGCATAAACAGTAGCTACAACCATGATTGCAATGAGAAGAATGGCGAAAACAGACA